>JAYTOF010000240.1:0-19097 GCA_043747955.1 Chitinophagaceae bacterium
TTTTTGATAGAAGATTAATTTATACCTGTTTGACATAAAAATTATACTGTCAGCCTGAGCTTGTCGAAGGCGGGTTCACAAATAAAATAGACTCTTTTCCAAATGGTTCCGGTTTCGACAAGCTCAACCTGACAGCTTTTATTAGGATAGATTTATTGTCTAATAAGTATTATTCATGACTCTCCAACACTTTAATATAATTGGCCCTTTCGTAACCGGTAGGATCTGAGATATGCTGCTGGCTCATCACACCTTTAAAGGAATCGATGTTTTCAAATTCCCTGGTAAGCATCCAGCTCTCCAGTTCTTTAGTCATAGTTTTTAAATAACCGATTCCGTTTTTATACAAAGCAGAAGCTGTCATGGCAACATCGGCACCGGCCAGGATATATTTGATCACTTCAATCGAACTCTGAACACCGGTATTGGCAGCCAGCGAAATGGGAACCCGGCCGTACAAGAGGGCTATCCATAAAAGCGGAAGCCTGATCTCATTAGATTCACTGTATTGTAAATTATGCAGCAGTGTTAATTTATTGATATCAAAATCGGGTTGATAAAACCGGTTAAATAAAACCAATGCATCGGCTTTGTATTCCTGCATACGCTTTGCCATATTTCCCATGGCACTGAAATAGGGATTGAGTTTTACAGCCACCGGTATTTTTACTGTGGCTTTAACCTCATCAATTATATTTAAATACCGGTGTTCCACTGAAGATGATGATACATGTACATCGGCAGGGATAAAAAAGATATTCATCTCCAGGCCATCGGCGCCAGCCTGTTCCATTTGCCGGGCATAACTTATCCAACCTTCATTGCTGATGCCGTTCAAACTGGCAATGACCGGGATCTTTACCCGTTCTTTTGCTTTCCGGATATTTTCGAGATAGAGATCTGATCCCTTATGATATTCGTCAAGGCCCGGAAAAAAATCACTGGCTTCGGCAAACATATTGCTGGTGTTTTGTACAATGGCTTCATACTTTGCCTCTTCTTTTTTCAGCTGCTCTTCAAACAAAGAAAATAATACTACAGCACCGGCACCGGCATCTTCCATTTGTACAATATTGCCAACTTCTTCTGATAAGGTACATGCCGAAACCACTATAGGTGATCTCAGTTTTAACCCCATGTAAATTGTATGTAAATCCATAAAAATATTTTTTTGTTATTGAGATGTCAGCCTGAGCCTGTCGAAGGTGGCTTCATCCGAAATGCTGGGTTCGACAGGCACACCCTGACATCTCATTATTAGTTACATCAGGCTACTGGTACAAAATCACTGGCCGATTTAATAGCCAGCTCTTCATAATTTTTCCAACGCAGGTTCACCAGGTCCTGTGCCAGTATCATCAGTGCTTCTGCTTCTCCGGGATTGGTTTGAGTAAGTACTTTATACCGCAATTCTTTATAAGCAAATTCCTTCAATGGTATAACCGGCCTGGTAGAATCCAGTATAAATGGATTTTGTTTTTTCGTTCTTAATACAGGGTTGTAGCGCATCAATGGCCAATAGCCGCTTGCTACAGCATTGTTCTGTTGCGTTAGCCCGTCTTTCAGATCATATCCATGAGCAATGCAATGGCTGTAGGCTAATATCAGTGAAGGCCCATCATAGGCTTCCGCTTCTCTCATGGCCAGCATGGTTTGTTGTGGGTTGGCACCAAAAGCAATTCTTGCTACATAAACATTACCATAAGAAACAGCCTGCATGGCCAGGTCTTTTTTACCGCCACGTTTACCCGCTGATGCAAATTTTGCAGAAGCTGCAGTAGGTGTTGCTTTAGAACTTTGCCCACCCGTATTGCTATACACTTCCGTATCAAGTACCAGGATATTAATATTTTTTCCGCTGGCTAATACATGATCCAGTCCGCCGTAACCAATATCATAGGCCCAGCCATCTCCACCAACCAGCCATACACTGCGGTGAACCAGTTGTTCACAAACAGAAAGTAAGTGTTTGGCAGCTGCTTCCGGAATATCCTGTAATTTATTTTTCAATTCCTGTATACGTTTACGCTGTTGTGCAATTTCAGATTCCTGCTTTTGTGAGGCATTCATAATTTCATTTACAAATTCATCACCCAGTTGTGGTGCCAGTTGTTTTAATAAACGATGCGCCATGGCAAGTTGGTGATCAGCAGTCATGCGCATGCCCAATCCAAATTCTGCATTATCTTCAAATAGTGAATTGGACCAAGCCGGGCCTTGTCCGGCTTGGTTCAGGGTCCAGGGTGTAGTGGGTAAGTTTCCTCCATAAATTGAAGAACATCCTGTGGCATTGGCAACCAGTAAACGATCACCAAATAACTGCGACAGTAATTTTATATAAGGTGTTTCACCACATCCTGCACAGGCACCGGAGAATTCAAAAAGGGGTTCCATGAACTGTGCACCATGTACGGTGGAAAAATTAATTTCAGAACGGTTGTTCCAGGGAAGGTCTTCAAAGAAACCGATCTGGTTTTTTATTTTTTGAGGATCAGGTTCTTTTTCTGCCATATTAATGGCTTTAAAGGAACGGTTTCCAGGTGTCGTGGCCGGACAAACTTCCACACATAAATTACAGCCGGTACAATCTTCGGCATATACCTGTAAAGTATATTTTGTTTCGGGAAATCCTCTTGAATTGATGGGAGCTGATTGAAAACCATCAGGCGCATTTTTTAAAAATCCTTCATTGTAAAATTTTGCACGTATAACACTGTGCGGACAAACAAATGCACAGTTTCCACATTGAATACAAATATCCGGCTCCCAGACAGGTACCTGGTCGCTGATATTTCTTTTCTCCCATTTGGTGGTACCGCTTGGATAAGTTCCGTCAATCGACATTTTGCTTACGGGTAATTCATCACCATGTCCTGCCATCATTACGGCAATAACATTTTTTACAAAGTCGGGAGCATCTGCACCAACCCCTGAAAGCATTTTAGCAGTGGAACTGGCTTTCTCAGGAACAGTTACCTCATATAAATTTGCCAGTGTTGCATCAACAGCTTCATAATTTTTTTCTACAACTGCTTTTCCTTTTTTTGAATAGGTTTTTTCTATGGCATGTTTTATCTGCTTGATGGCTTCAGCTTTTGGCAACACACCGCTTAATGCAAAATAGCAGGTTTGCATAATGGTGTTTATCCTGCCGTTCATGCCCGTCTCCCTGGCAACTGTATTGGCATCAATAATATAAAAAGCAAGTTTTTTGCTGATGATCTCCTGTTGAACAGCACCGGGTAATCTGCTCCATACTTCATCTTTGGGGTAAGGACTGTTCAATAAAAAAGTTCCTCCTTCTTTTATAAAGTTCAGCATCTCCACTTTTTCTGTAAAGTTGAACTGATGGCAGGCTATAAAATCGGCCTTGCTGATAAGATAAGGTGCCCTGATAGGTTTTGGTCCGAACCTTAAATGCGAAACCGTTCTGGCACCCGATTTTTTTGAATCATACACAAAATACCCCTGTCCGAACAGGTCAGTATTCTCACCAATGATCTTAATGGTATTTTTATTGGCACCTACGGTTCCATCTGCTCCCAAACCGAAAAATAATCCCTGCCGCCAAGCAGATTCATCTAAAGTATAGGATCCATCATAATCCAAACTGGTATGCGTTACATCATCATTAATACCAATGGTGAAATTATTTTTTGGGTTTTTCTTTTTCAGTTCATCAAAAACAGCTTTCACCATGGCCGGTGTAAACTCTTTGGATGAAAGTCCATAACGGCCTCCGGTAATATTGGGCAACTGTTTAAGTTTACCCTGCTGCAAAGCACTTACCAATGTTGACAATACATCCTGGTACATCGGTTCTCCGGCAGCACCCGATTCTTTGGTACGGTCCAATACAGCAATTGATTTTATTGAAGCTGGCAGTGCTTTAATAAAATGTTCCAGTGAGAAGGGCCTGTATAATCTGACCTGTATAACGCCGGTTTTTCTACCAGCTGCATTTAATGCTTTTACTGTTTCTGAAACCGTTTCACCTCCCGAACCCATGATGATCACTACCTGTTCTGCATCGGGAGCTCCACCATAATCAAACAGTTCATATTTTCTGCCGGTTAATTTTTCAAATTCCTTCATCGCTTTTTCAACAATACCAGGTGTGTTGTCGTAAAATTGATTTACGGTTTCCCTGCCCTGAAAATACACATCAGGGTTTTGTGCCGTACCCCTGATGAATGGATGATCGGGATTCATGGCTCTGTTGCGATGGGCAAAAACCAATTCATCGGGTATCATTTTTTTTATCTGATCATCTTTCAACAATTCCAGCTTATTCACTTCATGTGAAGTGCGGAAGCCATCAAAGAAATGCATGAAAGGAATTCTTGATCTTAAAGTTGCAGCCTGGGCAATCAATGCAAAGTCGTGTGCTTCCTGTACGCTGGCTGAACCCAAAATGGCAAAGCCGGTTGTTCTTGCAGCCATTACATCCTGGTGATCTCCAAAAATAGAAAGTCCCTGTGCGGCCAGTGAACGTGCCGCAATATGAAATACAGCGGGAGTTAGTTCACCGGCAATTTTATACATGTTGGGCAACATCAGCATTAAACCCTGCGATGCCGTAAATGTTGTTGTTAATGCACCGGTTTGTAAGGCACCATGTACGGTTCCTGCAGCACCTCCTTCGCTCTGCATTTCAATTACATCCGGTACGCTGCCCCAGATATTTTTTATTCCTTTAGCACTCCATTCATCAGCCAGTTCGGCCATAGTAGAGGAAGGGGTAATGGGATAGATGGCACATACTTCATTAACACGATAAGCAACATATGCAGCAGCTTCGTTTCCATCAATGGTTGCAATTAATTTATTTTTAGCTGGCATGGGGAATAGGTTTAACTGGTTCAGGAATCATTTCAATGGCATGGCAGGGGCATTGTTCATAGCATATGGCACATCCGGTGCAGGCGTCATAATTAAATTTATAACGGTTACCCGGACCTAATTTTATAATGGCATCTTCGGGGCATGCCGCAAAACAGCCATCGCATTCAAAACAGTTACCGCAACTAAGGCAGCGTTGTGCCTCATACCTGGCCTTATTTTCGGATAAACCGGCAATTACTTCAACAAAATATTTATTGGCAACCTGCGGTGAAATTCTGGGCTGCTCTTTCTGTGTAGCTTCTGTTTTATACCACATATGTAATTTCCGGTATCCGGCAGTTGGATGCTTTTCCGGCTTCTGAAAAGGGATGCCTTTTAAAAATGCATCAATATATTTTGCAGCTTTTTTTCCATGCCCAATGGCAATGGTAGCGCTCCTGTTTTCGCCTGGCAACATATCGCCCCCTGCAAAAATTCCTACACAGCCGGTCATGCGTTGCGGATCAATATTGACCGATCCGTCATTATTTAAAACCAGGCCTTTAACTGTTTGTAAAAATCCCGAGTCTGTTTCCTGGCGGTTGGCAACGATCAGTACATCGGCATCAATATTTTCAAATTCACCGGTGCAAACAGCTTTTCCTTTTTCCACTTTCATCTTTTCCAGTGTTATCTTATTTTCTTTGATACTGCTGATACTTCTTAAAAGCTGTACATCCACCCCTTCTGCCATGGCATCTTCCGTTTCATAATCATATGCCGGCATTAATTTCTTATCGCCCGAAAAATAAACACTTACTTCCGAATCAAATCTTTTTATGATCCGGGCAAGGTATAAGGCGAGTTTGCCACCGCCATATACAGCTACCTTCTTCCTGATATAGGGTGAGGTGGTTGATTTTATTTCATTGAAAAAAGAAAAAGCATCGGTGATGTACACTGAATCATCATGATCAAAATCTTCGATTTGAATAAGCTGTGCACCAATGGCGAGATAAACAGCATCAAATTTACCTGCTTCTTTTTCAGTAAGCACATCCGTTACTTTATAATTGAGTTTTATTTTTACACCTGTTCTGATGATCCGGTCAACTTCAAACTCCAGAATTTCTTTAGGAAGCCGGTATTGGGGTACGCCGGTCCATAATAATCCACCTAAATGATTTCCCGACTCATACACTTCAACTTCATGCCCCATACGGGTAAGGTGATAAGCGGCCGATAAACCCGAAGGGCCACCTCCAATTACCAAAACTTTTTTGCCGGATGAATAAGCCACAAACTGTACCGGCCATTTTTGTTTTATGGCTTCATCGCCAATATACCTTTCTACCGCATGAATATTAACAGTGCTGTCAATATGGGTTCTGTTGCAGCCGGTTTCGCAGGGCTTAACGCATACACGGCCCATAACAGCCGGGAATGGATTGTCTTCAACAATTGTTTGAAACGCTTCAAAATAATTACCGGCCTGTGCATAAGCCATCCATGCCTGAATATTTTCGCCGGCAGGGCAGGCACTGTTGCAGGGAGGCATAAAATCAACGTACAAAGGACGTTGTTTTCTTAACGGACCTGTACCCTCAGCATGAGCAGTAAGGTCAGCAGGTTTTGTGATGTCGGTATATGACATGATATTATATTAGTTGATGGCAGATTAGTCAACTAAAGTATAAGGAAAGCTTATATTTTATATTGATTTAGTTCATTGGAGGGGCTGATATAGATCATGTTTATATTTCGGGACAGTTGGAAAAACCGGGTGTACTGATAAAGGAGAAATTTTAAGTATAAATTTTATACGGATAAAGCACAAAAGAATATCCCCTGAATCCATTTTTATCAGCCTATAGCGCTTTTTAATTTGCATTGCAGGTATTTTGAATACGGTGATTACATAAATGGTATGAAATTGCTGATGTCTTCTTCCTTTCCGGTTTGCTGCAGGGCTTCAAAGTAAGTTGCTTTGTCTTCTTTAAAAATATTACTGCGGAGTAAATTAAATTGCAGTTGTAAGTAATTTACAAATAGTACAGCTGGTTATTCCAATAGCTATCTCAACGGGTGACAGCAGCTCACAGATTGTTGAGGCTGGTATTCGAATAAAACAGGAAAACCTGTTGTGCCAAAAAAAACTGCATTGCTCTGTCAAAAAAGCAATGCAGTATAAAAAGATAATTAATTTTAAAATCCGTAACCAATACCGGCTCCCACCATTGGCTGAATGTAACCATTAATAAAATAAGGGGTAAAACCGCCATGCCAGAAGAAACCACCATTTTTTGCAATTTTTCTATACATAAAAGAAGCTGTACCTGCTACTATTGATTTTGGTTCATTTGGATCACTGTTATAATTTCCCTGAAAAAAATTATACAGGCTAATTTCTTTTCCAAAAAAAGTTGCTCCGGCACCTACTTCTATTAAGTGCGATGAGTTAGGTTTGCCAATAACATAATTTAATTGCAGAGGTATAGTAAATATGGACCTTTGTCTATAAGTATTATATCCGCCGTTTGATGTTATTGTTTCTTCCTGTGTTAAAAAACCTAATCCTATCCTGCCGCCAAATCCGGTATTTGATTTTGTAAACCTGCTGTCGAAATTAACAGAAAAAATTACACCGGGACCGCCAAGTTCTCCAAAAAATATTCGCCGGGATCCTGCTACATCGTTTTTTGATGTGGATTTTTGGGCAAAAGCAATACCGCTCATAAATACAGCAATGGCTAAAAATAATGTTTTCATAAAGTGTCTTTATTATAGTTATTTATATATCACGGTTTATAGATTACCTGATTGTATATTATGCTGCGTGGTATTTGTTAAAATTATTTAATTAGCCCTTCTACAATGCCTTTCACCTCACTCAGGGCAATTCTCTCCTGTACCATCGTATCTCTGTATCTTATCGTAACCGTATTGTCTTCTTTGGTTTGATGATCAATTGTAAC
Source organism: Chitinophagaceae bacterium (assembly GCA_043747955.1). Lineage (GTDB taxonomy): Bacteria > Bacteroidota > Bacteroidia > Chitinophagales > Chitinophagaceae > Ferruginibacter. The sequence continues at coordinate 7,800 of JAYTOF010000240.1, forward strand.
ACAAAATGGTGTACCAATGGCATCCATTCTCCGATATCGTTTTCCAATGGCATCCTTTTCTTCGTAAAAACAATGAAACCCATCTTTGCATTCATTCATCAGTTCCTTTGCAATTTCGGGCAGCCCATCTTTTTTTAATAAAGGAAGAACAGCCAGTTTAGTAGGAGCGATCTTTGCCGGAATTTTTAAAACCACACGGCTGTCTTCAGTGCCATCTTCCTTTGTCCATTTTTCTTCGGCATAAGCCAGGCTGATGATGGTAAGAAATAAACGGTCCAGTCCAACAGAAGTTTCAACAACAAACGGGGTATAGTTACCAAAGGGTTTACCTTCTGCATTCAGGTCATTATCAAAATACTGGATTTTCTTTTTACTGAATTCCTGGTGCTGCTTCAGGTCAAAATCTGTACGGCTGTGTATGCCTTCCAGTTCTTTCCAGCCAAAAGGGAACTCAAACTCAATGTCCATAGCCGCATCGGCATAATGCGCCAGCTTAACGTGATCATGAAAACGTAATTTTTCAGCTGGAATGCCCAGGCTTTCATGCCATTTCTTTCTTTCGGCCGACCAGAATTTATACCATTCCATTTGTGTACCGGGGCGAACAAAGTACTGCATTTCCATTTGTTCAAACTCCCTCATCCTGAATATAAATTGCCTGGCAACGATCTCGTTACGAAAAGCCTTTCCCGTTTGTGCAATACCAAAAGGAATTTTCATCCTGCCGGTTTTTTGCACATTTAAAAAATTTACAAAAATACCCTGTGCGGTTTCGGGGCGTAAATAAATAGTATCACTCTCTTCCGCCACACTGCCTATTTGTGTGCTGAACATGAGATTGAATTCCCTAACGTCTGTCCAATTGCATGTTTTGCTGATGGCGCATTTTATTTTGTTGTCTTCAATGAGTTTTTTTATGCCGGCATAATCATTTGCAGCAAGTAAAGTATCCATCGATGCTAAAAGCTCCTTTGCCAATTGCCCTTTGCCAATTGCCAACTGCTCTTCTGCGAAGCCTTCAATCAAATGATCAACCCGGTATCTTTTATTGCTGTCCTTATTATCGATCATCGGGTCGCTGAAATTATCAACATGGCCACTGGCCTTCCAGGTAGTGGGGTGCATAAAAATGGCCGCATCAATACCCACAATGTTATCGTGGAGCTGTGTCATGCTCTTCCACCAATAATCCCGGATGTTCTTTTTTAACTGGGCGCCATTCTGGCCATAGTCATATACAGCTGCCAGTCCATCATAGATTTCGGATGACTGAAAAATATAACCGTATTCTTTGCAATGGGAGATCAACTCCTGGAACCTGCCTGCCTGCAAGGCAGGATTATTTGCTTCGTTTGCCATAGGGCGCAAAGATAAGCTGTGTGGGTATTACTTTTAATTGTAGGGTTAAAATCAAGATATAATGGAAACTATTTTAATTTTTCATTTTGCTGATGCCGCTCCTTATCCCTTACATTCTTTTTTTCAAAATTTTTCTCCAATGCTTCTGTTAAATTAACGCCGGTTTGATTGGCAAGGCAAAGTAACACCCACAAAACATCTGCCATTTCATCACTTAATTCTTTTCCTTTATCGGTGTCTTTATAAGACTGCTCCCCATACTTTCTCACCATAAGTCTTGACAGTTCACCAACTTCTTCCATTAAAATTCCGAGATTAGTCAGTTCACTGAAATATTTTACACCAACAGTTTTTATCCATTGGTCAACATCGGTTTGTGCTGCTTGTATTGTCATGCGTACACTGATTTTTACGAATTACACGAATTATAATACAATTCTTTTCCAGTTTAAAGATCGTTCTCCAAAGTTAATAACCAAAGCCAGTTTCATACCAGATACTGCTAATTAACCAAGTGCCTGTGCCATGTGAGCATCAATAATTGCTGTGACTGATTTAACTTCAATAATGGTAGAATCATAAACTGCAAAATCAGCTATATATGTATTTCGCAGAATTTTATCTTCATACTTTACTGTAAATTTCTTCTCCCTGTAATAATTAATTTCATGTTCAATAAAGTCAAACTCCATGTCATCTTTATAATTTATCTCCTTTAAACCCATACCCAGGTTCTTGTGTATTTCCATGCATATACCAATGATTTTAAAAGATTCTTCTTTAAACAATAACTCAGCCATATGAAAGAATTAGTGTAATTCGTAAAAATCCGTGTTATAAAATTATTCTTTATTTTTAGTATCAATCCAGATCGTTACCGGTCCGTCATTCAGCAACATCACCTTCATATCAGCACCAAACTCCCCTGTACATATTTTCTTGCCCAGATCATGCTCCAGTTGCACAATCAGTTTTTCATACAGGGGAACAGCCACTTCAGGTTTGCTTGCTTTAATATATGAAGGCCTGTTCCCTTTTTTAGTTAATGCATGTAAAGTAAACTGGCTCACCAGTAAAATATCCCCTTCAATATCTTTTACAGAAATATTAGGCACTTTGTTTTTATCATCAAATATCCGCAGGTTTACGATTTTGTTGCTGAGCCATTTTATATCCTCATTGTTATCAGCATCTTCAATACCAACTAAAACCAGGAGTCCGGTGTCTATCGCGGCAAATACAGTACTGCTAATAGTTACAGAAGCCTGCGAAACCCTTTGTATTACTGCTTTCATAAATTATAATTCATTTTATTCTTGTTGCAGCAAATAAAAAAACAGCACTTAATACAAGGGGTCCCCAAAAATAATCCAGCAGCGTATTTTCTTTTCCCCTTACTGAAAACATGATTAACGCAACAGCAATAAAAAATAATGCAATTAACAAAACCCATTTTTTCTTATTCATATTTTTTTATAAAGCTACTATTTACAAATTAGTAATTCAAGTTTGCAGCTTCAGTAATGGATCAGCGTATAAACGATAATAAAGAAATAGACAAAATAGACATGTTGTTTTTATCAGGCTTTATCAAAAGTGAACCGGAAAATATCAACAATGAAATGGCTCAGCTAATTTAGATTTAAAGATAAACCCGGAATAACTTTTATAAAACCTCAAAAATTTAAAAAGGCAGTAAAATCAACCCATTCACGCTTTACTGAAATTTCCAACATTTTAAGCAACTATTTTATTAATTAAGTTCAATAAAGTAAGCAAATCCAATGCCCGTTTGCATCTTCAAAATTATCCACTTTTTTTTCCACAAGTGTTGATATTTATAAGTTTGTTAGTTCGCCTGTAACAAATATTTTCGTTTGCTTAACAATTACTTAACCCAACTAATCAAGTAGTATTTATTGTATGTCAAAAAAAATCCAATCTGCAAAAGCACTCCAGTTCTCCCGGCAGTTCACTAAAGATGGCGTTAGTCCTTTCGATATGTTTGAGTATGATTACCGGACCTCTGTTATTAAAAATCCAACAGGCGAAATTGTTTTCCAGATGGATAATGTAGAAGTTCCAAAACAATGGAGCCAGATCGCTACAGATATTTTAGCACAGAAATATTTCAGAAAAGCGGGTATTCCAAATGAAGATGGAACTACCGGAAGAGAAACAACTGTAAAACAGGTTGCTCACCGCATGGCACATTGCTGGCGGGTGTGGGGCGAACGCTATGATTATTTTGCTACTGCAAATGATGCTCAGATCTTTTATGATGAGTTGGTATACTCTATCTTAAACCAGGCCTGCGTACCCAACAGTCCGCAATGGTTTAATACCGGTTTGCATGAAGTGTACGGCATTACCGGAAAACCCCAGGGGCATTATTATGTTGATGCTAAGGACGGGCAGTTAAAAAAATCGGCAAATGCTTATGAGCGCCCGCAACCTCATGCCTGTTTTATATTAAGTGTAAATGATGACCTGGTTAACGAAGGCGGCATCATGGATCTTTGGGTACGGGAAGCAAGGATATTTAAATACGGCAGCGGTGTAGGTACCAACTTCAGCAGTATACGTGGTGAAGGTGAAAAACTTAGTGGGGGAGGTACATCAAGCGGCTTAATGAGTTTCCTTAAAATCGGAGACCGTGCAGCAGGTGCTATAAAAAGTGGTGGTACCACCAGGAGAGCAGCTAAAATGGTTTGCCTGGATCTGGATCATCCTGAAATAGAAAAATTCATCAACTGGAAAGTGGGTGAGGAAGATAAAGTGGCTGCATTGATCGCTGCTGGTTATTCCAGCGATTATGAAGGAGAAGCTTATCGCACCGTAAGCGGACAAAACAGCAACAACTCCATACGCATACCCAATGAATTCTTCAATATTTTAGATGAAGATGGAGAGTGGGAACTGAAAGGAAGAAGCGATGGCAGGGTGATGAAAAAAGTAAAAGCAAGAGAATTGTGGGAGCAAATCACCTATGCCGCCTGGCGTTGTGCTGATCCCGGTACACAATATGATTCTACCATCAACGAATGGCATACCTGTCCGGAGGGTGGCCCCATCAGGGCTTCCAATCCCTGCAGTGAATATATGTTCCTTGATAACACAGCCTGTAATTTAGCTAGTGTTAATCTTCGTCAGTTCTTTGATGAAAGCAACAATACATTTAATGTTGCCGGTTTTGAACATACCTGCCGTTTGTGGACTGTTGTACTGGAGATTTCTGTTTTAATGGCACAGTTTCCTTCAAAAGAAGTGGCTCAGTTAAGTTACGATTACAGAACATTGGGATTAGGTTTTGCAAACCTGGGTTCTATGTTAATGGTAAGTGGTATTGCTTACGATAGCGAAGAAGCCAGGGGAATTGCAGGTGCCATTACCGCCATCATGACCGGTGTATCTTACAAAACATCTGCGGAGCTGTCCAGCTTCCTGGGTGCATTTGATAAGTATGAAGAAAATAAAACACACATGTTGCGTGTTATGCGTAATCACCGTGCAGCTGCATACGATGCTACAGATGCATACGAAGGCATTGAAATAAAACCACAGGGTATCAATGCAAAGTATTGTCCCGACTATTTATTGAAAGCTGCAACCAAGGCATGGGATGATGCTGTACAAATGGGAGAGAAGTATGGTTACCGCAATGCACAAACAACTGTAATTGCCCCAACAGGTACTATCGGTTTGGTAATGGATTGCGACACCACCGGTGTTGAACCTGATTTTGCTTTGGTGAAATTTAAAAAATTAAGCGGGGGTGGTTATTTCAAGATCATTAATCAGAGTGTGCCACAGGCATTGCGTAATTTAAAATACAGCGAAAAAGAAATTGAAGAAATAGTTTGTTATGCAAAAGGACATGCATCTTTGGATAAGTCTCCTTTCATCAACACAAAAACTTTATTGGAGAAAGGATTTACCGAAGAAGACATTGCCAAACTGAACGGTGCCCTCGGTGCAGCATTCGAGATCGGTTTTGTTTTCAATGTGTACACTTTAGGAGAGACCTGCCTGGAACGCCTTGGATTTAAACCGGAGCAATACAGTGATTATGGCTGGAGTTTACTGGAAGCTTTAGGATTCAGCGATGATGAAATTGAAGCCGCCAATATATATATATGTGGTACCATGACGGTGGAAGGGGCTCCTTATTTAAAGGATGAACACCTTTCGGTTTTTGATTGCGCCAATAAATGCGGACAGATCGGCGAACGTTACATACATGCACATGGTCATATCCGTATGATGGGCGCAGCACAGCCTTTCTTAAGTGGTGCCATTTCAAAAACCATTAACCTGCCAAACGAGGCCACACAGGACGAGATAGCAGATTCATACAGGTTAAGCTGGGAACTCGGTTTAAAAGCCTGTGCATTATACCGTGATGGTTCTAAATTATCACAACCATTAAGTAATAAAAGTGATAAGAAAAAGAAACTGGATGCAGTGATCAGTGAAGAAAATGCAGCTTCATTGGCCGCAGATATTTCTACCATGGTGGATATGGGTAAATTAACCATTGATGACCTGCTGGATGAAATGAACAAGCGTGTACAGAACAGTGCCGATACAACTTTAAAGCGCCAGCTGGCCATGATCGTTGAACGCAGGGCATTACCGGCCAAGCGCAGAGGCTTTACACAAAATGCAAAAATAAACGGACAGGCTTTATTCCTGCGTACCGGCGAATATAATGATGGCACATTAGGGGAGATCTTTATCGATATGGCTAAGGAAGGTGCTACCATGCGCAGTATGCTCAACTGTTTTGCCATCGCCATTTCCATCGGCCTGCAATATGGTGTGCCTTTGGAAGAGTATGTTGAGAAATTTGTTTTCACCCGTTTTGAACCAAGCGGCATGGTTGACCATCCGAATATCAAGAGTGCAACATCCATTATTGATTTCATCTTCCGTTCTTTGGCATATGAGTATTTAGGAAGGAATGACCTGGTTCATGTATTGGATGCACCTGAAATTCAAAACCTGGGTAATGAAGAATGGGACCAGGCAACACCCACCATTGGCGACCGCAAGCCGGAGCTGAGTGAAGTAAGGGTAATGGGTGCTTCAAAAATAACGGCACAACCTGCAAAGGCACAACATCGTACGGCACATAAAAAAGCAGCCAATGGTATGGATGCTGTAAATGCAGCCGCAAAAAGCATGCAGAGCGATGCACCTGCCTGTAATACCTGTGGACACATAACCGTACGCAGCGGCACCTGTTACAAATGTTTGAATTGTGGAAACAGTATGGGCTGCAGTTAAAATTTGGTTTGACTAAGCACGAACATAAAAATAATCACCCAATTTATTGGGTGATTATTCTATAAAAAGTTCTTTGTAAAAAATATTAAGGTGTCTACTATGAATAGACACCTCAATGCGTAAACCACTAGCGCAAGATTAGTGGGATTGTAAACCTTTTAATTTTTTCATTATGAAAAAAGAAAAAGGAAGACCTGGTTATACGGAAATCTTCTGTACCTCGATCTTGAAAAATGGTAAGAGGATATATCCGACAAAGTCCAGTTTCTTTCATTTTTGGGTCAAGAATAAATAATCTTGACAATTTTCAAGAGGCGGGAAACCGCCTCTTTTTTATTTATACAATGTTAAACAAGGTTTGTCAAACAAACAAGGAAGAAATAATAATTTTTTTTCTACACACATTTTATTAAGAGAATTTAATTAAATCATTCAAAATAAATGGTTTAGTAATTATGTGGATATGTGAATATCTATCGAATATTTTGTATAATAATTATTTTATTTATTCTTTACAAAATTCCTTAAATAACTTCAGTTGATAATAGATTTATAGCACTATTGCCCCAACCATTCCTTAAAACCATTAACCCTTTCCCTGCTCACAACCGTTTCTGCATTTGTTGCAGGCATGATCTCCAGTTTTAACCGGCCACCCAACCAGGTATGCACTTTTTTTATGGCATCAATATTAACCAGTAAATGCCGGTTGATGCGGTAAAATTTATTGGGTTGCAATTGTTCTTCCAATTGCGAAAGGTTGCTTTCGAGCAAATGTTTGTTATTATTAAAATCTACTGCAAAACAAAGTTTTCCATCGGCATAACAGAAAGCGGTGGCTTCTGTTTTAATAAAGCTGAGTTGTTGTCCACGTTTTACCAGCAGGCGTTCTTTATACTTTGCAGTATTCAAATCTTCTACCAGTTTCATCAGTTTGCCGGAAAAATCATTTGATTTTTTATGGTACAGTTCCCGGTATTTTTCAACGGCCGATCTAAGTTCACTTTCTTCGATGGGTTTCAATAAATAATCAATACTGTTTACTTTAAAAGCTTTTAATGTGTATTGATCAAATGCGGTTGTAAAAATTACCGGCGCCTTTATCTGTACCTGCGAAAAAATATCAAAGCTCAAACCATCTGCCAGTTGTATATCCATAAAGATGAGATCGGGTTGCTGAGCAGATTGAAAATACTGTACAGACGATGCCACACTGTCAAGACGCTTTACAACTTCTGTCTCATCATGTATGGCGTGCAATAATTTAGTTAGCCGGTTGGCTGCAGGTGTTTCATCTTCTATGATTATTACCTTCATATTATTTTGATATGAGCGGGATAGAAACCGTAAAGCTTTCTCCACTTTCTGTCACTCTCACTTCATCATTACTGAATAGTTTATAGCGGTTGCGGATATTATCCAAACCAATTCCTGTTGATTCGATCAGCTGGTTTTTTACCTGCAGGTTATTACTTACCAGCAGGTGCCCGTTTTCGGCAAAGACTTTAATTTTTAAAGGCTTTTCAGACGAAACAATATTGTGTTTGATTGCATTTTCCATCAGTAACTGCAGCGATAAAGGTACAATCCGTTGTTGCAGTTTTTCAACGGGTACATCAATTTCAATATCCAGGTTATCGCCAAATCTTGTCTTTAATAAAAAACCATAGGCTTTTAAAACATCCAGTTCATCTTTTAAGGGGATGGTCTTTTCATCCTGCACTTCCAGGATATGGCGATACACTTTTGACATTTGTTGTACAAATTCAATAGCCTGGTCGGGTGTATCAGGTATAAGCGCAGTTAATGTATTGAGGTTATTAAACAGGAAGTGAGGATTAACCTGTGTTTTCAAAGCGTCAAGCTGGGCTTTAAGGCTTTCTCTTTTCAGCGTTTCTTTTTCTTCCACCGATTTTTTAAGCTCATTCATGAAGTAGATACTTTCATAAACTGCGATTATCATAATGGTACAAAATATGGCGGCTGAATTTGAGCTTATAAATACATCTGTATTAAATTGACCGCCATTCGCTTTACTAAAATAAATATCATTCATAAGCCAGCCGAGCAAGTTGTCGCCAATAACTGTAAATAAGAACATAAAGACAGACTGGTGAATCAGTCGCTTGCGAACATCTGTAAAATTGGGAAATTTACTACGGCTCCAGATCATGATCATCCTGTCGCCAACCCATAAAGCAACAATTATGAAAAATGTTGTAAAGTACCTGTCCCATGTAAAAAATGGATTCCGGTCGAATCGGCAGCCCATGAAAACGAGGGGCACAATAAAACTTAAAGCAGGAATGGTGAATAACATCAACCAGCCGTCATTAAATCCTATTTTACAATTGGTGCGCCACATAATAGTAAAGATATAAAAACCACAAGGTAAACAGGCAGGCAATCCCGTAAATTATACAGGAAATAAGCCTGCCGGTTTAAACTGTGGATCAAATCTGCTTTAATAATTATTTATTGCTTCTGCTGTTAAAAGTATCAACTGCATCTTTTAATTGTGCAATATCGGCTTCGGCAGCTTTTGCTTTTTCAATAGCTGGTGCATAGCCGGCAAAACTGGAAGCAACAACATTGTTCAGGTTTTTCTTTGAAACCAGTTTCAATTGCTGATTCTTGTTTTCGTAAATGAAATAATCACCCGGCTTGCCTTCAGTTCCACTGATAAAAAAAGCTTCATTACCAATATAAGTTGGTTTAGCAGAAGCATTACTTGATTTTTGTAAAAAGGTTAATTCGCCATGGCAAACCACTTTAAAAAAATCTCCTTTGATACAATTGTAACCGGTGCCGTTTATTTCGGCTGATGCGATATCAGAACCATTGTATTTTTTTTCTTTTCCATCAGTAAGTAATATAACCGAAGCGTCTTTACGGATATTATCCTTAATAAAACCGCTTACAACTGTATTATCCGGTAAGACAACCTTTCCGTTGCTGAATCCTTTTGGGGCTTCAGTTTGAGCATCAACCTGCAAAAAAAACAGGCTCAGTACAAATGCGGTTAACATCTTTAAAATTTTCATGATTGTATTTTTTAGATTTTGATAAAATATTTTGAGGAATAAATTTCAATAACCAATGTTACTATTGATTTGCTGCAAGGGCAATGAAAAAGGTGTGAGTTGAAGGAAAAGCGGAATGAGTTGCAGAAAATGGGAACCGGGTAATTGCAGAACTGCCTGAACAGAATGATTGATGATTTAAACGGAAATTTCATCAGGCTTACAATCCCGAATGCTGTATCCTTTATCTTTGTTTTATGACATCACAGTTTTTTACCTACAACAAGCAAAAAGTAATACAGGCGTTACGCTATCATTTTATAAGCCGGAAGGAAATTAAAATAATGATGATACTGGTAAATGTTTTTGCCATACTCTCAGCGGCTTTATTCTTTTTAAAAAAAATATCTCCCTATGCTTTTCTGATCAGTTCTTTATTATGGTTTTCGCTGATGATCTTATTCTGGTTTCTGATGCCTTACCTGGTTTATAAAAAGGCTGAGACTTTTAAAGACCGTTTCAGGGCAATTCTTACAGATGAAGCTTTTAGAATTGAAAACGAAAGGGGAGGCAGGAGCTGGAACTGGAGTGAATTCAGTACCTGGACAGAAAGCCCGCATTTTTACCATCTTTATTTTAACAGCCGTTCATTTTTTATTATACCTAAAGAAGCCTTTGAGGCTGATGATGTACTTGAAGCAAGAAAGATAATACGGGAAAAAATTGCCAAATGAAATCAAGGGCTAAAGACTTTTTTCCATAATATGATGAGGAATTGTTACTTCAATAAACTCATCTCCTACAACTTTATAACCCAATTTTTCATAAAATCCTATAGCAGTAACCCGGGCATGCATGATCAGTTTATTATAACCTTTGTCACGGGCTAATATTTCTGCAAAACCCATCATACTGGCACCAATACCTTTCCCCTGCAGGTTATTTTGTACGGCCATCTGCCTTAATCGCAAACAATTATCATCTGTTTTGGTAAGCATACAGCAGGCCAGCATATCATCATCATCAAAAGCGCCAATTAAAATATCTTCTTTTTCCTTAGCCAATTCATCAGTAGTAAACGAAAGCCCGAGCGGTTTACGTAATATCTCATTCCGGAGATTTACCATTTGCTGGTATTCTTTAGTACCGTGGTCAATTTGTTTTAAGCCCATAACAGGATATGCTTTTTGGTTAAGGTTAAAGTTCCGGCAGGGGACGGGTTAACAATATACAATTTTTTTACTATTATGGCATCTATGTCATAAAACTCATTTTGGATGCCTTATCAGGTAATAAATCTAATACATCAGGAATAAGAAAAAAAAGGGATTTTACAGCTTTTGATTTACCTGGAATTGAAATACCGGTATACTGTATTTTTCAAACAATATCTATTTCTTTGTATTTACCTCAAATTGTATATTTTTGCAACCAATACAAACTAAAATTAATAATCATGTCAGACATTGCAACAAGAGTAAAGAAAATAATTGTTGACAAATTAGGAGTAGATGAAGCAGAGGTTACCCCGGAAGCTTCTTTTACCAACGATTTAGGTGCCGATAGCTTGGACACCGTTGAACTTATTATGGAATTTGAAAAAGAATTTAATATTTCTATTCCGGAT
>JAYTOF010000241.1:0-1709 GCA_043747955.1 Chitinophagaceae bacterium
GCGGCGGACCGTCTTCAAATACATGGCCCAGGTGGGCTTTACACCTTCCGCACATCACTTCGGTACGTTTCATACCATAGGTATTATCGGGGGCATAAATAATACTGCCCTTGCTGATGGGTTCAAAAAAACTGGGCCAGCCGCAATTGCTTTCGAATTTGCCATTGCTGTTGAATAAAGGATTGCCGCAGGCAGCACAGTAATAAGTACCTCCTTCCTTATGATCCCAGAATTTTCCGGTAAAAGCCCTCTCGGTACCTTTTTCACGGGCAATATTGTAAACATCTTTTGGTAAGATTTTTTTCCACTCATCATTGCTGATCTCTACTTTAGCGGTATCTGTTTTTGAGAAAACGGGATTTTCTTTTTTAGTTGAATCCATATTGACTGTATTGGCTTGTTTAGCTGGCGAATTACTGCAGCCGGTAATAATTAATGAAAAAAAGATTGACAGGTAAAATAGAGGTCGCATATGTTTTAACAAATTTCGGGTTAAATAGTTTCTAATAATTACGAAACCCGGATATTTTAAGTTTTTAAACAGATTAATTATACTGTTAATGAAAATTTAAAGTACGATTGTTATATTTGCTATCTTCACAAGGATAGTTAGTATATGTTTAATTTGATATTATTTGGCCCTCCCGGGAGCGGCAAAGGAACGCAAAGCGAAAAATTAATAGCCAGATATGGTTTAAAACACCTGAGTACCGGTGATTTACTGCGTAATGAAATATGCCGCCAGACACCATTGGGAAAAGAAGCACAGAATTTTATGGATAAGGGGCAACTGGTGCCGGATGAAGTGGTGATTGGAATGATCAGCTCGGCCCTGGATGAAAATCCGGAAGCCAAAGGTTTTTTGTTTGATGGTTTTCCCCGAACTCCGGCACAGGCAGCAGCGCTTGACAATTTACTGGAACTAAAAGAAGCACCTATTGCAGCTATGCTGGCGCTTGATGTAAGTGAAGAAGAGCTGATAAAACGCTTATTAAAAAGAGGCGAAACCAGTGGCCGCAGTGATGATAACAATGAAAATGTGATCAGGGCCCGGATAGTTGAATACCGCAATAAAACTGCCGTTGTTGCTGATTATTACAAAAAATTTGATAAAGTGGTGATGGTAAAAGGCGAAGGAACCATAGATGAAATTTTTGAGCGCCTTTGCAAAGAGATTGATCAAAGAGTATAACCAGTGATATAATGTATAAAAGTATTAAGCATCCTTTTTATTGGGTGCTTTTTTGTTTTACATTGTGTACTAAAAATTATGATATGAATGAGCAAAAACTAAATTTTATAACCGAAGAATGTGTTCCGTTATTTAAATCTTTAAACGGCAATAAGCAGGGCAACTGGGGCAAAATGAATGCCCAGCAAATGGTAGAGCACCTGACAACCATTTTTTATGTATCAACCGGAAAAATAAAGTTTGACCTGGTTACTCCTCCCGAACATTTACCAAAATATAAGGAGTTCCTGCTAAGCAATAAAGAGTTTAGAGAAAACACAAAAGCCCCCGTTAATATAATTGGCGAAGAAGCTTTGCCATTGGAGTATGCAACTATGAAAGATGCTTTAGAAAACTTAGCCGCTTCAATCACATCTTTTAAAAATTATTTTGAAGACGAAGCAGGGAAGAAAACCCTGCATCCGGTTTTTGGAGAACTGAATTTTGAAGAATGGATACTGCTGCATTATAAACATGT
>JAYTOF010000242.1:0-15913 GCA_043747955.1 Chitinophagaceae bacterium
AAATATCTCGGCTTCTGCAAAACCGGGTATGCTTAAAATAAAAGTCAACAAAGCAGTATCATCATTCTATATTGATTTTGAATTAAAACCACGCCGAAACGGCAATGGTTCAATATTTGCACAAGGGGTTACTTCAAAAGATTTTATGTACCTCATTATGCCCGACCGTTTCAGCAATGGTGATGAAAGCAACGACCGTGTACCGGGAATGAGGGATCAAACCTTAAGAAGAGATACCGTGTTTAACCGTCATGGCGGGGATCTGAGAGGGATACAAAATCATTTGGACTACCTGCAATCGCTGGGTGTTACTACTTTATGGCTTAACCCGGTTATTGAAAATGATATGGATAACCGGACAGAACATGGTTATGCTTTTACAAATCATTATAAAGTAGATCCCAGGCTTGGTAGTAATAAAAGCTATCATGAACTGGTTGAAGCAGTACATAAAAAAGGCCTTAAAATTATTCAGGATGCAGTTTACAATCATGTGGGTATTCATCATTTTACTGTAGCAGATGTGCCTATGAAAGACTGGCTGCATCAATGGCCCGCTTATACCAATACCAGTTATAAGGATCAAACACTCTTTGATCCGTATGCAGCAAAATCAGAAACCAAAATAATGGCCGATGGCTGGTTTACAAACCAAATGCCCGACCTGAATCAAAATAACCCGTATGTAGCCAATTTCTTGATTCAGCATGCCATTTGGACGGTTGAAGAATTTGGCATTGACGGTTGGCGCATCGATACCTATGCCTATAACGACCTGGTATTTATGAACCGGTGTAATAAAGCATTGGAAAATGAGTATCCGAAAATTACACTTTTTGGTGAAACCTGGGTACATGGTGTACCCAACCAAAGTTATTTTGTACAGAACAATTACAGTATACCTTTTAAAAGTAACCTGCAGGCTACAACAGATTTTCAAACACTTTGGGGTATCACTGATGCGATGACAAAAGATTTTGGATGGACTGAAGGGGTAAATAAATTATATACCGTTCTTGCCCAGGACTTTGTTTATAAAGATCCAATGCGTAATGTTATCTTTTTGGATAATCATGATATGGCCCGTTTTTATTCAGTAATTGGAGAGGATATTGAAAAATATAAATCATCTGTAAATTGGTTGCTCACCTGTAGGGGAATTCCGCAGTGGTATTATGGCGGGGAGCTTGGCCTTACCGGGTTTACAAACCCAAATGATGGATATGTGCGCCAGGATTTTCCGGGAGGCTGGCCTGCAGACACCGTTGATAAATTTACAGATGAAGGACGAACGCTGCAGGAAAAAGAGATCTGGAATCATATAGCTACATTGGCAAATTTCCGTAAAAAATCAACAGCCATTACTACAGGTAAAATGATGCAGTTTGTACCTGTTGATGCAGTATATGTTTATTTCAGGTATGATGATAAACAAACAATAATGGTTGTTATGAATACTGCTAAAGAGAAAAAAGAGATCAGTTTAAAACGGTTTAAAGAAAGAACACAGGGGTTTTCTAAAATGAAAAATATTTTTTCTGATGCCATTTCTGACCTGAAAGATTTTTCTCTGGATGCAAAGGGCAGTGTTGTTGTAGAACTGATGAAATAAAAATAATTCGGGGAACAGCCCTTACCTTAATATACCTCCGCATTTTAAGGCCGGGAATAATACAATTGTTATTTATTTTGCAATTTTAAAATAATGTGTTTAATTTACACATTAAAACGGCTGCAGCTTGAAAAAAATTATCCTTCTTTTTGTATTATTTTCTTTTGGCACAAATTTACATGCGCAAAGGTTACTAACCTGGACACCGGAATTTCCGGTTGATAATTCCACTTTAAGTTTTACGGTAGATTGTACTAAAGGTAATCAGGGACTTTTAAATTTTGAAGGAGGTAATTCAAATAATGTGTACGTGCATATTGGTGTGATAACAAATTTAAGCAGTGGCCCTGGCGATTGGAAATATGTAAAATTTACCTGGGGTACTACTGATCCTGCAGCAAAAGCAACACCACTTGGCAGTAACAAATATCAATATACCATTACCAATATCAGAAGTTACCTGGCAGTACCTGCCGGAGAAACCATTAAGAAAGTATGTGTTATTTTCAGAAACGCAACCGGTACAGTAAAGCAGGTTAATTCAGATGTAAGTGATATGTACTTACCTGTATATGGTAATGCAGAATATGCTGTTCGTTTAAATCTTCCGCCTTTTGAACCCAGGTACATACCCTGGGTGGAACCCTTGAATGTGGCTGTTGGCGGAACTATCAGCATTACCGGTGTTGCATCAGCTAATTCAAATCTTACCTTGAAACTGGATGGCACTAATATTAATACAGCAACCAATGCCAATACCATTTCTGCTAATCCAGCAATTGCCACAGCATGTGCTCACCAGGTTTTTCTTGAAGGTAATAACGGTTCAGTAACAGTAAAAGATTCATTCAGTTTTTATATTGCCCCTGCCACTACTGTGGCACCTTTACCAGCCGGGGCAATTGAAGGGCTTAACTATAATCCCAACAATACAGCTGTTACACTGGTTTTGTTTGCGCCTGGTAAAACCAATGTGGTGGCTATTGGTGATTTTTCAAACTGGACCAACCAGTGTACTTACCAAATGAATAAAACTGCTGATGGTAATTATTTCTGGATAACATTGACAGGCCTCACTCCGGGCCTTGAATACGGGTTTCAGTATTTAATTGACAATACAATCAAAACAACAGACCCATACACTCAAAAAGTACTTGACCCCGATAATGATCAGTTTATTAATGCGGTTACATATCCAAACCTTAAGCCTTATCCTACCGGCTTAACTACCGGGCTTGTAGGTATTATTCAAACTGCCGAGCCGCAATATAACTGGCAGGTAAATAATTTTGTGAAAGCTGATAAGAAAAACCTGATGGTATATGAATTGCTGATCAGGGATTTTACAGCAGAACACAGTTACCAATCTTTAATTGACTCTTTACAGTATTTAAAAAACATTGGCATCAATGTCATTGAATTAATGCCTGTCAATGAATTTGACGGAAATGAAAGCTGGGGTTATAATCCATCATTTTATTTTGCGCCCGATAAATATTACGGTACAAAAAATAAACTAAAAGAATTTATAGATAAATGCCACCTGAATGGTATAGCCGTAATACTGGATGTTGTTTATAATCACTGTACCGGCAACGCTCCCCAGGCAAAAATGTATTGGGATGCTGTTAATAACAGGCCAGCGCCTGATAACCCATGGTTAAATGTTACAGCGCCTCATCCTTACAGTGTTTTCAATGATTTTAACCACACATCAACCGCTACCCAATATTTGGTTCAGCGGTCACTAAATTTCTGGCTGAATGAATACCGGGTAGATGGTTACCGGTTTGATCTTGGAAAAGGTTTTACACAAACTGTAACCAATACAACAACTGTAGAAAATTATGATGCAAGCCGGGTTGCCAATTTAAAAAGATATTATGACGGAACAATTCCAACGCATCCGGGTACGTATATGATAATAGAATTCCTGGGAACACTACCATGCCAGGAAGAACAGGAATATGCCGCTCATGGTTTTATGTTATGGGGTAACAGTAATGTTACTTACAATCAATGCACAATGGGCTTTGCATCAAATTCAGATATATCTGCTGTTGTTTACAGCAGTTCATTGCGTGCATTTAATAATCCTGCTGTTGTGGGATATATGGAAAGTCATGATGAAGAACGTAACATGTACAGGAATATAACTTTCGGTAATTCTTCAGGAAGTTATAATGTTCGCAACCTGAATACGGCATTGGCAAGGGTAGAAGCTGCTGCATCGGTTTTCTTTACTGTACCGGGGCCTAAAATGATATGGCAATTTGGAGAACGTGGTTATGATGTACCGCTCAATTTTGGCGGATCTAATGTGGCCAATAAACCACCACGTTGGGAGTACATGCTGGTACCGGAAAGGGTTCACTTGTATAATACTTTTAAAAGTATAATTCAATTACGCTTAAGTAATACTGCAGTTTTCAACAATACTGCTTATACCTATGATTTTAACAGCGGACTGGTAAAGGTTTTTCAGATTGCCGACCCCAATGCCAGTAGCAAAAAAGTGACCATTGTAGCCAATTTTGATGTAGTGGCACAAGCAAAAACAATTACTTTTCAATCAACAGGCGATTGGACAAATTATATCAGCAACGGCACAGGCACCGGACTAAATGGTGTTACAGGTAATAATTTTAATTTAACTGCAACATCACAAACAGTAACACTGCAACCGGGCGAATATCATATTTATATAAGTGTGCCTGCATGTGCAACAGCAGCACCAACGGCAACCAGTCCGGTAAATTATTGCCAGAATGCTGTTGCTACACCATTGCAGGCAAATGGAACAAATTTACTTTGGTATACAACTGCAACGGGTGGTACCGGAAGTCCAACTGCGCCAACACCCTCAACAACAGCTATTGGCAGCACAACTTATTATGTAACCCAAACCATTGGTAGTTGCGAAAGCCCACGTTTACCAATTGTAGTAAATATTACAGCAAATACACCTGTTCCTTCAGTAACCAGTCCGGTTAATTATTGTCAGAACGCAGTTGCTTCGCAATTGACAGCTACCGGAACTAATTTATTATGGTATACAACAGCTACAGGCGGTACGGGCAGTGCAACAGCGCCCACTCCTACAACAACTGTAACTGGCAGCACTTCCTATTATGTGAGTCAAACACAGAGTTGCGGCGAAAGCCCAAGGGTGGTCATTGTTGTAAATGTATCAGCATTTCCAGTTGCTCCTGCAGTGACCAGCCCGGTAACTTATTGTCAGAATGCTATAGCAACAGCTTTAACTGCATCCGGTACTAACCTATTGTGGTATACAGTATCTTCTGGAGGAACCGGAAGCACTACAGCACCAACACCACTAACTTCAACAGCAGGCATTACCACCTGGTATGTAAGTCAATCTAATAATGGATGCGAAAGCCCACGTGCTTCAATAACAGTAAATGTAATTGCTTTGCCAGCAACACCAACAGTAACAACACCGGTTAACTATTGTCAAAATGCGGCTGCTGTTCCTTTAACAGCAACCGGAAATGCATTACTGTGGTATGCTGCTGCAACTGGAGGTACAGGCAGCACAACAGCCCCAACACCTTCAACAGCAACAGCAGGCAGTTTCAATTATTATGTAACACAAACCGTTAATGGTTGTGAAAGTCCAAGAGCATCTCTTACAGTTAGTGTGAATGCCCTTGCCATAGCCCCGGTTGTAATAAGCCCTGTTCAGTATTGTCAAAATGCAATCACGGTGCCTTTAACTGCTGCAGGTACAAATCTGCTTTGGTATGCAACTGCAACTGGGGGTACCGGGGGTTCGGGTGCACCAATACCATCTTCAGCAAGTGCAGGGTCTGTTAATTATTATGTTAGCCAGTCAAATAATTGTGGAGAAAGCCCCAGGGCTCTTATCAATGTTATTGTAAATGTTACTCCTGCTGCACCTGTGGGTTTAAACG
Organism: Chitinophagaceae bacterium; assembly: GCA_043747955.1. Taxonomy (GTDB): domain Bacteria; phylum Bacteroidota; class Bacteroidia; order Chitinophagales; family Chitinophagaceae; genus Ferruginibacter. Next base: position 5,548 of record JAYTOF010000242.1, read on the forward strand.
TTTCTGCAATAACAACAAGTTCAGCAGTATTAAACTGGTCTTCGGTTACAGGAAACTTTTATACTGTTGATTATAAAGCTACCGGGTCAGCTTCATGGATAAATCTTGTTAATGCGTTGAATACAGGTTCAGTTAATTTAAATAACCTTACGATTTCAACTGCTTACGATTGGCGCGTAAGTGCAAACTGTACTTCAACCTCTGTCAATAATTATTCAACAGCACAGTTTACTACCAGTTCGCGTAATAACCAGATAACAAAAATAAAAGATGGTTTCGGAATTAAAATTTCTCCCGATCCAGTTATTGGAAATGCAGTGATAGATTATATCGTACCGGGTATTGGAATTGTAACGATCACCGTTATTAATGCTTTCGGACAGCGAATGCAAACTTTGTATAATGCAAATCAAAATCAGGGTCAATATGATTTAACAATAACCTGTCAGTTACAAGGTTTAGCTAAAGGAAGTTATTTCCTGCGGATACAGCAAAACGGGAAAGGTTATTATACGCAATTCATAAAATTATAAATTACTTAAAATTATACCGGATATGGCTGTTACAGCAAATGCTAAACAAGCAAAAAATATCAAAAGCCTTCTGGCCATACAATCAGAAGTTAAGGGCAGCAACCGTATTGCTTTATCTGTTGATTGCGTGATTTTTGGTTTTGATGAAAATAAACTTAAGGTTTTATTGATCAGGAGTGATCTTAAAAAATACCAGAGTAAATGGTCTTTATTAGGAGACATTGTTGGTTACCCCGAAGACCTGGATACTGCAGCTTACCGTATTCTTAAGCAACGTACAGGGTTAGATGATGTTTACCTGGAACAGGTGCATACTTTTGGAGCTGTTGGCAGGCACCCTGCAGGGCGTGTAGTTACTGTTACATATTGTTCTTTAATAAATATAAGACATCATAAATTAAAAATACTTGACAACGAATTACACTGGCATGATGTAATGGGTGTTACCGATCTTGCTTTTGACCATCAGCAGATATTTAGTGCCTGCTATCAATGGTTACAAAAAAGAATTCAGGAACATCCCCTGGGGTTTAACCTTTTGCAGAAAAAATTCTCTTTACGCGATCTTCAGAATTTGTATGAAGCAATACTGAACACTAAACTGGACAGGCGTAATTTCAGAAAAAAATTCTTCTCCATGGATTTTTTACTTGATATTGGCGAAATGGAAAAGGATGTTCCACACCGGCCCGGTAAATTGTATAAGTTCAATTATGAAAAATTTGATAAGAAAAAGAAAAAATGGATCGGGATAGATTTTTAGGAACCATAAACATTATCTACGTTTTTTAGTTAACTCCTTTAATTTTTTTATTGCGGAATAGATAATTATGCTGACAACCGGCTTTTGGTTGTTTAATGATGTTGCCCAAAACCATTAGAAAACCTTAACTGGCAGAAAAAATAATTGTAATACCGGTTACAACCAGTTTAGTGGTTACAACTTAGATAGTTATTAACCAGGGCTTTGAAGGCCATTACTGAATTTTTATAATTTTTTTTTGGATGCAGCGAATTGATTTATCCTTATGCCCTATGAAAGGATTTCAGGCAGATCTCATAAAAAAACTTTATAATGAAACTTCTAAAAAAAACTTAACAAAACTTTAATTATTGAAAATAAAGCCTTACATTGTGTATAATTTACACATTCTTAATTGTGTAAAAAGTACACATTTTGGAATGCTCCTTATTTTTTAAAACGATAAAGACTGCTTGTATGAAAAAAATCAATAAACATTTTTACAGGGTTATGGCGCAAACGATTGCATTAATGCTTTTTACAGCATTGGTTTATGCGCAAACTACAGTTGCCGGTAAAGTAACTGATAGTAATGACGGGGCTCCTGTATCAGGAGTAACTGTTATGGTAAAGGGAACTACGACCGCAACACAAACAAAAGCTGACGGTTCTTTTTCTATTTCTGCAGCGGCGAATGCCACTTTAATTTTTACTTCAATTGGTTTTGCTGAAATGCAGGTAGCCGTTTCAGGTAAATCAACAGTTGATGTAAGCCTGGTTAAGATCAGTCAGCAACTGAATGAACTGGTAGTGGTTGCCTATGGTACAAAACGTAAGGGTGATCTTACAGGTTCGGTTACTTCAGTATCTGCCAAGGATTTTCAAAAAGGTGTTATCAATTCTTCAGAACAGTTGTTATTGGGCAAAGTAGCCGGTTTGGAAATTACTAATGGCGGTGGTTCCCCGGGAGGAGGCAGTAAAATACGCATCCGGGGCGGTGCATCTTTAAATGCAAGTAACGATCCATTGATTGTTATTGATGGTGTTCCGGTTGAAGGAAATGGTATCGCAGGTTCTGCTAACCTTTTAAATACGATCAATCCTAACGACATTGAATCTATGAGTGTATTGAAAGATGCTTCAGCTACTGCTTTGTATGGATCCAGGGCATCAAACGGTGTTTTGATCATTACTACAAAAAAAGGCACTAAGGGTAAAATGAAGTTTAATTTCAATACAACCATATCAACAGGCATTGTGGGCAAAACAGTTAAAGTGCTTTCAGGAGATGAAGTAAGAGCCATCATTAATGCAGATGCTGCTAAAAACGGCAACAACACTTTTAAGAATTTATTAGGTACAGCAAACACAGATTGGCAAAAAGAAATTTACCGTCCTGCTTTAGGATGGGATAATAATGTAAGTGCAAGTGGTGCAGTACAGGGTATTCCTTTCAGGGCTTCTTTGGGATTTTTAACCCAGGACGGGATCTTAAAAACAGATAATTTTAAGCGTTTTAGCGGTTCGTTAAATCTTTCCCCTAAATTTTTAGATGATCATTTAAGTGTTAACCTGGCCTTAAAAGCAAGCAATACAAAAAATATTTTTGCAAATGGTGGTGCCATCGGCTCTGCCATTGCTTTTGACCCAACACAACCGGTAAATTCGGCTTCCGGTAAATTTGGCGGTTATTTCGAATGGTTAGATCCTAATGGTACCCTTATCGATCTGGCTACAAGAAATCCGGTAGCCTTGTTGAATCAAAGGGATAATAATTCAAGTGTTAACAGATTAGTGGGTAACATACAGCTCGATTATAAACTTCACTGGTTTCCCGATCTGCATGTTTTGTTAAACCTGGGTATTGATAATTCCAGCGGAAGCGGAGATGACAAAATTGATTCTGCGGCAGCAACCGATTATAAAACAGGCGGCCGCAAAGGCCATTATGAACAGAGAAAGAAAAGTACGATTACTGATATACAACTCTTTTACAGTAAGGAGATAAAAAAACTGAATACAAAGGTGGATGTGCTGGTTGGTCACAGTTACCAGGATTTTATTACTTATGTAAAGAATTTTGCTTCTTTCAGTTACCGTCCAATAGCTGATGCTGCAAATCCGCAAAAGAAAGATACCATTGCGGGTTCTGAGCCAACTTTCCTGACTGATAAACCTGAATACCGTTTGGAATCATACCTGGGAAGGGTGAATATATCTATTGCTGATAAATATTTAGTAACTGCTTCTCTGCGCAGAGATGCCAGCTCTAAATTTGCAAAAGAAAACAGGGTAGGTTATTTTCCTGCTGTTGCTCTTGCCTGGAAATTAAGAGATGAATTCTTTAAATCAGTAAAGGTTATAAGTGATCTGAAATTAAGGTTTGGCTGGGGTTCAACAGGCCAGCAGGATGGAATTCCTTATTACTCTTATCTTCCTTATTATGCACGCAGTAATTCTTCTGCTCAATACCAGTTTGGGAATACTTATTACAGTTTTTTACGTCCCTCGGCTTATGACCCCGACAGGAAATGGGAAAGCACCACTACAACAAACCTTGGTCTCGATTTCGGTTTTGTGAATAACAGGATTTCCGGTTCAGTTGACATCTATACGAAAAAAACAAAAGACCTTTTGAGTGTGGTACCCGTTGCAGCAGGTGGTAATTTTAACATTGAGTTATTTACCAATGTTGGTAATGTTGAAAATAGAGGAATAGAGTTTACCCTGAATACGGTACCGGTTAAAAAAACAAATTTAACCTGGGAGTTTGGATTCAACTTTACTTACAATACAAGAGAAATTACCAATCTGTTAAAGCAACAGGATCCAAATTTTAAAGGTATTGAAACAAGTGGTATTTCAGGCGGAACAGGAAATAATATCGGCAGGTTTAACGTGGGATACAGCCCTTTTGCCTATTTTGTTTTTAAACAGGTTTACGATCCAACTTCAGGTAATCCAATCGAAGGATTATATGAAGATTTAAACCGGGATGGAAGAATTGATCAGCTTGACCGTTATTACTATAAAAAACCAGGGTCAGACATTTTTATGGGACTGAATACTCAAATTGTTTATAAAAAATTCTCTTTAGGAATTACCGGGCATGGGGCTTTCGGAACATACCTGTATAATAATTTCAATTCAAACAATGGCGTACTGCGGCAATTGAAAAACCCAATCAATTTTGTCGGAAATGTTTCTGCCAATTACCTGGAGACCGGTTTTTCAAACAATCAATACCTGTCGGATTATTATATCGAGAATGCTTCTTTCTTTAGGCTTGATAATATAAACCTTGGTTATAATGTGGGTAAAATACTGAAAAATAAAGCCAGTTTGCGTATTGCTGCCAGTGTTCAGAATGTATTTATAATAACTAAATACAAAGGCCTTGATCCTGAAAACGCAAGTGATACCGGTGTAGATAATAATATTTACCCCAGGCCCCGGACATACTCTTTGGGTTTTAATTTAGATTTTTAATTATAAAAAAACGATTGATATGAAAAATAAATTAATAAAATATTTGACGGGTACACTTTTAATAACCATAGTTGCAAGTTCATGTGCCAAGAAGCTGGATCTGTTTCCAACAAACGACCTTACACCCGAAAAAACATTTTCAACTGCTGCAGGATATAAAAGCGTACTGGCTAAAATATATGGCACACTGGCAATCACAGGTAATTCCGGGCCAGCGGGTAACCCCGATATCAGTGGAGGACTGGATGAAGGATCTCAGGTTGCATTTATCAGGATGTTTTTTAATTGTAATGAACTGCCAACAGACGAAGCTGTGGTCGCCTGGAATGATCAAACCATTCATGATTTTCATGATCTGAAATGGACCAGTGCTGATCCCTTTTTAAAAGGAATTTATGCAAGGCCCATTTATAACATAACCCTCATAAACGAATATATCAGGGAAAGTTCAGACGCTAAACTGGCTGAAAGAAGTATTACCGGTGCAGAAGCAGCAGACATTAAAAAATCAGTTGCTGAAGTTCGTTTTTTACGCGCTTTTAATTACTGGGTAATGATGGATTTATTTGGGAAATCAACTTTTATAACAGAAGCAGACCTTATAGGAACAACTTTACCTAGAGAAATAAGTCGTGCTGATCTGTTTCTGTATATTGAAAAGGAACTTAAAGCCATTGATGCAGATCTGGCTCCTGCAAAAACAATTGAATATGGCAGGATTGACCAGGGAGCTGCATGGGCCTTACTTGCACGTATGTACCTGAATGCCGGAACATACGCTGGTGCAGCCAGGTATACCGATGCAATTACTTATGCCAAAAAAGTAATTAGTGGCGGCTATTCTTTATATTCAGGTTATCCAAGGGTGTTTATGGCCGATAATGATAAAGCGAAAGATGAATTTGTGTTTGCCGTTAATTGTGATGGATTGCGTACACAGGCTTATGGGAATACCACTTTTTTTGTTCATGCAGCTTGTGGTGATGAAGGAGTTCAATATGGTGTAGGTGGCGGTTGGTATGGTTACAGATCAACTTCGGCTTTTGTTGGTCTTTTTCCTGATAATACCGGAGCAACTGATAAACGTGCCATGTTTACCACTTCTAAATATGGAACAAGTCCTGCTCAGTTAATCATTACTGATATCAGCAATTTTGACCAGGGGCCGCATGTAAAAAAATATGTCAACATTCGTTCCGATGGTGGCCCTGTATCTGACACCAGGAAGGAATTTGCTGATGTTGATTTCCCGGTATTCCGGTTATCAGAAATGTATTTAATTTATGCTGAAGCAGTTTTACGGGGTGGGACAGGCGGAGATGCAGCAACTGCTTTGAATTATATTAACCTGATAAGAACAAGGGCTTTTGAAAATGCTACCGGTAACATAAGTGCCGGTACACTAACACTGGATTTTATATTAGCTGAAAGAGGAAGAGAATTGTATTGGGAAGGACATCGACGCACTGACCTGATACGTTATGGTTTATTAACAACAGGCACTTACCTATGGCCATGGAAAGGTGGCGTATCATCCGGTACTGCTGTTGATGCCAAGTATAATTTGTTTCCTATTCCGTCATCTAATATTGTTGCCAATCCTAACTTAACACAAAACACAGGTTATTAATCTAAAATAATTAAAACTGTTTTATATGAAAAATATTTTAAAATTACTATTCGGTATCATTTTTACTACAGCAGTTATTTTATCCTGCAAAAAAGATGAGAACAAGGTTTATTTTGAGGGGGGTAATAATCCGGTGCTTACATCTTCATCAGCAGCGTCATTGGTATTACTTCCTGTAAATGCAACACAAACAGCAATTACTTTTAACTGGACAAATCCCAATTATAAGTTTAACACAGGAGTAAGTTCACAAAATGTAACTTATATTTTACAAATAGATACCACTGGCTCTGATTTTTCAAACCCTGCTATACAGGAAGCATCAATAGCAAATAATTTAAGTGTTTCTTTTACAGTAAAAGAACTGAATACGTACCTGACGAAACTGAATTTACTGGAAAATATAGTTCATAATGTTGAGTTCAGAATAAAATCTGTACTTGTAAATAATTCTGTTCCGTTATATTCTAATGTGCTCAAGGTTGTGATTACACCATACCTGGATGTGGCTGTACCTATTCCGCCAACAGGTGAATTATATATTACAGGCGACGCAACAGGAAGCGGTTGGACCAATAGCCCTCCTGTAGCCCAAAAATGTAATAAAGTTAGTAATACAGAATACAATATAACTATGGCTTTTTCAGGCGGTGGTAAATATTATAAGTTCCTGTCTACCTTAAATCAATGGCAACCTCAATACGGAGGAAACAGTGCGACAGGTGGTGATTTTAGTGCAAATATGGGAGGTGGCTCCGACCCTGATGCAATTCCTACTCCTTCAGTTGCAGGAAATTATAAAATAACCCTGAATTTTAAAACTGGAAAATATACCGTTGTAAAACTATAATCAACAATCAAAATTTATAAAATGAAACATATTTTAAAAATATTTTTAGCAGCCATAACAGTATCAGTCTTATTTACAGCCTGTAAAAAAGTTGATAATCTGAAAAAAGTTGATCCATTACCTGTTTATGAGGCTGGTGTTTCTCCTTTTTTAAGCAGCTCTGTTACTGTAGTTGCCCCTACTATTTCAGATACAAGCAAGGAAGTGATCAACTTTTCCTGGACCGACCCCAAATACGCAACTGATCTTGCCAATACCAAATATATTCTTACAATAGATTCAACCAATAAAAACTTTGCTGTGCTGAATAATACCAAAACAGTGATTGGCGCTTTAAAAACCACAATGACCGGTCGGGAGTTAAATGCTCATTTATTGAATCTTGGTTTTAAACTGGGGGTTACCCAAAGTATTGATGTTGTGCTGTTTTCTTCTTACAATAACAATAATGAAAGACGTATTTCTAATGCAATAACCGTAAAAGTTACCCCTTTTGCCGATCCGGCAATTTTGTCAACTGCAAATACTTCGGTAACCTGTAACATTGCTAATGCTTCATCGCCTTCTAATATTTTTTCGTGGGCTCCTTCATTTAAAGGTTACACGGGGCCAATAACATATACGTTGCAGTATGATTCAGCGGGTAAAAATTTTGTTGCACCTGTTGAAATTCCGGTAGGTGTTTCATTATATGCATTGTCTTTAACCCAGGGGCAAATGAATTTAACTGCATTAAATTCGGGGATACCCGGTGGTAATAGTGGTAAAGTTGAGTATCGTATTAAAGCTGTTACTTCTTTTGGCGCAATTACTTATTCAAATGTTGTAAATGTTACGATTCAAAGTTATGTACCCATTTTAAGGGTTTACCTGCCCGGAGGTTATCAGGGTTCAACAGGTAATGGGAATAACTGGGACCCGCCAACAGCTCCTGAATTAATCAGAGACCTTCGTTCGGGCGTTTTCAATAAAATGTATTACATCTACATTTATTTACCGGCCAATGCCGAATTTAAGATTACAATTGGCAGATCCTGGGATATAAATTATGGAGGCTCCGGAGGTGTATTATCTGGTGGAGGAGCCAATCTTACAGTGCCTGCTGCAGGTTATTATCGTGTGTCGGTAAACATAAGCACTTTACAATATAATATAACGGCGGGCCGTATGGGATTTGTAGGCGGTGCAACAGGTGCTGGCTGGAACCCTCCGGGAGTATTCCCTAATTATGCATTAGGTAATGCTGCCACTAATCTTTTTGTTGGACTTACCAATTTTACTTCAGGCGGATGGAAATTAATTGATAACAATGCATGGGATAATGGAAGTCAAACTGTAAGCGAAACCAGAAGTTACGGAACATCTGGTGGTGATGGAAGTACTTTACAGGTTAATGGATCAAATTTCAATGATTATCCGGCAGCAGGTCGCTACAGGGTTATCTGGGATGGCCGTGACAGGGATAATATAAAATACTTTACAAGTCCTGGTACAGAGATGAGGGTTGTTGGTAATGGCATGACCGGAGTTCCGGATTGGAATCCGGGTGCATCTCCACAAATGACTTATACCGGTAATGGAATATGGACAATAACTTTAGCATTGGATGCCAATGAAGAAATTAAGTTTTTGGCCGGCAACGACTGGGGAGCTTTTGATTATGAAGATAACAGCGGGCAAAGCCAGGCAACCGGTACCCCAAAAGCGATTAAGTGGGATGGAGGGCCTAATTTTAAAACGCCCACTTCAGCAGGAACTTATACTATAACACTTAATGAAAACTTACAAACGGTAACTATTAATTAAAGAAGCCGATAACCAAAATTATATAACTAAAAAATCAAATTGCCATCATAAAAAAAGATGGCAATTTGATTTTTAATAATTAAATGAAAAATAAAGAAATGATCATATCAGTGGCCCTGTCAGTAATAATCAGTTGTTTTTCATGTAATAAAAATACAACTGTAAATACGAATACTGCACAAAATGGTAACAAACAATATTATCCTTATACCCAATTTGTAATGGGTGCTGATTTATCATATGTAAACCAGGTACAGGATTATGGAGGAGTTTACCAGGATTCAGGAACTGTAAAAGACCCGTTTACAATTTTTAAAAACCATGGGGCAAACCTGGTTAGGGTAAGGTTATGGCATAATCCACAGTGGCTTAAACCATTGAATGGAGGAAAGATGTACAGCGATCTGTTTGATGTTGAAAGAACAATGCAACGGGCAAAATCAGCGGGCATGGCTGTTAACCTCGATCTGCATTATTCCGATACCTGGGCTGATCCGGATCATCAGCAAATACCTGCTGCATGGAGTGGTTTAAGTTTATCCATCATGAAAGATTCTGTTTACAATTATACATTTGCTGTTTTAAATTATTTTAAAACAAGGAACCTTGTGCCTGAAATGATACAGATCGGGAATGAAAATAATCAGGGAATACTTTGGCCTGTTGGTAAAACAGCGGGTAATAATTTTTCGGCGTTTTGCGAACTCTTAAAAAGCGGTATAAAAGCTGTAAGAGATTTTTCTGCAACATCTACAATAAAACCTCAAATTGTTTTGCATGTTGCTCAATTACAAAATGCAGGATTTTGGGCCACCAATGTTATTACAAATGGAGGAGTAACAGATTTTGATATTTTGGGTTTATCACATTATTCAAAATGGGGTACCGTTAATGCAATGTCTGATATTAAAAATGTTATCAGTAACCTTAAAACGGCTTATGGTAAAAAAGTGATGATCGTAGAAACAGGCTACCCTTTTACTATACAGAATGCTGATATGTACAACAATATCATAGGATCCGATGCAGCGGTTGCAGGTTACCCGGTTACTGCAGAAGGGCAATATAAATACATGCGGGATCTAACACAGGCCGTAATAGCGGGAGGTGGTAGTGGTATTATGTATTGGGAACCCGCCTGGATAACATCTTCCCTTCAGGATTTGTGGGGAACAGGCAGCAGTTGGGAAAATATGACCCTTTTTGATTTTAACAGCAACAGCTTACCCGCCATGGATTTTATGAATTATCCATACCAATTTTAAAAGAATTGACTACAGAAAATATTTATGCCCTCATCTCCACTTTAAAAGCGA
>JAYTOF010000243.1:0-5926 GCA_043747955.1 Chitinophagaceae bacterium
TAGCACCGGCCTGGTCTGCATCATCTGGTGTGCTGTTGGGTGTTGCTGATAAACCTGCTGCTGAGCAATTGTAAACAAAGGCACGGCCTTCATCAGTATTTGGGCCATCATCATAACTATATGCTCCAATAATTACATCACTATAACCATCACCGTTTACATCTCCAGCAGAAGCAACACTAATTCCAAATAAAGCAAAAGCCTGGTTGGCATCATCAGGTGTGTCGTTGGGAGCAGCAGATAATCCTGTGGCGGAACCATAATAAACAAAAGCCCGGCCCTCATCAGAATTTGCACCATCGTCATAATCAAAAGCTCCAATGATCACATCGCTGTACCCATCTCCGTTTACATCCCCGGCAGAGGCAACACTAACTCCAAACTCTGCACCCAACTGATTGGCATCATCCGGGGTGCTGTTTGGTGTTGCAGACAATCCACTTGCCGAACCATAATAAACAAAGGCTCCGCCTTCATCAAAATTTGCTCCATCATCATATAGATAAGCCCCAATAATTACATCGCTGTACCCATCGCCGTTTACGTCCCCGGCAGAAGCAACGCTATACCCAAAAACAGCACCGGACTGATTTGCATCATCGGGAGTGCTGTCAGGTGTAGCAGATAAACCACTTGCTGACCCATGATAAACAAAGGCCCGGCCTTCATTGGTATTGGCACCATCTGTATATAGATCGGCTCCAATAATTACATCGCTGTATCCATCGCCGTTTACATCTCCTGCAGAAGCAACACTGCGTCCAAAAAAAGCACCTGCCTGGTCGGCATCATCCGGGGTGCTGTTCGGGGAGGCAGACAATCCTGCTGCGGAACCATGATAAACAAAAGCCCGGCCTTCGCCGGAATTGGCTCCATCGTCATACCCTATAGCACCTATGATCACATCACTGAATCCATCGCCGTTTACATCTCCCGCAGAGGCTACGCTATATCCAAATTCAGCACTGAACTGGTCGGCATCATCAGGGGTGCTGTTAGGCGTGGCAGATAATCCTGCGGCGGAGCCATGATAAACAAAGGCTAGGCCTTCATCAGTGTTGGCCCCGTCGTTATATGCTGGCGCTCCAATAATCACATCACTATATCCATCGCCATTAACATCTCCTGCAGAAGCAACGCTATATCCAAACCAGGCATCTGCCTGGTCAGCATCATCGGGTGTGTTGTTGGGTGTGGCAGGTAATCCAACATTGGAACCATGATAAACAAAGGCCCGGCCTTCATCGGTATTTGCGCCATCATCATATCTATGCGCCCCAATAATTACATCACTGTATCCGTCACCATTTACATCTCCGGCTGAGGCAACACTCCATCCAAACCAGGCATTGGGCTGGTCGGCATCATCCGGCGTGCTGTCGGGCGTTGCACTTAAGGGATCAATAGTAATGGGATAAACAGCATTTTTTGTATTTACCTGTAAATAAAATTTATTCCTTTTATTTTTTTTAATGAATGCATTTAATGGTTTACTATTTGCATCCCAAACGTTTAACCGGTCATAATTTAAAACATTTGTTTTTTTATAAAAGAACTGTAATTGATTGTTGTGCAAATAAGTTTTCAATTTTGTTTTAATATTGAAATTTATTTTCAGTGTATTGGTTTTTGATAATGGAGAATGCACAATAAAATTCTGCCGCATGCCTTCGTCGCTGTTGATGTATTGAACAGTAATTTTATCGGTAATGTATTCTGCTTTGTTATCTGTAATATTCCAGGCCCCTTTGCCCACCTGTCTTTTGTCAAGGTTAAATTTTATTTTCCAATTGGGAATAGATTTGTATTTTATTTCACCGGGTCTTTTCACCGGGTCATATTCACCAATGGGTATTTTGGTTGTACGTGGCTCAACAGTAAATCCTTTATCATTGTAAAAAAACCGGAGATTATTTTTTCGGTTGGGTGTACAGTAGGCGCTGTATTTTTCTTCCCATTTAAAATGGTATTCAGCCTTGCGGATATTTTCCTGAGCAGATGACATCCAGTTTTGTGACCAGGCTTCAGTTGGTTTTTTTTCTGGTTCAAAAGGATTGCTTGTAATGCTGTTTTTATAAAGGAATAGATATGGCTGCTTTTTGGCAGTATTATCAATTTTAAATTCCGGAGCAGCAATTTTTTGCGAAAGCGGCATAAATGCTACGGCAGTTGCTATGGTTAAAATTTTATACATCCTTATTTATCTTTTAATAAACTAAGAAACTGTCTAAAAATGTTTTTTAAATTCACCATGTGAATTTTCGTCGCCTCTAATTACACTAATTAACACGAATAAGAAAAACCCATTAGTGAAAATTCGTGCAATTCGTGGCAAAAAAACTACAAAGTAGTTCTGAAATAATGTTTTTAGACAGCTTCTAGGAGATGAGCAGGTATGTTTAGAAGGGAAGAGATGTATAAATATAAAACAAAAAGCAGCCAAATCATAGCTGCTTTTAAAAAGAGTTACCAGGTTTAATTATTCTATTGCTTTATACTCTTTAAACAGATTAACTTTTGTTCCTTCAGCCTGCTGGCGATAGGCCGCCCATTTGCCGCTGTAAAAATTATTTATTTTATCTGTAATATCCTTTACAGCCTTCTCCGCATTTTCTATCAATGTTTCTACCTGCGGCCCGGGTACTACCATTTTACTGCCGATAGCCTGTTGCGCTGTTTGATACGCTGTCATTACCGTTATTTCAAACGGGCTCCTGGATATACCTTGCTTATCACTTGTCTTGCCATTGATCAGTTCACGTATTGTTTTTATTTCATCCTGCATTTTGGTCGTCGTTTTTCTTAAGGAGTCAACTTCTTTTCCTTCCAAACCTTTTAACTGCGATTGCATTTTGGTCAACACTTCTTCACTTTCTGTAAGCTGGTCCATTCCTGCTGTTAATTTATCTCCCGATCTTCTTAACCGGTCTGTCATTTTTCGTTGTGCCAGTTTTATATCATTGCGGTTACCTGATCTTGGATCGTCTTTTACTGTTATAAAAGTAGAGTCATTAGTTTTTGCATAGGTCATTACCAATTTATAAGTTCCGGGTAATACCTGTGAACCGCCAGGTTCTTGTGCCCCGGGCAGTGGTTTTGGAGATCCGGGCTGCCGGAACCCTTTTTCTTCCATTCCCCAATACATTTTGTTGAAACCCGAATCAACCGCCCATCGCATTGTTCTTATTAATTCATTATCTGCATTAAAAATTTTCACCATGGCACTGTCTGTTCTTCTTTCTCCGCCGGCAACACCCTGGCCTCCTCCGCCACGTCCACCACGCCCACCTCCTCCGCCACCCTGTTGTATTGCAACCGGGGCAGTTGTTTCGGCAGGTGCAGCAACAACCGGAAGCCTTGTTGCTGTATCCTGTTTTGGTTTATTGATGAAAAAAGAAACAGCAGCACCCCGCCTCCTGTTTTCAGCATCATACAATCCATAGGTGCTCCATTCATAACCTGTTGCCGCTTTGTATTGTGCCTGGTAAGCATCCGGCAATGTAAACACAGTAACCGGGTTTGTAAATTTCATTCCTTTATTGGCAGCAGCTTTTCTCAATGGCCTTATATCGTCCAATACCCATAAGGCACGGCCAAATGTTGCGATCACCAGGTCAGCCTCACGTTCCTGTATGGCAAAATCATAAGTTGAAACAGAAGGATAACCGTTTTTAAATTGTTCGAAAGAATTTCCATTATCCAAACTTATCCAAAGTCCGTTTTCGGTTCCAACAAAAATTAAATTGGGCTCCGCCGGATCCTGTTGCACACATAAAGCATAACCCTTCACTTTATTTTCATCGATCATCCTTGTCCAGGTTTTACCATAATCGGTTGTGCGGAAAATATAGGGCTTCATATCGCCACGGCGGTAATCATTTGCCACAACAAATGCTTCACCCGCATTAAATACAGATGCTTTTATCTGGGGTATCCAGCAACCGGCAGACATGCCCGGAATTTTTCCGCGGAAACTGGTCCATGTTTTTCCGCCATCTCTTGTCAGTTGAACATTACCGTCATCGGTTCCTATCCAGATAGTACCCGGCTCTTTTTTTGATGGCTCAATAGTAAGTATGGTACAATGTGTTTCTGCGCCGGTAATATCTAATGTAAGTCCACCGGTATTTTGATACGCTGCAATTTGTGTTGAATCATTTGATGTTAGGTCAGGAGATACAATTTCCCAGCTCACTCCTTTATCAGTACTCTTATGTACATACTGGCTGCCAAAATAAATTGTTTTTTTATAAAACGGGTCCTGGGCTATGGGAGAGTTCCAGTTAAAGCGAAGTTTCATATCGGGGTCCAGTGCCGGGGGCCTGATAAACCAGCCCTCGCCGGTTTTCCAGTTCCTTCTTCCCACACTTCCACCCTGGCTCATGCTATACACCCAACTTGCATCTTCAGGGTCAGGCATTACATCAAAGCCATCACCACCGCCTACATTGCTCCAGTAATAATTTCTGATGCCACCGTTTGTCCAGGTATAGGCAGGGCCCAGCCAGCTACCATTGTCCTGCATTCCTCCCATTACATTGTATGGAATTTCATTGTCAACATTAACATGATAAAATTGTCCCACCGGAATTTTATCATCAAACACCCAGGTCTTACCACGGTCCCTCGACATGCCAATACCACCATCATTACCTTCTATGATCAGATTCGGGTCTTCGGGATTGATCCACCAGGCATGATGGTCCGGATGAATGCCTGAATAAGGGATCAGGGTTGAAAAAGACTTACCTCCATCTTCACTGAATGTTATGGTTGAGTGAACATCGTAAATTCTGTTTTCATTTTTTGGGTCAACATAAATTTCCTGGTAATAAAAAGGACGGTCGGTTATTTCTGAAGCATTACTATTTACCAGTACCCATTTAAAACCTCCGTCATCACTTTTATATAATCCATTTTTGGTGGCCTCTACTTTTGCATATACCCTTGAAGGCATACTGCGGCTGAAAGCAACCCCAATCCTTCCGAGTTGTCCTTCAGGCATTCCATCATCTTTAGTTAACTGCTTCCAGTTTTTACCGCCATCAACAGTTATAAATAAACCGCTTCCCTTACCACCGCTTTTTAAGTTCCAGGGAGTTCTTTTAAATTGCCACATGGCAGCAATCAGTTTATTGGGGTTGGATGGGTCCATGATCAGGTCGGCACAGCCGGTGGTATCATTGGCATACAAAATTTTATTCCAGGTTTCTCCGCCATCGGTTGTTTTAAAAACGCCCCTGTCGGGATGTTCAGCATAAGGGTTTCCAATTGCCGCTGCATAAACCGTATTGGAGTTTGTGGGGTCAATTACTACCCGGTGAATGCAAATGGTTTTTTCGAGGCCCATTTTTTTCCAGGTCTTACCCGCATCTAAACTTTTATAAATACCGCCACCCAGGTTGAGTGAATTTCTTGGATTACCTTCGCCGGTACCCACCCATACAACAGAAGGGTTGGATTGCTGAATGGCAATGGCACCAATATTCTGAATCGGCTGCTCATCAAAAATGGGTGTCCAGGACTGCCCGCTGTTCTCTGTTTTCCATACGCCACCACTTGCGGCACCAACATAAAAAATATTTGGATTGGCAACCACGGCATCAATTGTGGTGATGCGTCCGCTCATTCCGGCAGGGCCGATATTGCGGGGTTTTAAATTTTTGAACTGGTCAAGTGAAACCTGCCTGCCGGCCGGCAGGTTATTTTGAGCAGAACTGTTGTTGTTAAAAGAAATAAGGCATAAGTAAAATAAAAGATGGAGGAGTTTTTTCATTGTTGAGTTTTGAACAATGAAGGTGCAGAAAAAACAGGGACAGAGCAAAACAAATATATGAATGGTTTAGCCCAACAGAAAAGCCCTTTATTTTTTATTATCCTGTTTTTTTAAATTATTGGCTGCATCAGTTGCTTTTTCAAAATCCAG
>JAYTOF010000244.1:0-8711 GCA_043747955.1 Chitinophagaceae bacterium
GCAAAGGTAAGGAAAAGCCCATAACGGGCAATATGCAATTAGCAATAAAAGAGTATTAAATATTAATACTCATTTGCTTATTGTCAATTGCCTATTTCTTATTCGCCATCCGGCTTCTCATAAATAAGCTATTAATACTCTTATTTTCAAAGGCATTACGTATAGTTATTGCAAATAATTCATCAGTAGATACCACTTTAATTTTACTGCATTCGCCTTTTAAAGGAATGGTATCGCAAACCACTAATTCCTCTAATACACTATTTTCAATATTTTTATAAGCGTTTCCACTTAAAACGGGATGTGTACACAGGGCCCGAACACTTCGGGCACCATTTTCTTTCATTAATCCTGCACTTTTTACCAATGTGCCGCCTGTATCGCAAATATCATCAATTAAAACAACGTCTCTGTCAGTTACATCACCAATAACAACCATACTGGCTATTTCATTTGCTCTTTTACGGTGTTTATCACAGATCACCATCTCACATTCAAAATAAGTAGCAATTTCCCGAATACGGTTTGCACTGCCAACATCCGGCGCTGCAAAAGTTAAGTTAGGCAATCTCAAATTTTCAATATATGGGATAAAAATTGCTGAAGAATCCAGATGATCAACCGGTATATCAAAATATCCCTGTATTTGCGGAGCATGCAGGTCCATAGTAATTACCCTGTCGGCACCGGCAGCCGTAAGCATATTTGCTACTAATTTTGAGCCAATAGCTACCCTGGGCCTGTCTTTTCTATCCTGCCTGGCTAAACCATAATAAGGGATAACTGCAATAACTTTATAGGCCGAGGCCCTTTTTGCTGCATCAATCATCAGCAATAATTCCATTAAATTATCTGATGGGGCATAAGTACTTTGAATCAGGAAAACAAACCGACCCCTGATACTTTCTTTAAATTCAACATAAATTTCTCCATCGCTGAAACGCTGAATATTTACTTTCCCTAATGGTTCTCCGAATTTTTTAGCAATCTTTTCAGCCAGGTATTGAGATCCTGTACCCGAAAAAATTTTTGCATTTGATTCCATATATATTAAATTGAGGCAGGTGTTTGATAATATCCTGCGAAAGTATCATTTAGTTTAGATGAATTAATTATGAATCGATGGAAAATGTCAACAAGCCTTCCACATCTATAAAAAACTGGGCTACTGATGACCGGCCCAGGGAGAAATTGCTCAGCAAAGGTGCTGCTGCTCTAAGCAATTCTGAATTACTTGCTATTTTACTGAATAATGGCAGTAAAAACAAAAGTGCCGTTGAACTGGCAAAGGAAATTCTTAAACTGGGACAGGATAATCTGAATGAGCTGGGAAAGCTTTCACTGAAAGATTTTAAGCAGGTTAAGGGTATTGGTGAGGCCAAGTCTATCATCATTGCTGCAGCATTGGAATTAGGCAGACGGAGACAGGCTGCTGCCCCTTTAGAAAAACCTGTTGTTAAATCAAGCAGGGATATTGCGCAATACCTGCAGGCACTTTTAAAAGACTATGCGTATGAAGTATTTGCGGTTGTTTTTTTAAACCGTGCCAATAAGATCAACCATTTTGAAATTATCAGCCGCGGTGGTATAACCGGAACAGTAGCTGACCCCAGAATCATATTAAAAAAAGCGCTGGAAGAAGATGCCACGTCAATCGTATTATGCCATAATCATCCATCGGGCAATGTAAAGCCAAGCAGGGCCGATGAAGAGCTCACCAAAAAAATTACAGAAGCTGCCTTTTATTTCGATATTAAAGTTATAGATCACATTATTGTTAGTGAAGAAGGGTTTTACAGTTTTGCGGATGAGGGAATACTTTAGGAGTCGGGAGTTGGGAGATCAGAGTCAGGAGTCTGGAGTTAGGAGTCTGGAGTTAGGAGTCTAGAGTCTAGAGTCTAGAGTCTAGAGTCTTGAAGTGTGAAGTGGGTGTGTTTGATAAATTTAAAAAAACACTTGTCATGGGGTACTATAAGGATTTGCTGGCTTTCAAAAAAGGCTATGAATTAGCGATGGAAATTTTTACCCTCTCTAAAAAATTCCCTAATGAAGAAAAATATTCTTTAACTGATCAACTAAGAAGGTCATCAAGATCTGTTTGTACAAATCTGGTGGAAGCATATAGAAGGAGGCTATACCTGAAATATTACATCAGCAAATTAAATGACTGTGAAACAGAGAATGCTGAAACACAGGTTTGGCTTGATTTTTCGCATGATTGCAAATATCTAACACAAGAAGAATACAATCATCTGTCAGCAAAAAATGATGAAGTTGGAAAATTGATTTGGTATATGATAAACAATCCCGATAAATTCCGATGATCTCCCGACTCCGACCTCCCGACTCCGATCTCCCGACTCCGACCTCCTGACTCCGATCTCCCGACTCCTTCCTTCTGACTCTCTCCTCCCGACTCTCTCCTCCCGACTCTCTCCTCCTGACTCCGATCTCCCAACTCAACTTTACGCCTGTGCCGTTGGCCCGCCAAAATTAAAGGGTATTTCAACGGCTTCCATATCCTGTATCGTACCATTGGCGGTTTCGAATTTTTTCACATTCTCGATCATGGCTTTCATGAAACGCTTTGCATGAAACGGTGTAAGTATTATACGGCTTTTAACTTTACTCTTGGGTGTGCCGGGCATTACATTTACAAAATCAATTACAAACTCTGCATGGCTATGGGTAATAATTGCCAGGTTTGCATAATTACCCTCTGATACTTCTTCAGAAATTTCAATATTGATCTGGCCGGGTTGTTCTGGTAGGTTACTCATTAATTTTATTTTTTAACAAAGATAAAAACAAAGAGCCCCAAATTGGAGCTCATTGTATATTAAATATTAAAACTTACACTTATCTTGGGCCAGTATACTCCCATTTCTCATCAAATGTTGTACGTATAAATGGCGGCGGTAGCGGCTGATTGGGTTGTAACATAAAATATTTAATTAAAATATCCCTGTTACCCTGTACAGCATTTATACCGGAAGGATCTAAAGCCGCCTGCCTGGTATTACCCGCAGGAGCATAATAATTAGTTACACTGGAAACAGTGTTGGTTGCAGGATTGAAGTTAACAATCAGCGCAAAAGTTCCATAACCGGAATTAGCTGCAACGTTTAATATGGGATGGAAATAATCGCCCCAAATGGTATTATCAAACATAACACATTGTGACCCACCTGTAGTTATTAAATGTAGTTCCCATGCTCCACCATGAGCTCCCGGGAATGGATCGCCGGCGAGTAATGGATTATTCCATTGTATTAATGCCGGGTTAATGGCATCAATCATCGGGCCGGTTACCGCATAAACTCCATCCCAGTTATTTTTAGCTCCAATTTCCACAACCACAGTCTTTTCTTCAGTAATTATTCCATCAGCATCAACTGAAGTAATTGTAAAACCTAAAGCATATAATGCACTTGGGTTTAACAGTGTGGCATCAGGAATGGTAATATACATCTGTTTTGCAAATTCACCCGGCTTCATGGTAAATGTCCAGGTTCCGCCACTACCTCCAACTTTGGGTACATTGTCAGACACCTGAAGGGTGTACCAGGCCGCGGGTAAATTAATATAGGTAGGATCAGCTGCAGCAACAGCAGCAATATCATCCTTTACAACAATAGTCATGGTTCTGTTTAATTCTGTATTATTTGGTATATCCCTGCGGATATCAACCACACCTTTTGTTAAGGTATATGGAACAGGAACAAAACTTACGGGGTCTTTAATAAGCGCAAATGGCGATCCCCCGCCCAGCATTTTTACAAGCGTTTGCCCGGCATCACCCATGGGTTCTGCAGTTTTAATCTTCTTACAGGCACTAAACGCAAAAGCTACAATTGCCAAAAGGGCAAAATGCTTTTTAAAGTTTACATATTTCATCGTAGTGTAGTTTATATTTTTATTTAATGAATCAGGGAAACCGTTTAAAGATAAACGATTTCCCTGAAAAAATTTATTGATCCCACCAAATTCTTGATTCCTGTAAATCTGTTGCCTGGTTTGTACCTGCAGGAACCAATGCTCCAATACTTGAAAGCACACCGACAGGAGTTAAACTATATTCAGAAGCCGTAAAAGTATACCTGCGTGGTGGTACTACATGCGCCGCATTTAAAGGAGCCGGTGCAGGAATTAAAACTGGGTATCCTGTTCTTCTCCAGATATTCCAGCCAGCCAAACCATTAGGAAATGCAGATAAGTAAGCCTGTTCAGCAATTTTCTTCAAATTGTTTGTACCATTTAAGGCTACAGAAGATTGTGTGTAATAACCGGGAGCAGGTGCAGGCAGGTTCCACTGTGCAAAATTTGCAGCAATACCTGCATTATACATCGCAGTTTTGTCTTCTGCTGTCCAGCCTATTTCAGCAGCTTCGGCACGGGCCATATAAAGCTCTGATGCGGTCAGCATGAATATAGGGCTTTTTTCTAACCTTTGATTAGGAGCTAAAATACGGGACCAGTTAATATTATTTTTGATCCAAACGTTGATATTTGCTTCACTAAGGCCATGCGGTACAGCTACATTTGAGCTTCCAAATGCAGCTTGCCTGCCATCACCTAAAGTAGATAACATCCCAAATATTTGGGTACTCTCACCATTATCACGCCCACCATCATTGTTAACCCAATATGGATTTCGGTAATCACTACCTGTTGGAGGGAAATTAAGTTGAATATTATCAGCATTACTGGTAATAACACCATCAGCAATAGCAGCTGCAAATTGAGTAGCTGCATAGCCTCCAGGAGCAGGATACCTTTTACTTAACTGTATTGCCATCATAGCCCTTAAAGAATTGGCAAATTTTTTCCACTTGTCTACATTACCATTATTCAAAATATCACCTTTCAAAGAACCTGAATTTATAAATTGCGCTTTAGCGGCTTTTAATTCAGCTATCATACCCTTGTATATATCCTCCTGCTTATCAAATTTTGGGGTAAAGCCCTTCAAAGCTTCTGAGTAAGGAATATTACCCAGGCAATTGGTCATGTGAAAATAGATATACTGTGTTAAAATGCGGGCAACGGCTACCTCATCAGCATTTGAGTTTGCATCGATGATCGTTTTTAGATTCAACAATGATCCGGTATATGTACCAAATCCAAAAGTAGGTACTGCATAAAGTCCGGTTCCCGGATATTGTGTTTCGGATTGATATTGTATCCATAATGCAGGGCCATTAAAAGTTGCCCAGCCCGAAATACCGGTTTCTACACCAGTTAATATGGCATATGTTGCCGGTGTTGATATTGCACCCGGATTTACGTTGGTATCTCCAAAGTCCTTTATTTTATTGCAACTCTGTAAAGTTACAAACCCTAAAAAAAGGAGGGTTATTTTTGATTTTAAATTTTTCATTTTTAATTTCTATTTTAATGATATAATTAATGATTAGAATCCAAGTTTAAGGTTAACACCAAAACCACGTATTCCCGGAAACTGCCCACCTTCACCTATTTGAGTATCAATCTCAGATGGATCAAAATCCCTTGTTTTAGCATAGATCAACCACGGGTTGCTGGCTATTACAGAGAAATTTGCTTTTTTAAGCCATTTTCCAACACCAATTTTATTAACCGGTATGTTATACCCCAGAGAAACCTCACGTAATTTAACAAAAGTTAAATCATACAGATCATTGTCGATGGTGTTATTACCACCATTATAATAATCCCTTACGTTCACATAATAATCAACTGGCTTAAGTGTTGTTTTGTCTACTCCGAATACATGATAACCACCACCATTTGCTATTGGGTCCCTAACCGGAATTCCCTTATCATTTAAAACAGCAGTTGCTGCCAGTACACCAGTGTGCTTACCCCACTTATCAGAAGTAGAATAGAAAATACCACCTTTTTGGAAATCAACATTGACATTTAAAGTAAAATCGTTAAATAAAGTCATCGAACTTTGTACACCACCTGTATAATCAGGTAATACACTGCCAAAATACGTATTTGGATCGTACACATAAGTACCATTGCCATTAAGTAGAGCATTACCGCCCGCATCTCTTTTAATACCGTTACCAAAAATCTGACCCCATTTCTGGCCTTCAGTTGCACGTAATAACGGGCCAAAAGGACCTGATTCAATGTTTAAGAAAGGAGCAGGAGTGTTTGCATCTCTCCAAACAGATTGTGGCTGACCATCTATATCAACTATTTCAACAGAATTGGCAGTTGCAAAAGTAGCATTCAACTCCCATTTAAAGGCTTTACCCCAAAACGGTTTAACATTAAATGTATAATCATATCCTTTAAAATCAATTTCCCCGGCATTGGTAAGCAAAGTATTCTGTCCTGTAGACGGGCTAAAGGTTATGTTAGTAGGGAAGTCTTTATTTATCCTTTCGGTATAAGTTATAGAAAAACCAACCCTGTTTTTAAAGAAACTGAAATCTACGCCAGCATTCTTTTCTGTAGCAACCGCACCACTGATTGTTGGATCAACTCGCGCTGCACTTGTAAATTGCTGAAAGTTGCCATTAAATTGTACTGCTCCCTGATTATATAAACTGCCGGGATATTGATAAGGATTAATTACCTGAGGTACTTCACCCCATGAACCCCTTATTTTACCCAAACTTAACCAGGGTAATTGTGTTTTTAATAAATCGCTGAACACGAAAGAAAGGCCAAAAGATTTAGAAAAAACTGAATTAGCATCTGGAGGTAAAGTAGAACTCCAGTCCTGGCGCAATGTAATATCTGCATTCAGGAATCGCCTGAAACCAAATTGAGTTGCCAGGAAAAGTCCGTTATCTTTTAATTTCCTACGGGTATCAAATGAATTTATCGTTCCTTTTGAATTGCCAAGTGTGTATAAATTAGGTGTGTTAAATCCATCAGAAGTATTTGCTCCGTTATCATGTTGATTACGGCTGTGAATATCCAAACCGGCTGTGGCACCTATGTTGAAATCCCTGATGGTTTTATTATAAATGGCGGTAAGTTCAATATGTTCATCATGAAAATTACCGGTAAAGCTGGAATAACCTCCTCTGGTGAAACCATAGGCTGCCTGCGAATTGAATTTCATATCTGTCAGATCACTGCTAACTTTTTGTTCGCCAAAAGAATTAATATTATTGATCCGGTAAGCACCTCTTAGTTGCAGATCTTTATTTACTTTATAGGTTAACGTTACGTCTCCCTGAAGTTTACTAAAATTGTTTAATGTTCTTACCTGATCATAGGCAGTATAAAAATTCTGCCAGTAATAAGGGCCATAAAAATCCTTCAGGTTATTAGGATTATAGTTGTCCGGACCATTGTGGTTCCAGCTGGCCTGGATGCCGGTAGGTGTTTTCAGGTCTTTTAATTCTTTAACAATGGCCATATCCAGGTTTCTGTGAAACCACTGGTTAAATGAACCTGAAGACTGGTTGGCATAATTATCATTAAAATCACCGTTTGATTTTTGATTGATAAAATTCGCGGTAAGGCCAACAGTCCAATGATCATTCAGATCCATAGAAACTTTGCCATTAAGCTGGTGCCTTTTCAACCATGTTGTTGGAACCAGGCCCTGCACATCCACATTAGTATAGCCAAGTTTGATATTCATATTATCAGTGGCTTTCGAAAAAGTAATAGAATTATATTTCTTTTGCTGTGTTTCGTAAAACTCACGGGCGTTATTTGGATATGGAATGAGCTTATCGGTTTTAAATGACCGCTCATGCCCCGAATACCATGAATACCATGGAATATATTCCTGGCCTACCATACGTGGTCCCCAACTAACATCCTCAGAATAATCGGGATAATATTTACCTTCCAGGGCCTTCCATTCAATCGGCTGACCTGGCTTATAGGTATATTTTTTCATATCAGCAAAATCACCGCCGGCATAAGAGTTTTGGTAATTAGGCATGATGTAAACATTATCAAACCTGATACCCAGGTTAATATCGATACCCATGCTGTTTGTGTTCTTTCTTCCTTTCTTGGAAGTAATAACCATGGCACCATTTGCTCCATCGGGGCCAAAAATGGCTGCAGCAGCAGGTCCCTGTAATAATGTAACGTCTTCAACATCATCAGTATTAATATCATCGGCAGCAACCCTTGTACCATCTAATACATATAATAAACCTGTACCACCGGTTAAAGAGTTTACGCCATGTAAACGAATATCGCCACTGCTTCCTAATTTAGCACCTGACTGGCCGCGTAACTGGATACCGGCAACTTTTCCTGCCAGTGCTTCATTAATATTAGTATTACGGATCGTATTGAGTTGTTCTGAAGATACAACCTGAGTGTTGGTACTTGCAGTTTTTAAACTACGTTTAATACCATAACCACCTGTTACAACAACTTCTTTTAAATCTGAAGTAGCCGAACTTTCCAAAACTGAATTTAAAATAGATTGAGTACCTACGGGCACCTCAACAGTTTTAAAGCTTGCACCGGAAATAACAAGCACATCGCCTGCATTTACTTTAATTGAGTATGCCCCGTTTGCATCAGCAGAAAGGCCCGTAGCGGCGCCCTTTACTTTAATACTTGCAAAAGAAACCGGGTTACCATCTTTATCGGTAACCTTACCGGACACCACCCGGCTTTGGGCAAATGCCAACACCCCACAGAGCATCAACATTGTAAACAGTGATAAAAATCTTCTCATGTGCATTTAATTAAGTTTAATGATGTGTAAAAATAAGGATAATTTCTTAACG
>JAYTOF010000245.1:0-1936 GCA_043747955.1 Chitinophagaceae bacterium
GTCAAAAAAACTTCGGTGGCCCCATCTTTAATGTATAAAAGTGCTGTTGGTTATAACAGTGCCAATTGGGGAGTTAATCTGACTTTTACAGGTAATACTTTTTGGGCAAAAGGACCTTCAGCGCAAAAGTACAGCGTACAAGGTGGAGCCTTACGTTTTTCAGTGACCAAGAAATTTGATTCTAAAAAGAATAAAGATAAATAGGCCTGTTATACTTTAAAATAAATGTAAAAGGGACACACCGGAAGGGTGTCCCTTTTTATTGTCTTCCATTACTAAAAAACATATACTATCTTTCGAGCAAAACAAAAATCAGCGTATGTGTTTTTCCGCTACTGCAAGTTTTGGAGCCAGTGCCGTTTTGGGCAGTATTGGATGTATTGCTGTTGTTAAATCTAAAACAAATCCTCAACGCACATTTGCCACTATCCCTTTACTATTTGCGGTACAACAATTTTCAGAAGGTTTGCTTTGGTTATCATTACATAATACTGATTGGTTATCCTGGCAAACTCCATTAACTTATATTTTCCTTTTTTTTGCTATGGCAGTTTGGCCATTCTGGATTCCATTTTCAATCTGGTTGCTGGAGAAAGATGCAAAGAGAAAAAAAATAATCAACGCTTTTGTCTGGATAGGGTCTATTGTAGCAGTTTGTGTTAGTGTAATACTTTTTAGTTATCCGGTAAAAGCAGTAACTCCATACTGTTTCTCCTGTCCGGATTATGCTTCCGGTAATTTAAGAGATCATTTGCATTATGAGTTTGCAATCCCGGCATTAATTAAAAATTTGATTGTAGCTTTTAGTGTGCTGTATATTGCTGCTACAATAGCAACTCCTTTTGTTTCCAGTATCCGGAAAATGAAATGGCTGGGTGTTGTTTTTCTTGCTTCGTATCTTTTTGCATTATTGTTTTACCGGGGTTTTGTTATTTCCGTCTGGTGCTTCTTTGCTGCACTACTCAGTTTTATAGTACTTTGGATCATATTTGATCTGAGGAAAGAATCAGCTAAATAAAAGTATTTATTAAAAGATCAGATCAACAAAAAAGCCACTTACTAATAGTGGCCTTTTGCGAAATATTACAAAAACTAATTTATTCTATCATTACGTTACTGGTCTTATTGATCTTGTTCACTTTAATCACTTTAACAAAACTCAAAAACCGGATGATTGGATAAGTGGGATCAAACTCATACCACCGCTTCCCAAAATTGATAGCTGATGGAGTTTTATGATGGTTGTTATGATAAGCTTCCCCCATCAGAAATATATCCATAGGGTATAAATTCTTAGAAGTATTATCCATTTTAAAATTTACTGACCCATATTTATGTGCAAACCAATTGATCACTGCGCCATGCAATGGAAGCATAACGATATGAATTGGAATTAATAAATACCACCATGCCGAGGGTGCAAATAAAATGTAGAATGCGATATAGAAAGCAATCCATCCCACTCTTGACAACCAGTTATGGGCAATCCTGTCCAACGCCGGCCAGTCAGGAAGATTTTTTAAAAACCGGTCTTCGATCTCGATCTTATTATTAAATACACCAGAAGTAAAATTGCGGCTGCGCCACATCATGAGCCACAGGTTGTCATCATACTTGGGTGAATGGGGATCTTTTTCTGTATCTGTATAAGCATGATGCATCCGGTGCATAATGGCATATACTCTCGGACTGACATAGGAAGAACCCTGTCCTACATAAGCAAGCAGATAAAAAAAACGTTCCCAAAATTTATTCATACTGAAGGCAGCATGCGATGCGTAACGGTGTTGGAGAAAAGTTTGAGAGAAGATCGCCAGGTACCAATGACACACAAAAAACAAAAGTATTATTAACATTAAAAGAACTGGAAAAAATTGAATAGACCGATGTTGACTTGGAAGGTACGACATGTAGAGCTCTGTTGGATTTTTATTTC
>JAYTOF010000246.1:0-14274 GCA_043747955.1 Chitinophagaceae bacterium
TCCATAAGTTGGGTTTCTGAACATAAATGGTCAGATAAGGATTGGATGCAAAAAAGAAAGAAGCACAATGCACTTAATGCACCCTGGAGTGTTTATGAAGTTCATTTGGGCAGCTGGATGCGGCCGATAAAAACTGATGAAGAAAGTTTTAACAGCTACATTCAGCTTAAGGACCATTTGGTACCGTATGTTAAGAAGATGGGATTTACTCATGTGGAATTAATGCCAGTAATGGAATTCCCGTTTGATGGCAGTTGGGGTTACCAGGGTACCGGCTATTTTGCTGCAACATCCCGTTTTGGAACACCTGATGATTTTAAGGAATTGATAGATGCATTTCACCAGGAAGATATTGGCGTGATCCTGGATTGGGTACCCTCGCATTTTCCGTATGATGCACATGGTTTATTTATGTTTGATGGTACACATACTTATGAGTATGCAGATATGCAGAAAGGATATCATACGGACTGGAACAGTTATATTTTTAATTATGAAAGAGGAGAAGTAAGGTCTTTTTTGGTGAGCAGTGCAAGATTTTGGCTTGATAAATACCATATCGATGGATTAAGAGTAGATGCTGTTAATTCAGTACTCCGCCTTGACTTTTCCAGAAAAGAAGGGGAGTGGACACCTAATATTTATGGGGATAACGGTAACCTTGAAGCTATAGAATTCATCAAACAATTTAATGAAACCGTTTACCGTGATTTTCCTGATATACAAACCATTGCTGAGGAGGCAAGCGACTGGCCAAAAATTTCAAAGCCTACAAATGCCGGTGGGCTTGGCTTTGGTATGAAGTGGATGATGGGCTGGATGCATGATACCCTTGATTATTTTAAGATGAACCCGTTGATGCGGCAGTTTCACCAGAATAAATTCTCATTCAGCATGATGTATTATTATGATGAAAATTTTATGCTTCCTTTTAGCCATGATGAAGTGGTACATGGCAAAAGTCCCATGATCTATAAAATGCCCGGTGATGAATGGCAGAAATTTGCAAACCTTCGTTTGCTGTATTCGTATATGTTTACGCACCCCGGGGCAAAACATTTATTTATGGGTAATGAGTTTGCACAAACAACCGAATGGAATTATAAAACAGAATTGGACTGGGAATTATTGAAATTTGATTGCCATAAAAAGATGCAGGATTGTATCATCGACTTAAATAAATTATATACAACTGAGAAAGCTTTTCATGAATTACAGTTCGATACAAAGGGTTTTGAATGGATAAACCTGGATAACAGGCAGGAATCTGTTATTGTTTACCTTCGTAAAGCAAAAAACCGTAAAAAAGATATGCTGGTTATTCTAAACATGACCCCTGTAGTTAGACGGGATTGGAAAGTACGGGTTAAGGGTAAATCAGCCTGGACAGAGGTCTTTAACAGTGACAGTAAGAAATATTGGGGTACCGGCGATGTGTTTAACCCTGCTCCGGAAGTTTTGTTAGTTGATAAAAAAAAGCAGGATTATGAAATAAACCTTCACCTTCCTGCGTTAGCAGCTATAGTATTGCAAAGATCCGTATTAACCTTATCCCCTCTATGAAAAATATATTTACATACATTTTATCAGTATTGTCAACTGCAGGGTTTTCACAGGCCCCAGACAGTTCATCCTATTTTTTTCAAAGAGGGGCTGAAGAAAAAGCTGCCAGAAGGTATTTGGTGGCATCCAATCATTATGACAAGGCCATACAGTTAAACCAGAATTTTACAGCAGCCTATGTTGAAAAGGGATACGTTAATTTAGAAATGCGCAGAATAGATGTTGCCAAACAGAATTTTACAAAAGCCCTTGAATTGGATCCCGACAATGCGGCTGCCATTAAAGAATTAGTTGAGCTTTATTACAGTTACCGCCAGTTTCAAAAAGCAATTGATTTTGCACAGAAATGTAATACCTGTGAAAATGCAGACCGGATAATTGCGCTTTCATATTATCAGCTGGAAGATTATGGGAAAGCTGAAAAAATATTGTTGTCCATCGTTTCTAAAAATCCGGAGGATGCAGAAATTACTTATACTATTGCCAGAAATTACCTGGACATGGGATTGGAAGGAAAAGCAATTCCCTGGTATGAAAAAGCCGTTCAGTTGGCGGAAACAAAAAGTACCTGGGTATTTGAACTGGGACTGTTGTATTACAATAATAATAATTACAAAAAAGCAGTGGACTGTTTTAATAAAGCAATTGAAAATGGTTTTATTCAAAGCAATGACTTTAATGAGAACCTTGGTTTTGCCTATATATTCAGCGGCGATTTTGATAAAGGTGAAAAATTATTGCTCGAGATCATTGCCCGGAAACCGGGGAATACAGAAATTTTAAGAGATGTTGCAGAAGCCTACTATGAAATAAAAATGTATGATAAGTCACTGGAGTTTTGCCAGAAATTAATAGAGCTTGACAGGAATGACGGTAAGGCCCTTTACCAGGCAGGACTTTGTTTTCAAAAGAAAGGGCAGACCGAAAAAGGAAAACAAATGTGTGACAGAGCAATTGAAATGAATCCATCCCTTGCCGGTTTGCGGCAAAAAAGATTGAACCCAGGCATGTAATAAATATAAAACAACGCCTTGCGATTGATGTTTAGTTTGTAAGCCGGAGGATCTTCTTCCGGTTTTTTATTCCGGTTTTGGGTTGCTTTTATATACAGGGGTTATTAAAATTATATTTTCAACTTCTTCATGTAAGCTGCATTTGCTTTTGCGGCTTCCAGCTGGCTTCCATTTGGATAAGCTTCCTGCTCAACAATAAAATATTCCATTCCGTTCAGTTTTGCAGTTTTTAAAACCCGGGTGAAGTCAATCGTACCGGTACCAAGGTCCACTGAATTCTTACCATTATCAGCGACAGGTGTTTTACTGCGGTCCTTAATATGGCAAAGCCGGAAACGATCCTTATATTTTTTAAACCAGACTTCCGGATCCTGTGCTCCGGTTACCACCCAGTAGATATCCATTTCAAAATCTACTAATGAGGGATCTGTACCCTTCATCATCACATCCTGCGGTAGCTGGCCATCCATTGCTTTAAAAGAATAATCATGATTATGATAAGCGAAGCGGATGCCATTCTTTTTACAGATCTCACCTTTCTGATTAAACTCATCAGCAAAAGTTTTAAACGCATCCAGCGATTTTTGTGGCCCCTTCCAGGGACAAATTAAATATTTCATTCCTATTGCTGCAGCTTCTGCTGCTTTTCTTTCAAAGTCTTTATTAATATCGCAGTGCGAAGAAACAATGGTCATGCCCAGGCTGTCCATGTATTCTTTAAAACCGGTATTACTCATTCCCCAAAACATACCTTGCGCCCCTTCATAACTTTCAATTTGACGGTAACCAAAAGCGGCAAGCTGTTTTAAAACTTCTTTTGGGTCTTTGGGTATTATATCACGCAGGGTATATAACTGAATGCCAAAATTTTTTAATTTTGTTTCAGTATTTCCGATACCGGAAAAAGATGCCAGGCTGGTAAGATTGCCCAATATGAAACTGCCTGTTAATCCACCTGAAAGTTTCATGAATGTTCTTCTGTTGTATGACATGGAAATTATTTTAATTGGTTAAGTTCTGAATAAGCATTTTTATAATAAATCTCCTTCGTGTATTTAGTTTTTATTCTGCCCATGCCTTATCGCCTTTTGCATAAGGAAAAGCTCCATCGTATTTACCCGGAACAGCATTGTGCCGTAAAGTTTCGGTCATACCCGTTTTAGAAGTGAAGAAACCCAGCAAAGTTAACTGCTTCATCATCGTATAATAATGCCTGGGTGAAGCAACAAAATCATAAGGCCTTTCTTTTTGTTTGAATGCTTCTTTTTGGGGTTTATCTTTTTCCTCTACATTTTTATTAAATTCCTTTGCTTCTTTTTCCAGGCTGACCAAAAGGTAATGCCGCTGCTGCGGGGTACAATCCATAAAAGATTTACTGTTCATTTTTTTACCGGCTTCTTCCAAGCTGATGATCCCTTTTATAAAAGCATCCTGTTGTTCCTGCGTATAGCAATCTGTAACCATCACTTTCATAAAATTACCTACTTGTGCAGCTTTGGCCCCGGGTGTTTTTCCTGCGGGAATGATCGTTTCACCTATTTCATCCAGCAATAAAATATTTGCGGCTGTAAAACCCGCATCATTTTTTACGCCTGCTTTACAACCACTGAGGAACAGGTCGCCACCAATAACAGCGCCACCGGTTAATACAGCAATCATCTTTAAAAGTTCTCTTCTGTCCATTGTAATTATTTTATAAGATTATAAATTTTGTTTTTTTAATTCCTCAACGGCATAATTGGCGGCCCTTGCTGTAAATGCCATATAGGTTAATGATGGATTCTGGCAGGCAGACGAGGTCATAAAAGCGCCATCGGTTACAAAAACATTCAGTGCATCCCATACCTGGTTCCATTTATTCAATACCGATGTTTTGGAGTCTTTTCCCATACGGGCAGTACCCATTTCGTGGATACCATGGCCCATTGCGTGGCCATTATCCCAGGAAGTAATATTTTTTATTCCCCCGGCTTCCAGCATGGCTACCATTTCTGTTACAATATCTTTTCGCATTTTAAATTCATTTTCTTTCAATGCTGCATCCATAGCCAGCACAGGTAAGCCCCATTTATCATTCCGGTTTTTATCAAGTGAAATTTTATTTTCATGGTACGGCAGTATTTCTCCAAACCCGCTTGTGCCGATCCTCCAATTACCCGGTTCGGAGAGCGCTTCTTTTAAATCTATCCCGATATTCAGTTCTGCTACATCTCTTCTCCATCCACTACGGCTGGCACCTCCCTGATAACCAAAGCCACGTAAATAATCTCTTTTATCATTACCTATATTTACAAAACGGGGAATATAAAAACCATTTGGTCTCCGGCCATAAATATATGTATCATCAAACCCTTCTGCCTCTCCGGATGCCCCCAGGTTATAATGATGATCCATTACATTATGACCCAGTTCACCACTGCTGCTGCCCAAACCTCCGGGCCAAATATTAGTAGCAGACCGCATTAATATCCATGCAGAGTTAAGCGTAGAAGCACAGAGAAAAACAATTTTTGATTGATACCGGTACGTTTTATTATCCAGGCTATCCATTATTTCCACGCCGGTTGCTTTTTTCTTTTCTTTATCATATAAAACTTCTGTTACTATAGCGTAAGGGCGAACAGTAAGATTTCCGGTTTTTAATGCTGCAGGATGAGTGGAAGATTGTGTACTGAAGTATCCACCAAAAGGACAACCCTCCCAACATCGGTTTCTGTACTGACAACCGGGCCGGTCATGATGCGGAGCCGTGATATTGGCTACCCGGCCAATGATCAGGTGACGTTGCCCGTTATACTGCTTTTTAATTTTTGCTGCTACATCTTTTTCTACCAGGTTCAAATCCATTGCCGGCATAAACTGCCCATCAGGTAAATGCGGAATATTTTCTTTAGAGCCACTGATACCGGCAAATTTTTCAACATGATCATACCAGGGAGCTATTTCATTATAATTAACCGGCCATGGAATTGCAGTTCCATCTTTTTCATTGGCTTCAAAATCCATTTGGCTCCAGCGGTAACTTTGCCTGCCCCATAAAACAGAACGGCCTCCAAAGCGGTAACTGCGCCACCAGGTAAACGGTTTTATTTCGGTGTAGGGCGAATCCTCTTCATTTGCCCAGGCATCCATGATGACTTCTGAAGCTGCCCAGCCGCGGTGTATGACCGGATATTTTTTCTTTTGCTCATGGGTCGTATTCCCCCGGTGTTCATGCTCCCATAAGTTTTTTGAAGCTGTTTTATAATCCTTAATATGCTCATAAGGTCCGCCTCTTTCCAACAATAAAACTTTCAGTCCTTTTTCACAAAGTTCTTTGGCCGCCCAGCCACCACTGATACCTGAGCCAACTACTATTGCATCAAATGTATTATCTGCCATATTAATTACAGGTTACCTTTTTTTAATGCTGAAACTGCATAGTCAGCTGCCCTTGCTGTTAATGCCATATAGGTTAATGATGGATTAACACAGGATGCAGATGTCATACACGCACCATCAGTTACAAATACATTCGGCGCATCCCATACCTGGTTATTACTATTAAGTACAGATGTTTTAGGATCACGGCCCATTCGTGCAGTACCCATTTCATGAATGCCCATGCCTACTTCATAACCACTGTCATTGGTTTTAACATTCGTTACACCAGAGGCCTCCAGCATTTCTTTGGCATCTGCCATCATATCTATCCGCATTTTTTTTTCATTATCTTTTATTTCCACATTCATATCAAGAACCGGCAAACCCCATTTATCTGTTATTTTCTTATTAAGGCTGATGGTATTTTCATGATATGGCAGCATTTCTCCAAAACCTGTAATGCCCATTTTCCAATTGTCTGAAGGCACAGTTAAGGAATCCTTCAGATCGGCACCTATGGTCATCTCTGCTATTTCAACACCGCGGCCACGGCTGGCTCCACCCTGGTATCCAAATCCCCTTACATAATCTCTTTTATCATTATAAATATTTCTGAACCTTGGAATATAAATTCCGGTAGGCCTTCTGCCAAAAGTATATTTATCACTATATCCTTCCACATTACCCCCGGCACCACACCTGAAATGATGATCCATAACATTATGTCCCAGCTCACCACTGCTGCTTCCCAAACCACCGGGCCATATATCTGTTGCCGAATTCATCAGTACCCAGGTAGAATTAAAAGCTGATGCACAAACAAAAACAATTTTTGATTTGTACTCGTATGTTTTATTGGTTTCGGCATCCAGTATTTCAACACCGGTTGCTTTTTTTGTATTCTTATCGTATAATATCTTTGTTACTATAGAAAAAGGGCGCAGGGTAAGGTTGCCTGTACTCATGGCAGCCGGTAATGTGGCTGATTGCGTACTGAAATATCCACCAAAAGGGCAACCTCTCCAGCAACGGTTACGGTACTGGCAATTGGTTCTGTTGTTATGAGCTTCTGTAATATTGGCACTCCGGCCAATAAACATATGCCGCATATTTTTATAATGCACTTTTAATCTTGCCGCAACATCTTTTTCTACACAATTCATTTCCATAGCAGGCATATAATCACCATCAGGCAATACATCCAGCCCCTCTTTACTTCCCTGTATGCCGGCAAATTTTTCTGCATAACTGTACCAGGGTGCAAGGTCTTCATAACGAATTGGCCAGTCAACACCATGACCGTCTTTAAGGTTGGCTTGAAAATCCCATTTATTAAACCGGTAACTCTGGCGGCCCCAGGTTAATGAACGGCCACCTACATGATAACCCCTGAACCATGAAAATGGTTTTGTCTCGGTGTAGGGGCATTCTTTATCTTTTACCCACAGATCAAGTACGGTTTCACTAAGCGGGTAATCCCTTTTTAATGCAGGATAATCTTCAATCATTTTTTGGGTACGGCCACCCCGGTGCGGAAACTCCCAGCTTTCTGTGTTAGCCGTTACATAATCTTTAATATGTTTAATATCACGGCCGCGTTCCAGCATCATTACCTTCAATCCTTTTTCGGTTAATTCTTTTGCTGCCCAGCCTCCACTGATACCAGAGCCAATTACAATTGCATCAAACTTATTATCTGCCATAGATTATTTTTTTGCCCCCGTACCCTCATGGGGGGTTAAGAATTTTTATTTTATAAAAATCTCCGGGGTAAGAGATTTGAATGACCGGTTTTATATATCGCAGATCATCACTGCTTTTTTTAAAGCAGCAATTTTATCTTTGGTATCTTTTGCTGTTGGAATAAATTCCTGTGACACAAAACCCCTGTAACCTGTATCCTTTATCACTTTCATAATGGCAGGATAATACAACTCCTGTGATTCATCGATCTCATTTCTGCCCGGAACACCTGCGGTATGATAATGTCCAAAATACATTTGATTATCAAGGATGGTTCTGATGATATCGCCTTCAGAGATCTGCATGTGATAAATATCATAAAGAATTTTAAAATTTTCAGAACCGATCCGCTTACAAAGTTCAATGGCCCATTTGGTATTGTCGGCCATATAATCTTTATGGTCAACCTTACTGTTGAAAACTTCTATCTGGATCACCACGTTATTTTTTTCGGCTAAACCTATCACCTCTTTAATACCTGCTGTCATGTTTTTTAATCCGGTTTCATCATCCATACCGTTTCGGTTGCCGCTGAAACAGATCAGATTTTTATAACCTGCTTTAGCAACCAGCTCAATATGACCGGAATAATTTTTTATTAAGGTAGAATGGTAATCTTTATTGTTCCATCCTTTTACCAGGCTTATTTCGGCGCCATTGCACATACTGCTGTAGATGCCATGTTGTTTTAAAATATCCCATTCCCCGGGGCCAATAAGATCTATGGCTGAAAAACCAATATCTTTTACTGTTTTACAAAGTTCTTCAAGCGGTAGAAAACCATAGGTCCATCTGCACACCGAGTGATTGATATTATTCTTCAACCTGTATTTTTTTATATCATGATCATGGGTAAATGAATAAAGGGAAGATCCACCCGAAAGGGCAAGGCTGCCGGCAGCTATTTTTTTCAGCACTTCTCTTCTGTTTATCATATCCATGTTGTATTAATAAAACGGAAATTACAAAATCACTAGATCTTTATAACCGTTGTAAAACGACCTTCTTTTTATTTCTCATATACAAATACAAACCGGTAAACGCAACAATCAATATTACCGGAATGACTAAAGTGGTATTGATGATCTCGGGGCCCGCTGCTTTATTGGCTTCGGCTAAAGCAGTTTTCATTTCTGAAGTTGCTCCTCCTGAATTATAAAGTTTAAAATCAGAACCGGCAGGAAGTTTTTTTGCAATTAATTTATCATAAACACCTCCCATAAACATCATATATAATGATACAGCAAACATGCCTGCACCGCCCATTAAATTAATACCAACCGCTCCGGTTTTAGGTAAGTATTCTGATACAAACCCCAGCATAGTTGGCCAGAAATAACATACGCCCATACCAAAAACCAGGGCGCCAATGAAAATCATATTACCGGAACTATGACCCAGCAGGTATAATCCGGTAGCCGATAATATCGCCGATAAAAGTAATACGCCCTGAGGGGCCAATCGATGGACCAATGGACCTGCAAACGCTCTTCCAATTGCCATAACCCCGGTTGATACCGTTAATACAAGCAAGGCATTTTCAGTAACATTCTTTAATAAGATATCAATCCATTGCCCGGTGAATAATTCTGTAATGGCAGTACCAAACATACAGATGATCATAAATAAAAATAAGGGATTGCCCAGTGATTTGTACATGTCACCGGTTGATATGCCACTCGACACCCGTTCTGTTTGCGGAAAGCTTTGTTTCAAAAAAAGATACCCATAAATAATAGCCGGGATGATCATCATCGCCACCTGTAATTGCCAGCCTGTTCCCGCCTTATCAAAAAAATAAACGATCAGGGTGCCGATCACAATACCACCCGGGAACCATAAATGAAAATGATTTAGTTTGGTGGTTTTGTTATCCGGGTACAGTGCGGTCACCAGTGGATTGCAGGCGGCTTCTACAGTTCCGTTTGCGATACCAATAAATAATGTTGAAATAAATAAAGACCAAAAAGGGTCTCCGAATTTTCCTGTAAAAATGGTCAGTAAAATACCGGCAATATGAAAAATAAATGCCAGTACCAGAAGTTTTTTCATGCCAATAATATCAACTACTATTCCACCAAAAATTACGGCCAGTGGAAAACCCCAAAATGCAGTTGCTGCTATCGTTCCCAATTCAGCATTATCCAGGTTGAATTCAGTACCCAGCCTGTTAAGTATTCCTGCCCGTATGCCAAATGAAAGTGAGGTTACTAAAAGTGCAAGGCAACTTGCAATGAATAGTTTGTTGCGGTTTACAGCCTGCATATCGTACAATTTGTTTTATTTGTAAAAACTAAATGTACTATTTTTAAATAAACTTTCAGTTTACAAAATCGCAATTATATATTAACCACAAACCTTTGCAATGCTTAACAGAAAATTACGAATGGGAATGATTGGCGGTGGTAAGGATGCTTTTATTGGAGCCGTACATCGTCTTGCATTTAATATGGATGGCCAGGTTGAAATGGTAGCAGGCGCTTTGAGTGTGAACCCGGAAATTGCTGTTGAGTCGGGCGAAAGCCTTTATTTGAATAAAGAACGTATCTACACCGATTATAAGATCATGCTGGAAAAAGAAGCCGCAATGCCGGCAGACAGGCGATTGGATTTTATAACCATTGTTACCCCAAACTTTGTTCATTTTGATCCTGCAATGATGGCATTGGATAAAGGATTTCATGTGGTAATTGAAAAGCCGATCACGTTTTCTCTGGAAGAAGCACTTCAATTAAAGAAAAAAGCAGCCGATACCGGATTGACCATTTTACTTTGCCATACCTACACAGGCTACCCCATGGTAAAGCAGGCAAAGCATTTATTAAAGTCAGGGGCCCTGGGAAAAATAAGAAAAGTTTATGTGGAATATCCGCAGGGATGGCTCAGTACCTTTTTAGAAAAAACAGGACAGGCACAGGCATCCTGGCGCACCGATCCCAAGAAAAGCGGCGCTGCAGGTGCCATGGGTGATATTGGCACCCATGCTTTTAACCTGGCAGAATATATTACCGGTTTACAGGTAACAGCCATTTGTGCCGAATTAAATATTGTTGTAGCAGGTAGAATGCTGGATGATGATGGCGCAGTATTATTAAAGTTTGATAACGGAGCTACCGGTGTGCTTATGGCAACACAGGTAGCAGCAGGCGAAGAGAATAATGTTAAGATCAGGGTATATGGCGAAAAGGGAGGACTGGAATGGAAACAGGAAGATGCCAATACATTATTGGTAAAATGGTTGGATAAACCTGCAGAGATTTACAGGGCGGGCACCGGTTATCTTAATTCGTATGCCAGTCATAATTGCCGTACACCTGCCGGCCATCCGGAAGGATACCTGGAAGCATTTGCCAACCTCTACCGGAATTTTGCATTAACACTTCATGCAAAAATGAGTGGAGAAAAACCTGCCGGAGAATGGCTGGATTTTCCTTCAGTAAATGAAGGTGTACGCGGTATGGCCTTTATTGAAAACGTAGTGAAAAGCGGAAATGCAAAAGAGAAATGGATTGATTTTACAGTGTAAGCCATGCGCAATAAAAAAAATAAACATGACAACAATTAAAGGGCCCGCAATTTTCCTGGCACAATTCCTGGGTGATGCGCCCCCGTTCAATAATTTAAAGACAATATGTACCTGGGCTAAAAGTTTAGGATATACCGGTGTGCAGATCCCAACCTGGGATGCACGCTGCATAGATCTGCAAAAAGCGGCTGAAAGTAAAACATATGCCGATGAATTAAAAGGCATCATCAATGAATGTGGTTTGGAAATAACCGAATTATCAACACACCTGCAGGGACAACTGGTTGCTGTTCATCCGGCTTACGATACTTTATTTGATGGCTTTGCACCTGAACAGCTTCGCGGCAATCCAACAGAAAGAATGAAATGGGCCATTCAACAATTGAAATATGGGGCCCGGGCTTCTCAAAACCTGGGATTGAATGCCCTTGCTACTTTCAGCGGGTCTTTGTTGTGGCATACCTTTCATCCCTGGCCACAGCGGCCTGCCGGCCTGGTAGAGGAAGGGTTTAAAGAATTAGGCAAAAGATGGCTCCCTATCCTTAATTATTTTGATGAATGTGGTGTAAATGTTTGTTATGAAATTCATCCCGGGGAAGATCTGTTTGATGGTATTACATACGAAATGTTTTTAAAGGAAGTTAATGATCATCCAAGAGCCTGTTTATTATATGATCCTTCGCATTTTGTATTGCAACAGTTAGATTATATCCAGTATATAGATTTTTATCATGAAAGGATAAAAGCATTTCATGTAAAGGATGCCGAATTTAATTCAACCGGTAAACAAGGTACTTTTGGCGGTTATCAAAGCTGGATAAACCGGGCAGGCCGCTACCGTTCGCCAGGGGATGGGCAGGTTGATTTTAAAAAAATATTCAGCAAACTGGCACAGTATGATTTTTCGGGTTGGGCCGTAATGGAGTGGGAGTGCTGTCTTAAACATCCCGAAGATGGGGCCAGGGAAGGTGCTGCATTTATTCAGCAAAACATAATCAGGGTTACTGAAAAAGCATTCGATGATTTTGCTTCCGGCGGTACTGATAAAAAAATAAACAGAAAAATTTTGGGGTTAGATTAAATACTATCTTTATCTAAACATTAACTACTTATAAAATTGAACATGAAAAAAATTATTTATGCCATGGGCATGGTTGCTTTTTTATATTCCTGCGGAGATAATGCTTCCGGCAATGCAGCCGGCAATGCAGCCGACATTGAGAAAGGTTTTGCATTGATCAGCAACAATGACTGTGTTACCTGTCACCGACCTGATGAAGTCCTTACAGGCCCCAGTTACACCGCCATTGCAAGCAAATATGCAGGATTGTCTGATACGATTGTTTCGCATTTGGCAGATAAAATTGTAAGCGGAGGCAGCGGCGTATGGGGACAAATACCGATGGTACCCCATACCGGTATAACAAAGGAAGATGCCGGATTAATGGCTAAATATATTCTTTCGCAAAAAAAATAAAGACCATGCTAAAAGTAATTGTAACAGGAATCTTAATTTCGGCTGTTATTGCCTGCAGTAATAATGCTGATAATACAAAACAGGAAACTGTTGCTGAAAAAGTAAGAACCGACATGACAAACAACTACCTTTCGGATGAACAAAAAGCGGATGGATGGAAATTATTATTTGATGGTAAAACCACTGCCGGCTGGCATAAATATGGTGGCTTGCCCGTAGGGAAAGCCTGGAAAGTTGATAATGGCACATTGCATCTTGATACAGCCCAAAAAATCAACTGGCAAGTTAAAGATGGTGGTGATATTGTAACCGAAGAAGCGTTTGAAAATTTTCATTTAAAACTTGAATGGGAGATTGCAAAGAATGGTAACAGCGGCATTATGTTTTATGTGCACGAAGATACTGCTAAATATAAATGGCCCTGGGAGACTGGGCTTGAAATGCAGGTACTCGATAATAACGGACACCCGGATGCTGAAATACCTAAACACCGCGCCGGTGATTTATATGATCTGATCTCCTGCAGTAAAGAAACTGTAAAACCCTATGGTGAGTGGAACCTGGCTGAAATAAAATGCCTGAATGGCAAACTTGATTTTTACCTGAATGGAGAAAAAGTAGTATCAACAACCCTTTGGGATGATAACTGGAAAAAAATGGTTGCTGCCAGTAAATTTAAGGCAATGCCTGATTTCGGCGTTTATAAAAAAGGGCAGATCGCTTTGCAGGATCATGGCAATGAGGTCTGGTACCGGAATGTGATGATCAAAAAATTATAACATTCCGGGGTATCTGATGTCAACATCATCAGTAATACATTCTTTCTATAATTATGGTTTTATAAATCTTGGCTGTATATATTTTACAATTAATGACAGTGGTATAAATAAAACTACATTTCCATCGGCAAAAGATGCTATTTCATACGCATTATACCAGAATCCGATACCGGCATCAGTCATAAAAAACTGTTCAGCAGGCAGGATGTTTTTTACCAGCAACCTGCCATCAAGCGGAGCCTTTGCGGCAATCCCAAATTGTGAACGGGCAGCTTTTTCCAATAAAACAGGTAATGTTTTAATACCGGCAGGGGTAAGGATATCTGTTAATTGCAATAATTTATTATTTCTTTTATCTACAACCAACAACTGACTGCTGGAATTGCTATGTGCAGCACCTCCATTGTATGCTTCATCATATTGTATAAAATTAATGCAGGTAGCATTTTCATTTAAAACCATAAACCGAAGATCTGATGATGCAGATAAACTAAGGCCCATATCTGCTGCTCCTTTAGGATAGGCTTTTGCATTTTCGGCTTTCCAATTTTTTATATTTTGCTGTTGATTTACACTGAGAAACTGTAAAGGATGGGCCGTTGTTTTTTGACTCAGGAAACTTAATGCCCGTTTTTGTACAAAGTCCGCCAAAAGAGACCTGTCATTTGCTTTGGGCCAAATGCTGGCAGATAATTGATCATATTGACTTTCGTTTTTCATTTTTGCCGGTAAACGGCTACTGGCACTGGCTTTGTAAAATTCGAGCGCTGTATAGTGAGTGGTATCCATCAATAATGTGGCAGCACCACT
>JAYTOF010000247.1:0-4731 GCA_043747955.1 Chitinophagaceae bacterium
GCCTGGGTTGATTGTGCATAGATCTGGTGCAGCGTTGGGGCCCTAAAGCCTGTTGAAGCAGATGCCCTGATAACTGCCAGGTTATTTGCTATTTTATAACGTGATGATAGTTTCCAAACAAATGCTTCGCCAAAATCACTGTATTTTTCACCACGGACGGCTGCATTTATCAGGAAGTCTTTGGTAATATCAACCGTACCATCTATATAAGCACCTAAGTTGAATCGACTGTTGGTAGTTGCATTCTCAGCTCTGATACCAGGAAATGAATTAGATCCCTGCCCTGAATAAGATGCGGTATCACCTGCAATTATCTTATAGGTTTCTCTTCTTACTTCAGCACCAAATGCCAGTGTAAAATTGTCGCTGATGGATTTAGAAGCATCATAGTTACCTACGATATGTGAAAAACCAAAACCACCCGGTTTAAAAGCTGTAGGGCTTGCAGTACCCAGAGAACGGTTTACCGTATTTTCTACCGTGTATAATTGTTGGTTACCGCCAAAAGTAATACTAACATCATGTGCCCAGCCATTTTTTACATTTTTAAATCCAAATGTGCCGTTATAATCTAACAGGTCGCCTTCAAAAGTAGGCACATAACCTAAATAGCCTTCATACAAAGGGTCGGTGCCACCGGTATAATTAGGAGCACCTGGTATTCTTTTGTGTAACAACCCTGCATCAGTTCTCCAATAGGGAGTTCTGTAATTTGCAAAACTTTTTACTTTCTTAAACACCAGGGCTGCATTGCTATAAAATTGTCCATCTTCACCGACAGATAAACCCAAATTATAATTAAACTTAGCTGCCTGAATATCACCCGAACCATTAATATTATTTCCCGTTGGGTACTTGCTTAAAAAGGCTGTAATGGCAGCATCAGCTGAAGGTGATCCGCCAAATGTGGCTATTTCAGTCGGGAGGTGTATGATACCTGAACGCACGGCACTGTTTTGTTGGCTGATATCAACTGTATAATTTAAAAAACCTTTTGCACCAATGTTTGAACCACTGTTAAAAGCAATACCATAATTTTCTCCATCACCCTTGCCGGTAAGGCCACCATTAATACTTAATGAACTGTATTGATACCTGTCTTTAAGCACTACGTTCATAACACCAGCAATGGCATCGGAACCATATTGTGCTGAGGCACCATCCCGCAATATCTCTACGCGCTTGATGGCATCAACAGGAATAGCTGCAAGATCAGCACCTGTTTCTCCCCTGCCCGGTGCAAACTGCACATATAAAAGTGAACTCAGGTTTTTTCTTTTACCATTGATGAGTACCAGGGTGCGGCTTGGGCCAAGGTTCCTGATCTCATAAGGATCAAGCAGGGTAGTTGCATCATTTACCGGTGTATTAACGGTATTAAACGATGGAACCCTGTATTGCAACTGCTTATCAAAAGAAGTTTGTGCCGTTGTTTTTAAATCAGCCGCCGAAACTATATCTATCGGTAGCGGAGAGGTTGTAGATGTTCTTGGTAATGAACGGGCACCAACCACAATTACATCCTCCAGCCCTTTTGTATCTTCGGTTAAATCAACATCAACTGTCTTTTGTTCACCATCTGCAACCTTAATATTTACACTTTGTGTAACAAATCCAGCAGAAGAAAAAGAAATGGCATACGAGCCGGCAGATAATTTTAAAGAGTATCGCCCGTCAGTCTCTGCAGTGGTTCCTTTGCCGGAAGGCCTGGCAGAAATACTTGCACCCGATAGTGCCGTTCCTTTACCTTTAACGGTACCGGAAAGTGTAGCCTGTGCATAAATTAAATTTGGGGTAATTATTACAAATAGTAATAACCATAGATGCAATTGATTTTTTCTCATGTGTTTGTAGTTTTGTTTAATTGCTTTAAAGTTCCATATAATTTCCCAAATGGCAAAAAAAGAAAAATTATGTAAGCAGGTATTCAATAAAATTACCCTCCAAAAAGTTTTAAATAAACAGTAACTGTATTCTGTTAAATTATTTTGATAACAATTTTTATGCTGCCTTATCTTTGTTGCTATGATAAAAATAGGAATCCTGGGTGGCGGTCAGCTAGGAAGAATGTTATTACAGGCTGCTGCCAATTATCCGGTGGAAACATTTGTAATGGAAAATGATTCTACCTGCCCTTCGGCTCATCTGTGCCATCATTTTACAAAAGGCGATATCGGCAATTTTGATGATGTTTATCATTTTGGTAAAGGCCTGGATGCTTTAACCATTGAAATTGAAGCGGCGAATGAAGACGCACTGGAA
Source organism: Chitinophagaceae bacterium (assembly GCA_043747955.1). Classification (GTDB taxonomy): domain Bacteria; phylum Bacteroidota; class Bacteroidia; order Chitinophagales; family Chitinophagaceae; genus Ferruginibacter. The sequence continues at coordinate 2,263 of JAYTOF010000247.1, forward strand.
AAATTAGAAAGTGAAGGTGTACGGATCTACCCAAAACCATCAGCTCTGAAAATTATAAAAAATAAAATGCTGCAAAAGCAGTTTTATAAAGACAATGAAATACCTACCCCGGAATTTGTGATCACTCAAAATAAATCAGGCTTAAACCAACATATTAATTTTTTACCGGCAGCTCATAAGATAGCCCTGGGTGGATATGACGGGCGTGGAGTAGAATTATTAAGAACCAAAGATGACATTAAGAAAGGATTTGATGTACCTGCTGTATTAGAAAAACTGGTTTCCATTAAAAAAGAAATTTCGGTAATTATAGCTGTTAATGATAAAGGTGAAAATGCATTGTATCCATCTGTTGACATGGTTTTTGATAACCGGCTGAATGTACTTGAATACCAGATAAGCCCTGCCGATATGCCGGATAAAGTATTGTGGAAGGTTGAAGCCGTTGCTTTGAAAGTGGTTAAAGATCTGAAAAGCCCCGGCATTTTTGCCGTTGAATTATTTGTTGATATTGATGACAATGTTTTTGTAAACGAAACCGCAGCCAGGGTACATAACAGCGGTCACCATACCATTGAAGCAAATTACAGTTCGCAATTTGATATGCTGTGGCGGATAATGCTTGGTTATCCCCTGGGAAGTACCGAACCTATTTTACCGGCAGCCATCGTAAATCTTTTGGGTGAAGAAGGATATAATGGTGAAGCCATATATGAGGGCCTGAATGAAATTCTTCAGATTGAAAATGTATTTGTTCATATTTATGGAAAAAAAGAGACCAGGCCCGGCAGGAAGATGGGACATATTACCATATTAAGTAAGGAAAAACAGGAACTGATTCACCAGGCTAACCGCATAAAACAAACGGTAAAAGTAAAAACCAACGGTTAACCATTACCAGTTATATAAAAAAGTATGTAAGCAGATGAATATGGCTTAAATTTATTGCCTAAATAAAACCAAAACGGGTGAGAGCAGTTTTTCATGATCCGGTAACTGTCGGATTTAACTTTATTTACAGCACTACACTTATTCTTTTACTGTCGGCTTGCGGAGGTGCTGAAAAGGAAAATTATGCCCCGTCTGCTGCCAAACCACCTATCCAAAAAGTAGAAGGCTATATTGTTACAAAAATGATGATTAGCGACAAAGCCGAGCTTCCGGGTTCTATCATTGCAAACGAAACAACCGAGATACATCCCGAAATATCGGGCCGGTTGATTTATCTCAATATGAATGAAGGGAAAACAGTTGGCAAAGGAACTTTACTGGCAAAGATTTATGATGGTGACCTGCAGGCCCAGCTAAAAAAACTGAACGTACAGGTAGCAGTGGCTGAGCAAACCGTTAAGCGAATGGAAGAACTGTTAAAGATCAGTGGTGTTAGCCAGCAGGAATATGACCTGAGTGCCCTTCAGGTAAATACCATCAGGGCCGATATGGAAATTGTACGAACCAATATTAGCAGAACAGAAATAAGGGCACCTTACAGCGGAACCCTTGGCCTGAAAAATATAAGTTCAGGCGCTTATATCACACCCCAAACAACCCTCACAACGATCCGCCAAAACAGCCAGTTAAAATTAGATTTTATTTTACCTGAAAAATTTACCAACAGCATGAAGCCAGGTCAGTCTGTTGATTTTACTATTGAGGGAAATCCAAAAAAATATACGGCAAGGATCATTGCTGCTGAATCTGGCCTGTCAGAAAATACAAGGAGCCAGAACATCAGGGCACTGGTTACCAATAATGACGGGCATTTATTACCCGGGGTTTTTGCAAAAGTTGCAACAGATTTTAATGCCGATCCAAATGGTCTGATGATCCCCACACAGGCCATACTTCCGCAGGCCCGTGGTAAAAAAGTGATCGTTTACCGCAGTGGAACTGCAACATTTACTGATGTAACTACCGGTATAAGGGATACTTCTTTTATACAAATTACCAGTGGGCTAAAAGCAGGCGACACCATTGTCACTACCGGGTTAATGAGCCTTAAGCCTGATGCAAAAGTTGAACTCAATAAAATAATTAAATAACGTATTGTGTTATTAAAAAATAAATTTCATTTAAAAGCCGCATTCTGTCAATGTTTCGACAAGCTCAACATGACAGAAAGCTGTCAGTCTGAGCTTGTCGAAGACGGCTTCCCGGGTGAATTTTAATACTTAATAGAACGACACTTAAAAAAATAAAGTTGCGGGGAGTATGAACATCTCAGAATTCAGTTTACGCAGGCCCATATTTGCCATTGTACTCAACATCCTCATTGTGGTGTTTGGTGCCATTGGCTACTATTTCTTGGGTGTACGTGACTATCCTGCACTTGATCCTCCCAATATCAGTGTACGTACATCTTATCCCGGTGCCAATGCCGAGATCATAGAAACACAAATTACCGAACCGCTTGAAAAAACCATCAATGGTATTGCAGGTATTAAAAATATTTCATCACAAAGTTCACAG
>JAYTOF010000248.1:0-3512 GCA_043747955.1 Chitinophagaceae bacterium
TTCATCTTTTTTTCCAGGGCTAATAAATCTTCTTCACTCATTTTTTTATCGCCCAGATCCATATCGTAATAAAAACCATTCTCCAGAGCCGGTCCAACCCAGAATTTAACTCCGGGGAAAGTAGCTTCAACAGCCTCCGCCATCAGGTGGGCAGAAGAATGCCAGAAAGTATTTTTTCCATCAGCATCATTCCAGGTAAGCAATTTTAAGGATGCATCTTCATTAATTGGTCTTGTAGCATCCCACACCTGACCATTGATCGTTGCTGCCAGCACTTTTCTGGCAAGACCCTCAGAAATAGATTTTGCTATATCAAGGGCAGTAGATCCCGGCTGATATTGTTTAACTGCACCATCTGGTAATGTAATATTGATCATAAAATATTAACTCCTCTTATAAATTTAGTGGGCAAAATTAACAAACTATTGCCGGAGTTCAATTATTCATTCGTAACATATTCGTTATTTTTGACACCAATATGTTGAGGAATTTTTTAAGACATTTTACGGCATTATCTTGTTTGCTGCTGGTTTTCCAGTTTGGTATACAAGCCCAAAACCTCACTGGTATCTGGCGGGGTTATTTTGTAACTGATATGGGTGAAAAATACAAATTAGAATTTCAGGTCAAAGTTCCTTCTTCTTCCTTTTCTTCAGGTGTTTCCTATTCATATCTTGACGTACGTTTTTATGGAAAAGCTACCATGACAGGAAGTTTCAACAAATCTTCCAATAACCTTAAAATACGGGAGATAAAAACAGTCGAAATAAAGAATCTTGAAGGAAGTGGTGCCTGTATTATGAATTATGACTTATTTTATAGTAAATCGGGAAATGAAGAAACCCTGGAAGGCACTTTCCTGGGTAAACCGGAAGTAAAAGGAAAACCCAATCCCTATAGCTGGGGCGACTGCGGCGGAGGAAAAGTTTTCCTGAAAAAAGTAACTACCTCTGACTTTTATATTGAGCCGTTTCTGCGTAATAAAGTTAATAACACACCAATAATTTATAATCAGCCTAAAGTAAAAAGAGATTCAGTAAAAACAAAACCTGTAACGCCTCAAGTTAAAAAACCAATTGCCACAAATCCTACAGCTAAAAAACCTGTAGAAAAAACCCCAACGACTAAACCTCCGGTTGTAAAAACAAATCCCCCTGTCATTAAACCAAAAACGGATACTTCATTAAAAATAAATACCCCACCGGTAGTTAAAACAAAACCCGTTGAGAGTATTCCAAAACCTGCCGTACTCAAAAACAGGTCAAATGAACTAATGAAGATCCTGACTGTAACCGACCCGGAAGTAACGGTAAAGCTGTATGATAATGGCGAAATAGATGGAGATACAATTTCAGTATACCTGGATAATAAATTAATGCTATCCTCAAAAGGGCTTACAGCCGCACCTTTAATAATTAAATTTTCCCTGGTCGATAACAATACTGACCATGAACTTGTAATGGTAGCTGAAAACCTTGGCCGGATCCCGCCAAATACTTCATTAATGATAGTAGAGGCCGGCGAGCAACGTTTTGATGTCCGGATAACGTCCACTGAAAAGAAAAACGCAGTTGTACGGTTTAGATATCAGAAACTAAAATAACTTTACTTTTATAAAAAGGTAATCAAGTTGTTGCCGTTTCTGTAATATTTTACTCCCCTTCCGCATTTTCGTTTATTTTTCCTGAATAATGCTGAGACAATCATTTATTTTATTCTTACTATTTTTCTCCGGACTTATACAAGCTCAGGATATCAATGGCTTTTGGAAAGGTCGGACTGTAATGGCGCCAGGATCCTGTTTTCCCGTTTATAATATTGAAATGCAATTAGAAGTAGCCGGAACAAAAATTACCGGCACTGTGTATCATTTTTCAGATTCACTTAATTATGTAAAAGAAAATATAGAAGGGGTTTACAAAAAAGATAGTGGAATTTTTAATATGCGGGAAACCGGAATTATTACTTTCAAAATAAGTGATGCCTGTGCTGTATGTGTAAAAACATATACCCTTACTTTTCATAAAGGTGATGGACCCGAAGAACAAATAAGGGGAACCTATACCGGCAAAGCGGTTGACGGGAAAACGGCCTGCGACCCCGGCAGCATTATCCTGATTCGTTTTGATAAACCAACTTTCAAACCAGAACTAAAGCTACCTTCTACACTTACAAAAAGAAAAGCAGAGCTTGTAAAAGAGATCAGAGTGGATACCGGTATTATCAAAATAGATTTTTATGATAATGGTCAGATAGACGGCGATACTATTTCCGTGTATGTAAATAATATGCCGGTAGTTTCCAATAAATGCCTCGGTACAAAGCCTGTATCCATCAATGTAAAAATAGATCTGCATAAGACTGAGCAGGAAGTGATCATGGTTGGCGAAAACCTGGGTACCATACCCCCAAACACAGCCTTGATGATCATTAACGCAGGCGAGAAACGCTACCAGTTATATCTTACATCTGACGAGCAGAAAAACGCTATGGTGAGATTCATTTATGAAGACCCATTAAAAGCTGTTAAGTCTCAATAATTTTTTTTTGAAAACCCCCTAAGGTTTTTTACCTTAACAGGCGAATTTTTTAAAAATACACCCTTGAATTTTCGTTGGTTTGTGCAGTTGATTGTTTCACTCAATTTTGTCATTTAATTATAAACCAAATAAAATCAACATGAAAAAGTTATTATTCATGCTGTCAGCAGGATGCTTTTTATTTTTTACTTCTTGTACTGACAAAAAAGATGCAGGCGGAATTTCTGCCAAAGCCAAAAAAAATATAGAATCCAATGATGCAATTATGAAAATGTTTGAAACCAATGATTGGAGCAAAATTGGCGATTATATTGCTGATGATGCAGTAGATCATGCCGGACCGAAAGGGGATATAAAAGGTCTCGACAGCCTAAAGGCATATTTTGCGAATATGGGAAAGATGATGACAAACATGAAAAATGATATTATAAAAACGTTGTCAGATGATGAATATGTAATGACCTGGATGAAAGGAAGTGCAACTGCGAAAGAGGATATACCTGAATGGGGCATGAAAGCAGGTCAGTCACATACCGGCCATTCAGTAGAGGTATCAAAGTTTAAGGAAGGTAAAGTTGTAGAACATTGGTCATTTGTAGATGCGAATGAAATGATGCAAATGATGGGAGGAACACCTCCACCTCCAGCACCAATGAATGACAAAAAGGGGCCACCTGTAAAAGACTCTACAAGTAAGTAACATCAATACTGTTTGCTTTAACAACCGGGTCCTGTAAATGACCCGGTTTTTTTATTTGAAAGATTGAGGGAAATCGATTTCCTACTTTTCAACATTCATTTTTCTAAGAGTAAAAACGGTTGATTTCTAAATAATATCATTAAGAATAAAAAAAAATATACAAATAATTTGATGAGATTCTTTTGAAGAGTAAGTTACACTTGTAAACAACTATTAAATTTCTAATAAGATTTGAGCCTGAAGCCTGCGAAAGCAGGCTTTGGTGCTTTTTC
>JAYTOF010000249.1:0-15001 GCA_043747955.1 Chitinophagaceae bacterium
AAATAAAAATGCACTTATGATGACAATGGCTCCGGCTACACAGTTTTTAATAATTTTAAGCATAAATCATATTGTTTTACTAATGTTATAAAATATTACAATGCAAAAATTTTTGTAGAAATTTAGTACTTTAATCGTTTGTTTCCTAATTATTAATGATTAAATAGTTTATCTTGGAAGCCGGATCAAAATTTTATTAAAGTTAACTTTATAAAAATCCTCCTTCGGAAATCCATCAGCTTTTTTCTTCTGTACCTGCACTTCATTATAATTTTGAGATGTGTATCATTAAAAACATAAGCCGGTATAATGGAAATATGTTCAAGCGAAATTAAAAGAGTATTCGTTGTTTTACTTTTATGGCTATGCTGTTTTTCCCTGAAATCACAAAACCCTGTTGAATCCGAAACCAGGGGTGGCAAAATTATTTCAAAAAATGGGGCAGACACCGCAAAAGGCGACGTGTATGCCATTATTATGGGTGTTTCAACATACCCGGGTGTTACCCCTTTAAAGTATGCACATGCCGACGCTTTACTTTTCAGTAAATTTTTACAAACACCCAGCGGGGGAAACACTAGGCCTGATAATATAAAATTACTGCTCAATGAAAATGCCAATAAAAATGATTTTTGGGGAGCTACAGGCTGGTTAAAAAACAAAAATCTAAAAAAAGGCGACAGCCTGTATCTATATTTTAGCGGCCATGGTATTGCAACAACTGAAAACGTTTTTTATTTTCTGCCCTATGATTGTTATCCAAACAATGACGAAAATAATTATGAAATGACCGGAACTATTGAGATCGCCAAAGTAAAGTACCTGGTTGTAAAGCGATATGTGGATCTGGGTGTGAAAGTAATTCTCATTATGGATGCCTGCAGGAGCGATCAAATCCCAAAAAATAAAGAAACACCGGTTAATTATACCAATGAATCTATAGTACAAAAGCCAATGGGCGAAATCATGTTGCTTTCTACCGGCAACGGGCAGGTTTCTATTGAAAGTCCTGCCATAGGAAATGGACATGGCCTTTATACGTATTACCTGATAGATGGACTTGCAGGAGCAGCCGATAAAGAACCTTTTGGTGACAATAATGGTAAGGTGACCCTCGATGAGATCGGTGGATATGTAAAAATCATGGTAAAGAAAAAAGCCAAAACAGATTTCTCGATTGACCAGATCCCCTGGACCTGTTGTGCCGAGAAAGATCTGGAAACCATCGCCAAAGTTGATCCGCAAACTTTATCTGCCTGGGAAAAAAATAAAGAAATGCAGCAAATGAGTGCTGATCAAAATTTATTTGCAGTAAATACGGCAAAGCCCGGAGAAAAAGGTGGTGATCTGACAAATAATGATACTGCACAAATAACTTTATACAACCGTTTTGCAGATGCCCTGGCAGAAGATAACCTTTCCGGTGAATTTTCTGCTGAATCATTTTATTATGAAATGGAAAAACAATGGCCCGGTAACAACCTTACCGAAGATGCAAAATATTTACTGGCGGCAAAGTATCTTAACTTTTGCCAGCAAAAGATCAATCTGTTCCTCAGCGGCAAGGGGCTTGTACATATTATCTTTATGGAAAAGGACCTGGATAAGGACCAAAATGAAAATGGCAATTCAGCATTTAATGACCTTGGCGAACAGATAAAAAAACTCAAAACCCTGGTAACAACCGGTTTTGATGTAGCGGATACCCTGATGGGGAAAGCCCTTGCATTGCTAAAAAAAGATCCGGCTTTGGTTGAACTGTTTCTGCCAAAATTTTATTTTATTAATACCATGGCTGCTTATTCCAGTAAAAAAAAGAAGCTGGAAGATGTACTTCAGTACTGCAGAAAAGTAATTGAAACGGATTCCATATCAGCAGCCGGTTACCTGCTGATGGGATGGATCTACCAGGATATGCAGAACGACTCCTGCAAATATTATTTTGAGAAAGCTGCAGCAAAAGCACCCAAATGGGCTTATCCAATAAATGGTCTTGGAAATTATTATATTTCAAAAAACAACAGAACTAAAGGGCTGGAGTATTTTTCCAGGGCCATTGAGATGGATAGCCTGTACAGCAATGCCTACAGAAATTTAGGGATGACCTACTTTAACCAATACAAGAAAAGCAAACAGATTTATTCCGTCATAAATCAAAAAGCACTTGCTCAGGCTAAACAAAATTCAAAAAAAGCAGTTGATCTGGATCCATGCAATAGTTCTGCAGCTGAAGATTATGGAAACATCCATTTTGAATTTATTTCCCAGGATTTTGGCAGCCTTGAATCAGACAATCAGTATTTTAATATTTGTAAAAGATATTTTGAAAGATCCATAAATTGCGATCCCGGGTTTGTATCGGGTTATCAAAAAATGAGTGCACTTTATTCCCGTGCCAAAAATGAAGACAGCGCCTTATACTGGCTGCAGGAATGTGTAAGGATCAATCCTGATAATGATGAAGCATACCGGAACCTGGGTACCTATTATTTAAACAACCTTAAAGATTCCGAATCCGCAGAAACAGATTTTTTAAAAGCTATTGCGATCGGACCTTCCAAAGATGATAATTATTATGCACTGGGCAGGCTTTACCGGAAACAGAAAAACAGGGATAAAGCCATTGCTGTTTATAACCAGGCAATGAATAAGATCGGAAACAACAAAGACCTGTTCAATGAAATAGGTAACACTTATTTTGAAGCATTGCCGAAATCAGAATTTAATAAAGCGATAAGTTATTATAAAAAGGCACTGGAAATTGATTCAACCCTGGCCTATGTTTATTACAACCTGGGTAAACTGTTTAATGTGAGAAATGAAATTAAAGACAGCTCGTTCTATTATTATTGTAAGGCTGTTCTTTATGATCCTGAACGTTTTCCGAAATTGAATTTTGATATTGCAACCTATTACTATACTAATAAAAAATTCAATGAGGCAAAGGCATTTTACCGGAAAGCACTGGAAATGGGAATAGCATCAAAGAATCAGCTGAATTGGTATGTTGAACGGTTGGTAAATACTCTTATTACTGAAAAGAACTTTACAGAAGCAGCAACTGCATTAGATGAATACCTTGACCCTGAAATGGACAAGGATCTTTATACAAAATTATCTGCCGTTATCAGCCAGGCATCCGGCAAAAATTAAGTGCCCGCGGTCTTGATAAATCCTGAAAAAATTTAAAATAAAAAATTACTGGTGCCTGCTCTGCTGGTATTTTTCATGAATAATAACACTCAAAGGTTTTTCATATACTTTACTTTCCACCCAACTGATAATATCTATATAAGAAAATGCCCTGGTTTCAAAACGGTTCTTTTCAAACTGTTTAATTTCCAGTAATAATTTTTTCAACCCCGGTTTTAATTTCACTGCTGATTCATAAACGTTATTCTTTAAAAATTTAAAGATCTCCTCTTCAACTACTGTCAGGTTGTCCATCTTCGACATAAACCTGAAAACTGATTTGATCAGTGATTCAATAATGACATCATTGCCCATTTCAAAATGTGCCATCAGGTGAAGCAGGCGGGCATAGCACTGCAGGTCGATCCGCATATCTACCGGGCCATTGATGATCTTTTGTAAATGATCGATGGAAGTTTCATAATTGCCGTTTCCGAAATAAAGTAATGCCGTTTTATATTGAATAACCAATACCCGGTGCCGGTCAATGTACATTGCAAACTCATCTAACCCTTTTTTTATGGCTGGTACCAGTTTCAGTCCTTCCCCAAAAGTTCCTTTCATCAAATGCTGGTTAATCCGGGCACTGGTTACATACACAAAAGCCTGCATCCGGAAATTATCATGCTGGTTGGCCGGTTTTGAAAGTGTGAATCTTTCAAAACGGGCCAGGTATTTATCAAACTGCTTAAAATTTCGCAGATTAAAATTGGCTGTTAACAGGTTGTGCATGCCTTTGATGTAATGTCCGGTCTCAACCGATATCATCATGGGGTCATTTTTAAAAAGGTCAACCCATTTTTGGCTATACCGGTAATACATCAAAAAATCCTGGCGTATAAAAGCATACCAGCAATAACTTTGATACAGGTATAAGAGCTGATAAAAGCCGGATATCCTGTTTCTGTCAATTTGCAGGTTTTGTTTAAAAAACAGGCGCACTCCTTTTTCATCTTTTTCATTTCTTGCATGCCCGTGTTTAACATACCACTGGTATAATTGAAGTGCCAGGTTTGATAAAGCAGTAATCATTGTCCGCTGCTCATTTATATCATTGGCTTCTTCCGTTAAGCGGTCGGCAGCGCCATCACCACTGCGGGTAATGTGCAGGGTTTCAATTTTCTTTTGGAGCGAAATAACCTGTATTATAAAACTTTCCTGGTGATATGTTTTGGCAAGGTCTTTTATTTTTTCCAGAATCTTTAAACTCTGCAGATATAACCCCTTATTATAGAGTATGCGGGCATGATCCAGCTGTTCGTGCAATTGCATATCGATACTTTCTGAACTCTTTAATAATCGAAGACTGGCCAGTAACTCTTTATATAGGTGTGCTTTTAAATTTGCAAACTGGGGCTTTTCAATACCCGGCAATTTTTTTAAGATCAGTTTCTCATCAAAATGGTTACTTTTATCAATAGCATCAAAAAGCTGGATGACCTTAAGGTCTTCGCGGCCTGAACTCCGTTTAATATATAGCTTAAAGTGCCGTTTCTCGGCCTTTTCGAGCGACTTAATGAGCTGAAACAATATGTCTGCAGAACGGTTGGGCATCATAAACTCAATTTACTGAAACCCTTTACAGTAAAGGATTAAACGATATAGAAATGTTTTAAGCATAATATAATCGACTTTAAGTTGATTATGCCTGCAAATATAACCACCATACATTTGTTGTACAAAGACGGCTAGTTCATACAGCAATCCGCCCGGATGAACACCTATGATCTGTTACAAGATAAGTCTCCGTTCGGACGGGGCAATCGTTAAAAAAGGAACAATCAATCGTTAGAAGGCCTGTTGGCCGTTACGCTGAGCCAGTCAGCAATCAAAAGGAATATAAATTTTTCATATAGCAAGCAATCGTTAAAAAGTCACTCCGTTTCTACGGAGTGGCAATTTATTGGCAATAATAGGTAATAATTTCTTAACAAAGCGGTTCAGTCATTATTTTTTTCCCAACTGTTTTAATATCTCCTCCACTGCCCTGTCAAGCTGCGGGTCACTTCCATTTAATTTATCTTCGAATGTATTGATCAGTTTTATATCAGGCTGCACACCGGTCATTTCAAGGTCTTTCCCTTCCAAAGAATAACAACCCCAGCCCGGCATACGAACATTTGAACCATCAACCAATCCAACGCCACTGGTAAAAATGATCCAGCGGTAAGTTTCATTACCGATGATGGTTCCTAGCTTCAGTGCTTTAAACCCCTGTGCTGTCATTTCAGCATCACTAAGTGATTGTTCATTTATTAACAGGATGATAGGTTTATCGCCTGGCGAAAAATTAGATTGCTGAGAAAGCCTTCCTTCCCGGTACTTCCAGTTAAGGTATGTTTTCTGTGATAAGAATTTTATTACTTCATCATGTACATTACCACCGGTATTATAGCGAAGGTCAAATATCAGTGCATCCTTTTTATTCAGTTCCTGTGTCATATCGATGATGAACTGGTCCAGTTCCCCCTGTCCCATATTTTTCATATACCCGTAAGCGATCCTCCCTTTACTTTTTTCATCTACCTGTTTTTGATTGTTATCAATCCATTCATCATAAAGGTTATTGAATAAGGTAGCTTGTGGATGAATCTTTACATTCACCATTTGCCCGTTACGGTTAAAAGTTAATCTCAGTTCCCTGTCTCTTGATGGAACAGTAAAATAATAATTCCTGTCTTTGTTCGTATCTACATTGTCATCATTTACTTTTACGAGTATATCGCCGGGTTTTATATCAATTGATTTTTTATCTGCAGCCGAGCGCCTGGCCACATATTTCACTTTATAAGGATCATCATTTTCAAACACTACCCCTGTTTCATTCGTTTGATTTTGCAGGGATATGGTTTCATCATCCCCAAAAGTACCAAAGCCCTGGTGCGAAGAATTCAGTTCACCCAGCATATCATTCAGCATTATCCGCATATCGGCACGGTTATTCAGGTGAGGTAAAAACTGTTTGTAATATTCCCGGGTTTTATTCCAGTTAAGGCCATGAAAATTTTCATCATAATAATTCTCTTCCATCTGTGCCCAGGCTTCATAAAACATCTGGTCAAATTCCTCAGTTAGATTACGGCGAAAAGTAAAGCTGATATTTATGGGGTCAACTTTATTCCCTTCAAGATTCAGTTTATTGATAGCTCCGTTACTCAGTACAAATAGTTTATCACTTACTTCAACTATATCAAATCCGAAACTGTTATCGGTGCCGGCAATTTTTTCTGTTTTATTTTGTTCAAATGGCTCAATAATGGTTTTCCACAACGCAGTTTTTGCCTCACCATGATTACTGGAATACAACACCGTGGTTTTATCTGCTTTCTGGTAAATCCATTGCAGGAACTGGGCCCCCAGCGATGGGGTGATCTGTTCCAGTCTTTCCATCATCAAGTCTGTATCAATTACTATAGATTTTAACGAGTCTCCATTTTCCGCTTTTTTAGTGGTATCTTTTTTTTCTTCTTTAAAAAGTTCATTAAATTTATCTGACCGGTATGGTTCATCTGATTTCTCCAGGGCTACCCGGTACACCCTTGCATTTTGCATACCAAACGGGTAAGATGGCCTTAACCGCTGTGACGTAAAAAGAATACACTTTCCGTCGGGTGACCAGAGCGGGCCGGATTCTGTAATGCCGGTATTCGTAAGGTTTGTTGTTTTATTGTCTTTAATATGATGAACAAAAATATCCTGCTCAAAATTCCGTATGGCAGTAAAGAACACATATTCATCATTGGGTGAAAATCCAGGGTCGCTGTTTTGAAAACCCCATATCTCATCTTTTACGATGGTTTTACTCAGCATGGTCTTCAGGTCCATTAATTTTACTTCATCACGGCCACATAGGTAAACGGCCTGTGTTCTTTTCTTATTCAATGCTATGCTCCTGTTATTTTTTTTATCCCCGGTTACCTGTTTAAGTGAACCCGTGCCATCAGCCGGTATCGAATACCAGTTGGTATATCCGTCAAGCGTTTGGTTAAGCAACAGGGTTTTTTGATCACTCATCCATTTTACTTCTTTCACTCTTTCTGATGAATTCCGATTCACCTGTTGAATGAATTTTCCTTCAATATCACTTACAAACAATTCGCCCCTGGATACAAATGCCAGCTTCTTTCCATCGGGTGATACATCATAGGAAGATATGTTGCCCCGCACGTCAAAATCTTTTTCCTGGGGTAAAATATTATTCCGGAAAATTGAAATAGCCAATTTATTTTCCCGGTCTGTTTTCACATCATACATCCAGAGCTGATAATCTTTTTCAAATACAACTTTACCGCCACCGGCATTTACCTGTGGTGTTTTAATGGAAGTACTAAATCTGGTAAGCCCTTTTTTCTTCCCGTTAACGAATGTATAAAGGTTGTATTCACCATTGGCTTCATCCGAAATGAAATAGATATTCCCGTTTTTGTCGATTGTTGCTCCAAAATCTTTGCCCTGCCAGTCGGTATATTTTTTATGCTGTTTTGTTTTAAGGTTATAAGATTGTATATCCGGGTTGAAAGGGCCTTTATATCTTTTCCGCTGCACCTGGTTACTGCTTTCCCAGGTATCATTAAAAAATATTTCACCGGTTGCCGGGTGCTCTGTTAAATTATGGTCATACTGAAAAAAGTAATTTCCAAATACCCTTTTCGGGGTGCTGCCCTCAAGATTCACTTTATATCCTGCTACCTGGCCCATTCGGCCGCTGTTGAAATAAATATATTTTGAATCCCAGCTCCAGCTGCTCACTTCATCATTACCACTGTGCCAGGTAACCTGTTTTACATCGCCGCCATTTACCGGAATAATATAAATATCCGCATTCCCATACTGCCTTCCAGAAAAAGCTATCCATTTACCATCCGGTGAAACACGGGGGCTGGTTTCATACCCCTGCATGGCAGTTAACCTTAATGCCTGGCCGTCGTTTACATTCGATTTCCACAGGTCGCCTTCAAAACTAAAAATAACGGTTTGCCCATCAGGTGTAAGGCAGGGGTTTGAAAGGAAATATGCGGCATTATCCTGTGCAGATAAGAAAATTGAAATAATTAATAAATGGAGGGTTACAAAAATCGATTTCATTGCAATTAATTTTTAGGTGTGAATATACACCGTTACCTAATTATTGCAATACCGTTTATAGAATAAGTAAGGAGAAAAAACAGGTTATTTTGTGCTGAATACCTTTTTAAGAATATCAGTTACCTGTGCAGCCGGGTCCTTACGGATCTTTTGTTCTTGCAGGCTGATGTTATAAAATAATCCTTTCAAGGCCCTTTCTGTTACATAGGCTGTAAGATCGGTATTAACCACTTCCTTTGAAAACCTGTTGTAGTTGGTGAAAACATCCTTCCAGTATCTGGTAGCATCAACCTTTACAAGCGAAGCTTCAATAACGGGCCTGAATTTTTCGGTGAGTTCTTTAGTGGTTACCGACTTTAAATAATCGGTTGCCGCAAAATCACCGCCACGTAAAATTTGTAACCCATCCGTAATACTCATTTGTTTAATAGCATCCCAGAAAATATTTCCAACACCGTTGGCAGCATCTTCCGCGGCACGGTTCATAGAGAGTATAGCTTTATTAACCATACTACCCATACCAAAGCTGCGCAATGTCTTCTCCATTTTCTTTGCTTCTTCGGGCATTAAAATTTTAATAGCAGCATCACCAAAAAAACCATCAAGCTTACTTAATTTTTTGCTGCTGCTGTCTGTACCAACACGTAATGCCTCTTTCAGACCACTAATAATATCATCATTGCTGAGGCCTCCTGATGAAGGGGAAACCGTATTGGAAACTTTACCCAACAAACCCTTGAGCCCCTGTGCAGACATTGGTTGAATACTGATAAAACCTAATGCAGATAATAATATAATTCGCTTCATGATTTTTTATTGAATATAGAGCAAAAATAAGGCCATGGTTGCTAAGAAAGGGTTAAAAAACAGTAACGCTGTTTTAAGCAGATTTATTAGAGTTGAACCAAAGAAATATTAAATACTTAAATTTGAGGTTTAAATGCTTTGTATGAAAAAATACCTTCTTTTATTAATTATCAGTATTTCCCTTTTGTTTAAAGGCTTTGCCGAAGAAGGCATGTGGTTACCACAGTTATTACAAACCCTGAATGAAAAAGAAATGAAGCGGATGGGCATGAAGATCAATGCAACAGATATATACAGCATCAGCAAAGGGAGTTTAAAAGATGCTATTGTAAGTTTTGGCGGATTTTGTACAGCAGAAGTGATATCCGGTGAAGGATTACTGTTAACCAATCATCATTGTGGATTTGATGCCATACAAAATCACTCATCTTTACAAAACAACTATATACGGGATGGTTTTTGGGCCTATAGCAAAGATCAGGAATTAACCAATCCCGGTTTGTTTGCCACTTTCATCATCCGTATTGAAGATGTTACCGGTATTGTTTTAGATGGCGTTACCAATAAATTAAACGAAAAAGAAAGACAGAGTGCCGTAGATAAAAATATTGCGGCTTTAAGAACAACAGCAAAAAAAGAAAGCTACCAGGATCTTTTGATCCGACCTTTTTTTGAAGCCAATAAATATTATTTGTTTGTAACTGAAACGTTCCGGGATGTGCGTTTGGTTGGGGCGCCACCATTATCCATTGGTAATTATGGAAAAGATACCGACAACTGGATGTGGCCAAGGCATACCGGCGATTTTTCGATGTTTAGAATTTATGCTGATAAAAACAATAACCCTGCAGCATATTCCCCTGAAAATGTTCCGTACAAACCAAAACGTTCTTTACATATTTCGTTAGACGGCGTTAAAGAAGGTGATTTTACGATGGTGTTTGGTTTCCCCGGCCGTACCAACGAATACGTGCACAGCAGTGCCATTGATCAAACGGTGCGTATCAGCGATCCGGCAAAAATTGGTATCCGTACCAAAGCACTTGCAGTAATTGATGGCTTTATGCGTAAAGATGAAGGTATAAAAATTCAATATGCTGCAAAATATGCTTCCATATCCAATGCCTGGAAAAAATGGCAGGGCGAAGTATTGGGATTAACTAAAACCAATGCTGTTGCAAAAAGACAGGAATATGAAAGCAACTTTGAAAAAATTGTACTGAGCAAGCCCGAATTTAATATGGCCTATATTGATATGCTTAAAAACCTGAAAAAGGCTTATTCCGATATAGAGCCCTATGGCTATGCCCGTGATTATTACAATGAGATCATTCCAAAAGTTGAATTGTGGGGCATTGCTGCTGATATTAATTCGCTGCTTACTGCCTATTCAAAAGATGAAGCAACTTATACCAAACGAAAAACAGAAGTTTTAAATAAACTGGAAGAATCTTTTAAAGAATATAATACCGGTGTTGACCAGAAATTATTTGAAGCACTGATGGAAATGTATATAACTGACCAGAAGGCAGGATATATTTCGCCAATATTTAAAAGTATGCTGGAAGAAAAAGGAAAATCAATTACTGCTTTATCAAATGCTGTTTATGGTCAAACTTCATTCAACTCCCTGGAGAAGATAAAGAAACTACTCAGCAGCAGCAGTGAAGAAGTTGTTGCGGCTATTAAGGCAGATATCGCCGGGCAGTTGTACTCCGATATTTTTAAAACTTATGTAAGCAATGTATCTCCTCAGTTGAATGCATTGCAATCGGACATCAACCGCCTGCAACGCAATTATATGCAGGCCCAGATGGATGTATTCAGTAATAAGGCTTTTTATCCCGATGCCAACAGCACCCTTCGTGTTACGTATGGCCATGTAAAAAATTACCAGCCAAGGGATGGAGTAAAATATGAGTTTCAAAGTTATATGGAAGGTGTGATGGAAAAATATGTTCCGGGTGATTATGAATTTGACCTGCCCAAAAAAATGATTGACCTTTACAATAAAAAAGATTTTGGCAGATGGGGTGTAAATGGCCGACAGCCGGTTTGTTTTATTGCTGCCAATCATACAACAGGCGGTAATTCGGGTAGTCCGGCTTTAGATGCAAATGGCAACCTGGTTGGATTGAACTTTGACCGGGTTTGGGAAGGAACCATGAGTGATATCAATTATGACCCATCCATCTGCCGAAATATTATGGTTGATATCCGGTACGTTATGTTTGTTGTTGATAAATTTGCCGAAGCTAAAAATCTGATTGCTGAAATAAAGTTTGTAAGTAAGAAAGGGAAATAAAGTAAAAGTATAAAATCATCAGTTTATATAAGGCTGATGATTTAAAAATAAAAACGTTTGGTCAAAAAAACAACATACGCACATTTCTACAGGCTTTCTGCCTATATCTCCATCATGATGAATGGGACTACGAACTATGTAGTCACCATTGCTTAAGCAAGGTGTAAGGCTGAGCCTGTCGAAGCCGTTGCAAAACATTTAATTAACCCGCCTTCGATAAGCTTAGGCTGACAACATTTGTTAAGCTTACTTCATTTACTTTAAAATATTTTTCCAAAAAAATAATTTTATGCAAATAGCAATATTAGGTGCCGGTATGGTAGGACGTGCCATGGCCCTGGATTTAGCCCCAAAATACAATGTAACTTCTATTGATGTGAGTGGACTTGCACTGCAACTGCTTACTCAAAAAAATAATAACATTAAAACAGTTAAAGCAGATTTAAGTGATTATAAAAATTATGATTCCATGTTACAGGAATTTGATTTCGTGATCTCTGCCGTACCCGGCTTTATGGGATACCGTACCCTGGAAGCCATCATCAATGCGAAAAAAAATATAGTGGACATTTCTTTCTTCCCCGAGAATGCATTGGAACTGGATGACCTGGCAAAAAAAAACCAGGTTACGGCTATTGTTGATTGCGGGGTAGCACCGGGTATGAGTAATTTAATTTTAGGTTATCATAATGAGCGGATGAAGATCACCAACTTTGAATGTATGGTCGGCGGGCTTCCCAAGAAAAGAGTTTACCCTTTTGAATACAAAGCACCCTTCTCTCCTATTGATGTACTGGAAGAATACACAAGGCCGGCCCGGTATGTAGAAAACAGTCATATTATAACCAAGCCCGCACTCAGCGATGCTGAATTAATCGATTTTGAAAATGTGGGTACATTGGAATCTTTTAACACCGATGGTTTACGTTCTATTTTATTTACGATGGGACATATTCCAAACATGAAAGAAAAAACTTTGCGTTACCCGGGGCATATTGCATTGATGCAGGGTTTGATAAAGGCAGGATTTTTAAGTACCCGGCCTGTTACATTTAAAGGGCAACAAATTTCTCCTTTGGAATTTACCTCTACCCTTTTATTTGACCAGTGGAAACTGGGAGAAACAGAAGCTGAATTTACCCTGATGCAGATAAAGATAAGTGATGCAGAAAAAACGGTTTGTTATGAACTATATGATGAATATGATACCGGTACACAAACCTCATCCATGGGCCGTACCACAGGATACACCTGTACCGCTGCATTAAATATGCTGATCGAAAAACTATTTACTGACAAAGGTGTTTTTCCGCCGGAGCTGGTAGGCAACCATAAAAACTGTTTCAACTTTATACTCAATTACTTAAAAGAAAGGAATATTCATTACCGGAAAACCGAAATCCCTGTTCATCCTTAACTAAATATTTACTTACTTTTCCGGTATTATAGAAATTGCACCAAAACAGTTTGCTACTTTTACCTGTAATTTGAAAAATGATGATGAAAAAATATTCAGTGATGCTTGTGGTGCTGATCCTTACAGCATGTTCTGGTAATGATACTGATGAGGGTCCAAAAGATCCAACCTTAGTTCCGCCCAAAACACCTGTTATTAATTATACAATACTGGCCCAATACCCACATGATACCAGTGCCTACACACAAGGCCTTGAATTTTACAAAGGTAAATTATATGAAGGCACAGGCGATTTTAAAACATCTTCACTGAGAATTACAGATTACAAAACCGGAAAGGTTGAAAAAAAACATTTGATGGGTACCGACTCCATATTCGGAGAAGGCATAACGATTTTTAAAAACAGGATCTACCAGTTAACCTGGGAAAGTAATATTGTATACGTATATGATGTAAATAATATTGACAAACCCATTAAAACTTACAAGTGGCCATATGAAGGCTGGGGACTCACTAATAATGGTACAGATCTCATCATCAGTGATGGCACTGCAAATCTTTATTTTGTAAACCCGGATGATTTTAAATTAAAAACTACAATCAGTGTTACAGAAAATGGGAGTTCCATTGTTTCAATAAATGAACTGGAATATATTGACGGTTTTGTTTTTGCTAATATTTATCAAACTGATGTAATAATAAAAATTGATCCGTCAAGCGGGCATGTTGCCGGTAAAATGGAATTACCCGGATTGAAAGACAAATTTTTTTCTGCCCAGAATATACCGGGAAGAACTGATGTACTGAATGGTATTGCATATGATACGGCAACCCGGAAAATGTTTATTACCGGAAAGCGCTGGCCTAAATTGTTTGAGTTAACATTGAATTGAGGATTGGATACAGGATACTAGATACAGGATACTGGATACTGGATACTGGATACTTGATACTGAATACCTGCCTGTTTGGCTATTGCCTATTTGCTGATCACATAAATAACCGAACTGCATTTTCTTGTATTACCCCAGGCCTGTATATTTGAAAGTAAGCCAATAAATACAGCTTTAAACATATTCCCCTTTCCGTTTTTGTATTGTTCACTCAGCATACTCACATAAAAACTGTCGAACCACATGGGCTTGATAGCGATAAGTTTTAAGCCATGCATGGATAATAATATTTCCATGCTTTGTGGTGAAAAATGATACAGGTGACGGGGTACATCATAAGCGGCCCAATGTTCCTTATACATATCCGCATCCTTTGAAGTATAATTTGGTACAGCAATAAATAATTTTCCATTTTGGGCAAGTATCGTTGCCATTTGTTTCATGTAGTCATGCAGTTCATGCACATGCTCCAGTACATGCCACAGGGTAATGGCATTAAAAGAAGCTGGTTGTAACTCAAATAATTTACCCGGTTCCTGTGGCTGAATTTGATACAGATCAGCAGCTTTTGTTCTGGCATCTGCATCAGGTTCCAATCCATTGATGTTCCAGCCGGCTTTATGCATCGTATCCAAAAAGGCGCCTGTGCCGCAACCGATATCCAAAATCTCTCCCTTCAGCATTCCGGTTTCATTGATCACCAGCCTTCTTTTTGCCCCTAGGGTTCTTTTACGCACCATGTGATAGAGACTGTTGATGATTCCTTTTTTGGTATCGCTGTGCGAAATATATTTGTCTGATGCATAGTAGGTACCAATCGCCTCCTGTTCCGGCACATCCTGTGTAAACCTTGCTGTACAGGCATTGCAATGCCAGTTGAAAAAATTGTCTTGAGAAACAGTATGGTCTTTGGCAGAAAACTGTTGCTGTATCAACTCGCTTTTACATACAGGGCAGCAGGTATAATGAATCATGAATAAATTAAATTTTTACAGCATTCCCAAACAGAGATGGACTGTATGGGTTTGCAAAATAGAAAACCAAAGCACCCAATCCTATTATTCCAAGAACAATTGCCCATACCCACCAATGGTCTTTTACTTTAGGGGTTTCACTTAAAAACTCCTTCATTAACGTATTGGTGGTTTCTTTATCGCCTACTAAAATAGAATGCTCCGCTTTAGGATGTATTACCCGCTCAGCAAAAACAGCCGGTAAAAAAGAATCGGGTAATGGAGATGGCTTTAAATTAAAATGACCATTGACATCAATAAAAAAATCTCCAATACCATCCAGTTTCGC
>JAYTOF010000250.1:0-14578 GCA_043747955.1 Chitinophagaceae bacterium
GTATGCTGGCTCTATGCCGTGGGTCATAAGACTCCCGAAATAATCGGGACTATGCACACGGCGGCGTAGGCTGGTGCGCCAGTTGGCTTGTGTGTGAATTGGGAATACCAACAACGGCAAAGTGATCCTGCGGAACACTTGCGCCAGTTGGGAAGGAAAAAGCCATTGACCAGAATAAAATTATACAGTATCTTAGTCTTCTGGCAACATGAAGCCAGTCATATATATTTCATGACCAATAACATCTTCATCAATTACCGTAGAGAGGATAGTTCCGGCTATTCGCTTGCAATTTATAATGAGTTGGTAAAGTGGTATGACCGTGAAATGATCTTCAAAGATTTCAATACCATTGAGCCGGGAGAAGATTTTTCGGAGTCTATTGAGAATGCTTTGAATTCCTGCACCATCCTGCTGGTGCTGGTAGCTAATAACTGGATGGATATTCTGAAAAAAAGAGAAGAGTTAAGAGGTGAGCCCGATTTTGTCAGAATGGAAATTGCCACTGCATTGTCAAAAGGTGTTTATACGATCCCGATTGTTCTGAACCGGGCAAACATACTTATAGAAGACGAACTCCCTGATGATCTTAAGAAAATTGCAAAGCGGCAATGTCTTGATCTGGATCCAACCAGGTTTGAAACAGATATTCTGAAACTCGTGAAAGTGATCGACAAAAAACTGAACATTCACCGCAATGGTCCCACTATACAGGAAAGCACGAAACCGGGTTCAATCCCCCAACAGGATATTCCTATAAAAGAGGTAAAAAACATTCTTGTGAAGGAAGTGAAAAGCGATGTGACTGATTACGTGAACATGCATACCAATAACCGGGAAATACTAAAACGAAATTTCAAAACCTGGACCTGGTTTGTAATAATAGCTGCTGCCGCGAATCTAATAGCACTACTTTTAATAAATAATATGATTCATACTTAAAAGCAATTTATACTGACTATGGATATTTATATAACAAAGCTTATCCTGGATTTTCTTATCGCCTTATTGGCGATAGTGCTGTCATTTGTAAGGCCAATCACAGCACTTAAAGTGCTTTTATTACTCGTTTTACTTTATATTTTTGAATGGCTTTCGCTCTATTTTATTTTTAACGTTGGTCTATATTTCGTAGAAAAATATTTGATCCTTGCTATTATTCTATGTCCCTTCATTTGCTATTTTAAAACAAAAAAGATACTCAGGAAGCAGGCTGCATAATCAGTTCCTTATTACTTTATTAATTCGTTGCTGGTCATAAGACCACGCAACGGCGGAGATGGTGGCGAAGGCTGGCAGCGGCGAAAAAAGCAGCATTGTAGGTTATTCCTCTTTACTTTATTATGGTGTTTTTGATTTTATGAATTTCAGTACAAGTTCCTCCGTTTTAGCATCACAATCAGTAAAACCTGAACGTATTACTTTTTTAGCTCCCAAATCAAGTATTACCCGTATTCAATATAATTTATTTTTCCTCCCTCCAAATGCAATAGGTAAATCAGCTTTAAAAAGTACTTTGAAGAATCCTTACACTAAAACAATCGTCCCGGTAAAATATGAAGAGTTCACGAATCAAACTACCCCATTTACTTTTAGAAACTTTGTTACTATATCAACGACAGAATCATTCAATAAAGAAATTTATATTGATAATGAATTTTTTCTTTACCGGATTTATAAAGTAAAAAGAAATTATTTTGAACCGGTCTTTGCATTTAATCCAGAAAGCAAAAAAAAGGAGAATGTTAATATATTGGCTGATTCAAAGAGATTCTTTATAAAATTATAAATATAGAAACAAAATCATGGCTACAGCAATACAACAGTTTAGCTAAAATGGCATAAAAGGATGCTACCCATTGGTCGAAGCCCAGACGGGGGCAAGTACCTACAGCGGCAAAAAAGACCATACGGGGGCAACTACCTACGGCGGCAAAAAGTTTATTTTACAAGCTCTATCTTTATGAATTTTTTATCTTCCCAATATTCAATTGCCGCTAATTGCCCTTTTTTATCATATAATTTTATAAGGCCAGAGCCATTTTTTAGTGTTCCTTTATCTTGTAATTTTCCTAATGGATTGTAATTGGAAAGCACCTCTATAAGATAACCATTTTCGTAAAGACGTTCAGTCCAAAGTTTACCATTTGGGTAATACATTTTATAAACTCCACTAAATCTTTTTGTATTATTAATTGTTTCAACAATAAATTTTGATGGAACTATTGCAGCAAATTTGCCACCGGTAATATCTGATATAACTCCATGCATTAATCCAATAAGAGTTGCACTATCATAAGAATTCAAAAATGAAGGAAGTGAATATACAGGGCCGCCACTCAATCCTGGAATACTTGGCTCATCCAAAAGAAAAAAACTAGCTACTTTATCAATATCGAATCGTTTCAAATCGATAATTCCACTAGCTATTTTAGAAGAAGTTGAAATTGGTGAAAAATATTTTCCAACACCTAATTTTAATGGGAATCCAAAAGAAATTACTTCTTTATAACGACCTGGTGGTATCAATTTACTTTGTAACCAATTTATAGGAATTGGGATAAAACCCTTAATTCCAAAAAGTTTCGATCCCGGATGTATTGCTAAAACAGCAACATCTGCGTAAGGATTATATGTCCATATAATTTCAGTCGAGTTTTGGACTTCTGACAAGAGTAATGTCGAAGGTCTATCTAAGCTATCAGTAAAAGTTATTTTTTGGTTTAATAGTAGTTTTTCTGCGACATGCTGCGCTGTAACTAAATAAATAAATCTTTCTTCATCGAAAACTAAAAAGCCTGTTCCATTAGCCGCCTTCACTTTATTGTCTTCTCTATACTCTCCAGATAAATAAACTACACTTTTAGAAGTTCGAGTAAAAAAGCTATCAAATTGACCAAAGGCTGAATTCCCAAACAGAAAAAAGATATAAAATAAAATTATTTTCATGTATGGATAGATGCAATTGAAAAATTTATCCATAAAAAAGCTACCATAAATTTTGGTAGCTTTTTTACATTTTCTTACTTCACTTCCTCAAAAGGCACATCCTCCACTTTACTTTCACTGCTTTGCTGCTGTGGCTCTCCATCAGCACCGGCATGTCCGTTACCTCCACCAGGCTGGCCACTGGTTCCTGCACCTGCACTCTCTTGTGTAGCTTTATACATCTCTTCGCTGGCGGCTGTCCACGCCGTATTCATTTCAGTGCTGGCTGCATCGATCTGCACCAGGTCCTGCGCTTTGTGTGCTTCTTTTAATTTGACTAATGCAGCTTCAATCGGCGCTTTTTTCGCTGCAGGTATCTTATCACCATATTCCTTCAGTTGCTTTTCGGTCTGGAATATTAAACTGTCGGCACCATTTATTTTTTCTACTTTTTCTTTTTCCATTTTATCGGTCGCTTCATTGGCCTTGGCATCGTTCTTCATCTTTTCAATTTCTTCCTTGCTTAAACCACTACCCGATTCAATGCGGATCTTTTGTTCTTTACCGGTGCCTTTGTCTTTGGCTGTTACATGCAAGATACCATTGGCATCAATATCAAATATTACTTCTACCTGCGGTACACCACGTGGTGCCGGCGGAATACCATCTAAATTAAAAGTACCGAGGCTCTTGTTCTGGCTGCTCATCGGCCTTTCGCCCTGCAGTACATGTATCTGCACGCCTGGTTGGTTATCGCTTGCTGTAGAAAATACTTCTGATTTTTTTGTAGGGATAGTTGTGTTGCTGTCGATCAGCCTCGTCATTACACCACCCATGGTTTCAATACCCAAACTTAACGGGGTTACATCCAGCAACAATACATCTTTAATATCGCCACTCAGTACCGCACCCTGTATGGCTGCACCTACTGCAACTACTTCATCGGGGTTAACACCACGGTTTGGTTTTTTGCCAAAGAATTTTTCAACCAGCTCCAGCACTTTAGGAATACGGCTGCTGCCACCCACCATAATGATCTCATCAATTTCTGAGGTTTTAATGCCAGCATCATTCAATGCTTTTTCACAGGGCTTTAAACAACGCTCAAATAATTTATCAGCAAGTGCTTCAAATTTTGCACGGGTCAATTTTTTTACCAGGTGCTTCGGAACACCATCCACAGCGGTTACATACGGCAGGTTAATTTCTGTTTCTGTTGATGCAGACAATTCAACCTTTGCTTTTTCAGATGCTTCTTTTAAACGCTGCAGGGCCATTGGGTCTTTACGCAGGTCAATGGCTTCGTCTTTTTTAAATTCATCGGCCAGCCAGTCCATGATCACTTTATCAAAATCATCACCACCCAGGTGCGTATCACCATTTGTAGATTTTACTTCAAAAACACCGTCACCCAGTTCCAGTACCGAAATATCAAATGTTCCCCCACCCAGGTCAAACACGGCAATTTTGTGGTCCTTGCCACCCTTATCCAAACCATAAGCCAGAGCGGCTGCGGTTGGTTCGTTTACCACACGGCGAACATTAAGGCCTGCAATCTCACCGGCTTCTTTGGTTGCCTGGCGCTGGGCATCATTAAAATAAGCAGGCACGGTGATCACCGCATCGGTTACTTCTGCTCCCAGGTAATCCTCGGCTGTCTTCTTCATTTTCTGTAATACCATCGCACTAATTTCCTGTGGCGTATATTGTCTGCCATCTATGTCAATGCGAACCGTATTATTGTCACCTTTTACTACTTTATAGCTCCAATGGCTGATCTCCTCAGTTACTTCATCAAAACGGCGGCCCATAAAACGCTTCACACTGCTGATGGTGTTTTGCGAATTGGTGATGGCCTGGCGTTTGGCTGGATCACCTACTTTACGCTCACCATTTTTAAGAAAAGCAACTACAGACGGTGTTGTACGGCGACCTTCTTCATTGGCGATCACTACCGGCTCGTTACCTTCCATAACGGAAACACAACTATTGGTGGTTCCTAAGTCAATTCCTATTATCTTTCCCATTTTTATTTGATTTTTGTTATTAATGGAATGACAATGATTATGCCAGCAGCAAAAAAATGCTATTTTGTCATAATTAACTGAAAGTTCAGTCTTTAAACCTGAAAAAAATGTAGATAAGAGGCATGTATAGTATGCCGGCGAAATGTTGTTGATGAATTTTAACTGGCTTTTGTCAATCCTGTCCAGGCCGTGCCATTTGATTCAGTGACCAGTATTTTACACTTATTCTTAAATTGTTGTGCGGCTAAAATAGATTGATCAAGTACTTTTTGAAGGGCAAATTCTGCATTTAGCCGGTATTCGCCATGGGGCAAAATATAAGTGCTGCCATCTTCACTCTCGATAAATTTGAATATATCGAAAAGAACTAATTGCTCTTCAAGTAAGGCATAGTCTTTCCTGTTCCCATTTTCGAGTTCAAACCGGATAATAAAATATGACATAGTGTTTTTGTAAGTACGGACAAATATAATAGATTTAGTTATAAAAAAAGTATTTATACCCTATTTTTTTAGTAAATTTACTATTGAGTTGACATTACACTATTTTAATATAATAGCCATAGGCCAAATCGGTGATGATCAAGTATATGATTCTACAGGTTACCGAAGCTGGGAGATTAAACACATGTTACCGGTACTAATCATTTACAAAAATGATGCTGTCTTTTAAATAAGGCAATTCTTGCCCGAATTCGCAATTAAATAAATAGCGGAACAGGTTTACGGTACTCCAGCGGTCTTTATAGGGCAGATAATTTTTATCAGGAAAACGGACCCAGCAGAAATTATCATAATTAGCAGGTGCATCAAAAGCCGGAACATCATAATTGTAAAAACCATGATCGCTCATTACTATAACAATTGCACCAGCATCATTTGTTACAATGTGTGAGATCATAGATTTAATAATAGTGTTTGTATATTTTAAATAAGACAGATACAATCGCTTATTAAACAGATCCTGCATTTGGTCCTCAGCATTATAAGTACCGGTGCTATCCCTGAAATAAGGCCCATGGGGAAGTAAAAAATGTGCATAACAGAATCTTGGCCCGGGCGAGTTTTTTGAAGCATTTTTTAAAATCATTTCCTCCGCTTTTTTATTGAATACATCATCGCGGTACACATAATGTTCCTTGATAAACGGGATATCAATTTTCCCCCCAATGATCCACCAACCCAAATCTTTAAATAAACGGTAATGAAATATTTTATCAGTTAGTAAGGCAGCATGAAGGGGAAATACAGGATTTACTGTTGACAAAGCCGGGTATCCCTTTATCTCAAAAATGGAATAGTTTTCAATAGTATAATTCATTGATTTAAAAATTGAAAATACCCGGGCATTACGTATTTCACCAAACCTGTTTTGAACATCCTGCTGGGTTAATTCTGTATGATCATAATTTGTATCTATATACTGCATATTTAACATGGAAGACATGCTGAAAGCCGTATAATCATAATTAGAAAATACGGGTAATTCATTAAATTCCTTTTGTTTCAGAAAATCATATAAGCTGTCATTGGCAAATCCAAAACTATCCTGTAAACTTTTATAACCCGCATATTCATCAAACACTAAAAAATAGAGGTTTGGCTTATCAGTTACTTTCGCCACATCAAAAATAACCGGTTGGAGTGCAACAGTTTTATCAGCCTGTTTGTATTTAGTGAGTAATACAGAACCATCATAACCGCAATACAAAAGCAACAGGATATTTAAATAAAAAACCAGTTTATGATGTAATTGCTTTTTATGTTTTAAAAAAATAAGCCAGATAACGGTGCCCGTAATTAACAGGGGTACCAGCACAGCATAAGATCTTATAAAGGAAAGAAAAGAAACACTTTTTACTGAATCATGCAGGGCACCAAAAAACAGGTACCATAAACTGATAAAAAAACAGATCAGTGAAGAGAAAATGAGGTTTTTTGTTAAATAAAATGAAATCAATACCACTACCGTCATACAAACGCTTATAACAACCCCAATCCATACTACTTCTTTCAGATGCAGGTATCCATAATTTTCAACTGCACCATGCATACAAAAAAACAAGGGCAGTAAGAAAAGGAAAAAAGGTATTTTTTTTAAAAGCTGCATCGCGTATGTTTAAATAACAGTGAACGGTAATCAAAACCTGCATTTAATAATGCAATACAACAGTACTATCGCTAAGGTATGGCATGTGTTGATTAAACTGACAGTTAAAGAGGTACCGGAAGAGATTTACGTTGCTCCAGCTGTCTTTAAATGAAATATGGTTATTATCAGGGAAACGAACAGCACAAAGATTATCATAGCGGAAAGGCTGGAAAATCCTTTTGTCTGCATATTCACGGTAACCATGATCGCCCATCACTATAATGACCGCATCAGGGTTTTTACCGGTGATGTTGTCTAACATATTCTCCATCCTTTTATTTGCATATTCAAGATACGACACAAACAATCCTTTATCATTCCAAAGCGTATAACTGGATATTTTTTGGTAAGGATTTTTATTTCCAAAACTGTCATAATAATAAGGTCCGTGTGGCATCATAAAATGAGCATAAACGAAGCGGGGTTTTTCAGTTTTTTCCCGTACTTTTTGTAAGAGCATTTTTTCAGTATATTTATTATCAACGTCATGAAAATAAAAATTCCTGTTCTTCCAAAAGGGAATTATTTTTCCAAGTTTGTCCCCGATATCCCTTTTCATTCTGTTATGCAGTAGTTTATCCGTTAAAAGAACAGCATGAGCCAGTAAAAAAGAATTTTCAGACGAAACAGACCGCTTATCAGCAATATCAAAAATGGATAAATTCTCCATTTGGTATCCCATAGATCGAAAAATGGAAAATACGGTTGCTTCTTTTATTTCAACACCTCTTTTCTGAAGATCACGCTGTGTAAGTTCCAGGTTTTTAAAATCACTTTTAATATAATTCATATTCAGCATAGAAGCCAAACTGAAATAGGTAAGGTCATAGTTTGAAAAAACGGGCAATACTTTAAATGATCTTCGGGACAGGTAATCCAGGAAGGCATCATTTGAAAAGGCAAAACTGTCTTTTAAACTTTTAGATCCCGGGTATTCATCCAGTACGATATAATATACATCAGGTTTTTTAACAACCCTTGCCCTGTCAAAATAAACAGCATTACCTGTTGGTTTTTCTGTATTCGTTAAATAGTATTTGAGCAATAAAAAGCTGTCAATACCACAATACAGAGAGGTTAAAATATTTAAATAAAGTACAAGCTTATAATGCAATGCGTTTTTTTTCTTTAAAAACAGTATCCATAAAAAAGTAAAAAGCAGCAGTATTACAAGCAGTACTGTATAGCTTTTTGCAAAAGAAAGTAAGGGTATGCTTTTTATCTAATCGTGCAGGGCACCAAAAAACAGGTACCATACACTGATAAAAAAACTGATGAGTGCAGAAATAATATAGTTTTTAATAATTGCAACTATGATCAAAAAGAATGCAGCCATGCAAGCTGTGATGACAACCCCGATCCAAAAAACTTCATCAGTTTGCAGGTAACCATAATTTTCAACTGTACCATGCAGGCAAAAAAACAGGGGCAGTAAAAACAGAAAAAAAGGTATTTTTTTAAACCGCTTCATTAATTGCGTTTCATTAAAAATAAAACCCTGCTGGTGCTACCAATTTTAACTTCTTTTAAAATCCGGTATTTATGGGCGAAGATGGATTTAAAATGCTCAAGGCTATAGCTATCAAAAATATCTTTTCGATTTTGCAGCAGCAGTTTTACCTTTTCATCACTTTTTGGTACAAATTCAATCACCAGGTATGGGCCCATCGCCTGTAACCAATCAGCAATTAAAGCCAGGGGAACATTATGGGTTAATGCCAGGTGATGGACCAATGCCAAAGCGAGTATAAGATCTGCCTGCAATCTTGCAGTGATAGATTCTCTTTCCCTGTTATTCCAGCCAATGGCCGGTGAAGGGGTGGTAAGGTCAGTAACCAGGGGTAAAATATTTGCTTTTCCTTCCTGCCTGATTTTAAGGTACAGATCATTTATACAATTGGGATCTGCATCAGTTGCAATAACCAGTTTATCGTTTTTAAAAATTAAACTGAAGAAACCGTCGTTGGCTCCAAGATCAATTACTTTTTTATAATCTATATCGCTTATAAACGATGTAACCAATGCAGATTTGGCTTTCAGATATTCATCACCCAAAATGGTATCTGTATAATAATCATCCCAGGTAGTCTTTATTTTTTTAGGCGATAATTTTTGTACATAAGTTTCAAGTCCTTTCAGTAATATCTCCAGTTTTTGTTTTGAAAAATTATTTTCATTACCCCGCTTTTGCCCGCCCGGCTGATCCGTTCGGACGGGTTTTTGCTTACCGGAAAACTTTGCCTGCAGGTGCACATGCAATAGCGTATTCATATTCCATCTGGACCTTTTAGGCAATAAACCAACAAGTACATTTACAGGAATGCCGTTGGGATAAACAGCAAATAATCTATTGGTACCGGGATGGCAATAGTGCATAAGCAGCAATGGCGCTAAAAAGCATTCGCAGAACTGCCGGTATGCAACCCAGGGTTTACCAGCTACATAATTTTCAAAAGAAAGGGTATCAATAAAAACCGGCTTCCCTTTATAAAATTGAATATTGAAAGCTGTAGCATCTTTCAGTATCATTCCTTTTTGTAAAGAGGTAATTGCGATCTGCAGTGTAAGCAATGCAGCATCTTTCCACATATCAAAACTCCACTCGTAAGGATAACTGATAAAAGGAATCTGTTCAGGCAGCAACACCCTGCCATGTCCTATACCCTGCCTGGCCGGGTCATCCCCGTTAGTACCGGCAAGGCCGGGCGGGCGGGTAAATTTATTAATTTCAGTTATTTCCCGGTGTGCAATAAGCATTGTTTTTTTTACCAGCTCCTCATACAAACCGCTGTTCATGAATTGCGAGTAATGCACTTCATAATTTGGATGAAGATACCGGTAAAACTGCCCCTCGTGCTGAAAAACGAAACCGTCAGTATCTCTGTAAGAAGCAGGATGGGGATTCATGTTTTAGTCAAATGGGTTTACGTAAAGTATTATTCAACTGTATCTTTTTCGTCTACTTTTTTTTGTTTTTTACCCCAAAAAAATGATTTTATAGTTAACCAGAAGTTCTTCATGAAGAAGCTGATACCCAATACGGCAGCAATGATCATTTGTAAGATGTAACTGCCGCTACCGGGATCAATATATAATAAAAAGAATTGCATAGCTGGATTTAAATCTACACGAATTTAGTAAAAGCAAACCAATAGCTGTGCGAAAAGAACCGGTAATACATGACCTGCTTATTGATTACTTTTGAGTTTCTAAAAATAGTATCATGTCTTTTATCAATTACAATACTAAAAACAAAGTAACCATTTTCCCCGGGGTGCAAAGTGCTATGGAGCATTCTGCACAAATAAGTTATGGATGTGTTACTCTTGAGGAAGGTGTGACCGTTCCGTTGCACAGCCATCCACATGAACAATGGACCTATGTGCTGGAAGGACAAATGGAATTTACAGTAAATGGAGAAAAACTGATGCTAGTTCCAGGTATGGGGGCTTTTATTGCATCACATGCATTGCATGGTGGAGTTGCCGTTACAGCCTGTAAAGTTATTGATGTTTTTACACCCGTGAGGGAAGATTATAGGGAATTAGGAGTTAGGAGTTAGGAGATATGCGTTAGGAATGAAAATTCGTTATTCAACATTCCTTGTTCCTTGTTCGATATTATTCTTTGTTCTGAATGAAAAATGTTTTTGGCTGAGATAACTGATAGTGATTATGATCGCCGTCGTGATACACTGACTAAGAAATGGCCACCAGCCAAATACTTCTACAAATATTTTCAGAATGAAATAATTGAGCGCAAGATTAAAAAGGAATGACAACCCGTAACGAAAGAGCTGTATCCTTCCCTTTAAATTGGAGTCAACAAATACCACGTATTTCATCAGGAGAAATCCAATCATAAAATTTATGCAGAAAGAAATGAACAGGGCGGCATTGTGGGGCTTCAATGTATAAAATCCCAGCTCAACATTCTCCAGCCTGAATACATACACCAATAATATTTTGAAAAGCGTAAGGCCCAGTAATGTATTGGCTCCGCCGCAGGCTGCATAACGGAAGGTCTGCTCCGGCATAAATCTCCGGAACGGCGGGTAAAAGAAATCGATGAATGCTATAATTCTTTGCTTTGGCAAGTGCTTTAAAAAGTTATGAGTTATAAGAAATGAACTATAAGTTATGAATCTCAACCTTTGCACACCACTCTTAACTTATAACATATAATTCATAACTAATTATAGAGTTCCTCTCTCATCGCCTTAACCCTTTCATCCTCCAGGTATTCATCATAGGTCATCAACCGGTCAATCATCCCTTTTGGTGTAAGTTCAATGATACGGTTGGCAACGGTTTGCATAAACTGATGATCATGTGTTGTTAATAATATTACACTTGGATAGGCCACCATATTATCGTTAAAAGAAATAATACTCTCCAGGTCAAGATGGTTGGTAGGCTCATCCAATATCAGCACATTCGGATTCCGGAGCATCATTTTACTGATCATGCACCGTACTTTTTCCCCTCCGCTCAATACATTGGTCTTCTTTAAAATTTCATCACCACTGAACAGCATCTTACCTAAAAAGCCCCGCAAAAAATCTTCATCCACATCTTTGGTTGCCGGTGGCACGTATTGCCGTAACCAATCCATTAGGTTTAACTTACTACCTTCAAAATATTCACTGTTATCATTAGGCAAATAAGCCGTAGTAACTGTTGTACCCCATTCATACGTACCACTGCTGGCTTTCATTTTGCCATTTAGTATTTCAAAAAAACCGGTCATGGCCATTGGGTCCCGGCTGATAAAAGAAATCTTCTCCCCTTTCTGAATATCAAATTTTATTTTGCTGAAAATGGTTTTCCCTTCAATCGTTAAAGAAAGATTATCAACTTTTAAAATTTCGTTTCCCACTTCCCTTTCCTGCTTAAAAATAATACCCGGGTATTTTCTGTTGCTTGGCTCAATATCTTCAATCACTAATTTTTCCAATGCTTTTTTGCGGGACGTTGCCTGTTTACTTTTTGATGCATTGGCACTAAAGCGAGCAATAAATTCAAGCAGGTCTTTACGCTTGTCTTCATTTTTCTTATTCTTATCACTCATTTGCCTGGCTGCCAGCTGTGAGCTTTCGTACCAGAAAGTATAGTTGCCGGTATATACTTTTATTTTGCTCCTGTCAACATCTGCCACATGTGTGCAAACCGAATCTAAAAAGTGACGATCGTGACTTACTACCAAAACTATATTCTGGTAATCGGCTAAAAAATTCTCCAGCCAGCTGATGGTTTCCACATCCAGGTTATTGGTAGGTTCATCCAGCAATAAAATATCGGGGTTACCAAAAATTGCCTGGGCCAGTAAAACCCTTACTTTAATGTTGGCCGCAATTTCTTTCATCAAAAGCTGATGTAACTCATCTTTTACGCCCAGATCGCTAAGCAGTGTGGCAGCATCGCTTTCGGCCGTATAACCGCCCATTTCACCAAACTCATGTTCCAGGTCACCGGCTTTGATACCATCGGCTTCCGAAAAATCCTCCTTGGCATACAGGGCATCTTTTTCATGCATCAGCTTCCACATTTTTTTATGGCCCATCAGCACCGTATTTAAAACAGTTACTTCATCAAAAGCAAACTGGTTTTGATTTAAAACAGCCATGCGTTCGCCCGGTGTAATATCTATAGTTCCTTTATTAGGCTCAATTTCGCCACTGATGATCTTTAAAAAGGTAGATTTACCGGCACCATTTGCACCAATGACCCCATAACAGTTTCCTTTTGTAAAACTGATCTTAACTTCATCAAACAAGACCCGTTTGCCGTATGCCAGCGTTATATTATTTGCACTTATCATAAATATTAAAAAGTGTGCAAAGATAAGGGAATAGAAGTTCAGGAAAATACTGATACAGTAAATTGAATTCCGGATAGACCACAAATTTTATAGCTTTCATATGATAAGACTTTGGTCCATTATCAGGTATCCGGAATCCTGTTACCATTGCTTATTGCCCTTTGCTCATTGCCGATTATCTTTGCGGCATGTCAATCGTAAGTTTTTTACAGAAAAGCACCATCCAAAGTTTATCGGCTTTATATGATCAACCTTTTACTGATACTGATTTTCAGATAAACCAAACCAAACCCGAATTTGATGGAGATTATACAGTAGTCATGTTTTCGCTGGTAAAATCGTTGAAACGGTCACCTGAAGCCATCGGTAACCAATTGGGTGAACATCTTGTTAAAAATTATCCAGCGTATTTTACCGCATACACTATTATAAAGGGCTTTTTAAACCTTACTGTTTCAGATTCGTACTGGCAGAGCCTGTTGAATAAAAATTACAACGATATCTGTTACGGTAAAAAAGCAATGAATGGAAAAAAAGTAATGGTAGAGTATGCATCTCCCAATACCAACAAGCCCTTACACCTTGGCCATTTACGAAATATTTTTTTAGGATGGTCTGTGGCTGAAATATTAAAAGCCCATGGCTATGAGGTTATAAAAAGCTGTATTGTAAATGACCGGGGCATTCATATTTGTAAAAGTATGATCGCCTGGCAACTTTTTGCAAATGGGGCCACGCCACAAAGTACCGGAACTAAAGGCGATCATTTTGTTGGAGAATATTATGTAAAATTTAATGAGGTTTATAAGCAACAGGTTGCTGAACTTATTGGGGCTGGCAAAACCAAAGACGAAGCTGAAAAAGAAGCCCCGGTAATGAAAGCCACGCAGCAGATGTTGCTGGATTGGGAAGATGGGAAACCGGATGTGATTAAACTCTGGAAGGCCATGAACAGCTGGGTATATGCCGGTTTTGATGTTACCTATAACCGTATCGGAGCCGACTTTGAAAAGACCTATTACGAAAGCAATACCTACCTGTTGGGAAAAGATATTGTACAACAGGGTATGGATAAAAAAGTATTTTATCAGAAAGATGATACTAGTATCTGGATTGATTTAACAGCTGATGGATTGGATGAAAAAATTGTACAGCGCAGTGACGGCACTTCAGTTTACATAACCCAGGATATTGGACTTGCATTGCAAAAATATGAGCAATATAAAATTGACCAGAGTATTTACGTGATCGGGAACGAACAGAATTACCACATGAAAGTACTTCAGTTAATTTGTCAAAAACTGGGAATGCCTAATGCAGATAATATTTTTCATTTGAGTTACGGCATGGTGGAACTCACCAGTGGAAAAATGAAAAGCCGGGAAGGAACGGTTGTTGATGCTGATGATATTATTGATGAAATGATTGCCACAGCGCAGCAGCATACTGAAGAGCTGGGCAAGGTTAAAGATTTTACCGGAGAAGAATTAAAAATTTTGTACAATACGATCGGCCTGGGGGCGATGAAGTTTTATTTGTTGCGGGTTGACCCTAAAAAAACAATGGTATTTAATCCCTCAGAAAGTATAGACTTTCATGGGTTTACCGGGCCCTTTGTGCAATATACCTATGCCAGGATAAAAAGTATATTA
>JAYTOF010000251.1:0-16106 GCA_043747955.1 Chitinophagaceae bacterium
TTGTTGCGAAGACTGGGATCGAACCAGTGACCTTCGGGTTATGAGCCCGACGAGCTACCGCTGCTCTACTTCGCGGCGCAAAGATAATGTTTTGAGGCTTTGCCGCCAAATAATAAACTTTGATTTGTAGATTTGCTGATGCATAAAAAATATTTATCCATTATTATACCGGTACTACTGCTGTTTTTAACTTTTAGCTGTACAAGCAAAATAAAACAACAGAATGATGAACTGTACAGCAGACATTTACAACGGCAGGTTAAATTAACCATCATCAGTACTCCTATGCCGGATGATAAAACCGAATTGAATTTATTGATATTGAACGACGGACAGGAAACGGGATCATTTAAGGTTAAAGAAATAATGGATAGCCTGTATCGCAAAAATTTAATAAAACCTTTACTTATCATTGGCATTCATGCCGGAGACCGGATGAAAGAATTTGGTGTTGCGGGTTATCCGGATTTTATCAAGCGGGGTGATAAAGCTGATAACTACGATGCTTTTATAAACAATGAACTGTATCCTTTTGCCAAGAAGAATGCTACGGTACGTAAATTCAAATCAGTGGCTATTGCCGGTTGTTCAATGGGAGGTTTATCTGCCTTTGATATTGCCTGGAACCATGCAGATAAAATTGACAGGGTGGGTGTATTTTCAGGCGCATTGTGGTGGCGGGATAAAGACGATAGGGCACCAGATTATTCAGAAGAAAAAAACAGGATCATTCTTAATAAGATCAGGTCATCAAAGAAAAAGCCGGGCCTGAAATACTGGTTTTATACGGGTGGAAAAGAAGAGGATGGCGACAGGGATAAAGACGGCATCATTGATAATACCGATGACACGAAAGATTTGATTAACCTGATTAAAACTAAAAATGTTTGCCTACCTGATGATATCATATATACCGAAGATGCAAACGGCAAACATGATTATAAATCCTGGAGTACTCAATTGCCCGCTTTTCTTATCTGGGCATTTGGGAAATAAAATGCAGGATACTTTTTTACATAACAGTTACTCCCACAGTTATAATTCACTAACTAATCTTTTCTTGAAATACTGCTCGCTCCGCTGCTGTGTTTGTTTTTTATAAGTGCTTTTCCTTTGTAATTAATATCACTGGCACCTGTTGCTGTTGCATTTAATTCCCCGTTTACTGTAATATTAATATCAGATGCCCCGTTTGCTTTTGCATTACAAATGTCAGTAACCAGGTCGTATCCTTTAACATCGCTTGCACCGCTGCTTTCAATTTCTACAGTGTTGGCAGTACCGGATATCTTCACATCCGAAGCACCACTGAGGTTCAGCTTTAAAGTACTTACTTTTACCATACCCTTGAAATCGCAGGCACCGGAAAGCTGAATAACTAAAGAGGTTACTGTGATGCTGCCTGATACGATCACATCACAAGCGCCGGAGGCATTAATATTTTCCAGGTTTACAAAGGAAACATATACCCTCAGTTTCCTGTCTTTATATTTCCAGTTTTTATCACCGTCGTAATAAATTTTAAGTATGCCGTTCTCAATATTGGTTTTTATGCCTTCTTTCAATTTTTCACTGGCAGCACTTACGGCAACAGCTTCGTTTTCGGATTGTGAAATATAAAGATCTATACCCCCGGAAATTTTAATAGCCTTGAAATTTCCAATACCTGTTCTTATAGTTGCATTGGGATCTACTACAACTTCATTTTGAGCATACATCACATTTGCTGTAAAAAAAACAAGCAGGATCGAAAATATCTTTTTCATCTTCTTTGATTTAAGGTTTGATAAATTAACTTTTTTTAACCAGTCCGCCACTGTTAATATTAATGTCCCTGATCAATGCCGAACCCTTATAACGTATGCCACCGCCACTGTTTGCTTTTGCACTTAACTCTTTATTGATGGTAATGTTTACTGACGCACCACTGCTTGCTTTTGCATCGCAATAATTAACAATAAGGTCATAGCCTTTAAAACTTGCGCCACTGCTTACTTCAATGGTAATCTTTTCGGCCTTTCCGGATATATTTATATCGGAGCCGCTGTTTTGTTCTACGGTAAGTTGATTTGCATCTACCTGTCCACCAAAGCCTGAACCGCTGCTGAATTTCATTTCCAGGTTTTCTGCTGTTATGCTTCCTTTCACAGTTACTTCAGAACCGGCAGAGCCCTGTAATTTCTCCAATGTTTTAAAAGAAACATAGGCTTTTAGTTTCCTGTTTTCACCTGAAGTCCAGGTAACGCCTTTGTTATCATAATAGATCTTTAATGTACCATCCTCAATCTGGGTTTTAAAACGGGCCATATGCTTTTCGTCAGATGCGCTAACGGCTATTGACTCTTCATTACCCTGGGTAAGGTACAGGTCAATACCACTTGAAACAGATATTGCCTTAAAACTGCCGTTCAGGCTTCTTACTGTTGCATTGGGATCAGCAATCACATTATTGTCCTGTGCAAAAACCGTAAGAGAAACAACGCTGAATAAGGAAAGAAATAGTTTTTTCATTTTTATACTTTTTTGTTTTTTTAATGAAAATATTGAACTTCCATACCAAAGCAATCAGGCCACCTGTTTACTATGTACCTGATTGCCCGGCAAGGCAGTTTCATGGTTATACTTTTTTATGATACGCACCGGGATCTGTATTTGTTACACATATTTTAAAAATTATCAAAACTACCCTACCTTTACTCTTCAGAGTTCTTTTAACCGTTTGAATTTCCGGGGTGCTGCTGCCAGTTGGCGGAGGCTGAGAAAATACCCGATAACCTGCACAGGATAATGCCTGCGAAGGGAGAAAATACAGCTCCTCCAAACCCGTTCAGGGAACAGGAATACAAAGCGGATTTTTACCTCCCCGGATTTTCAGCTCAAATTTATAATGATGAAGAAGATTGTAGTAAGCGCTTTTTTGTGTGGATGTGTTTGCTTTGTATTTGCACAAAATGAAAAAAAGTTCAATGATACCTCTTACCTGCAGCCTGTGGAAGTACAGGCAATAAGGGCCGGTGAAAAAGCACCTTTTGCCAAAACAGATATTACCAGAAAAGAAATTGAAAAGAATAATCTTGGGCAGGATCTTCCCTTTTTATTAAATCAAACGCCTTCGGTTGTTGTTCATTCAGATGCAGGAAATGGTGTGGGCTATACCGGCATACGCATACGTGGCACAGATGCTGCAAGAATTAATGTTACACTCAATGGTATACCTTACAATGATGCGGAAAGCCAGGGAACATTTTTTGTTGATCTGCCCGATTTTTCTTCTTCGGCCAACAGTATTCAAATACAGCGTGGCGTAGGTACTTCAACAAACGGTGCAGGTGCTTTTGGCGCTACCATAAATTTATTTACCAACGAACTGAATAAAGAATTTTATTCGGTTACCAACAATAGTTTTGGTTCTTTCAATACTTTTAAAAACAACATACAGTTTGGAAGCGGCATTTTGGGTAAGCATTTTACTGTTGATGGCCGGGTAAGCCGCATAAGCAGCAATGGATATATTGACCGGGCAAAATCAAACCTGCAATCTTTTTACCTGAGTACAGCCTTTGTTACTGAAAAGAATTCACTGCGGCTTAATGTTTTTTCAGGTAAGGAAAAAACGTACCAGGCCTGGAATGGTGTGGCAGAATATTTATTAACCCCTGACCGGACCAATAATCCGAGCGGAAACGAAAAGCCCGGTGAGCCTTACGATAATGAAACAGATAATTACACACAAACGCATTACCAGCTTTTTTATAACCATAAATTCAACAGTTACTGGAAAGGAAATATTGCAGCTTTCTTAACGAGAGGAAAAGGTTATTACGAACAATACAAAGCACAGCAACTTTTTGCCGATTACGGTTTACCTGATTATAATAACGGTACCAACACAATAACCGAAACCGACCTTGTGCGGCAGCTTTGGCTGGATAATTATTTTTATGGAACCATATTTTCATTACAGTATCAAAAAACCAATACGCAGTTAATTTATGGCGGTGGTTATAATGTGTATGAAGGCAACCACTACGGCAAAATAAAATGGGCAGCCGTGCAGCCAGCAGTACCCGATAATTACAGCTGGTATAATTTACCTGCACTTAAAAAAGATTTTTCCATTTATACAAAATGGGTACAGCATTGGAGCAGCAAGTGGCAAAGTTTTGTTGATATTCAATTCAGAAATATTGATTACCGTATTAAAGGTTTCAGATACAATCCCCATTTAAAAATTAAGCAACATTATTCTTTCCTGAATCCAAAAATCGGAGTTACGTATACAAATAAAAACTGGCAGGCTTATGCATCTTATGCCCTTGCCGGCAAAGAGCCCAACCGGGATGACTTTGAAGCAGGTAATACCCAGCAACCAAAAGCCGAACGCCTGCATGATATTGAACTGGGTGTTGAAAAAAAGGGAAGTGACTATTCTTTTGGGGCTAATTTATATTACATGCATTACAAAAACCAACTGGTTTTAACCGGAAAAATAAATGATGTGGGTGCTTATACCAGAACCAATATCCCGAAAAGCTACCGCACCGGAATTGAACTGCATGGTAAAACTAAAATCACCAACTGGATGAACCTTGCTGCCAATATTACTTTCAGCGAAAATAAAATAAATAATTTTACAGAATACCTGGATGATTATGATCGTGGCGGGCAACAAACTATTCTTTACCCCAAAACAGATATCTCATTCTCTCCTTCGGTAATTGCGGGAGGAAGCATAAATTTTATACCTGTTAAAAACGCAGAGATCAGTTTCATCAGCAAATATGTTGGGCGTCAATATCTAGACAATACAGCTCAAAGATCAAGAAGTTTACATTCATATTATTTGCAGGATATCAGGCTGAGTTATACATTAAGCAATAAAATATTAAAAAAGACAGATTTAATTCTGCAACTGAATAATGTATTTAATAAAAAGTATGAACCCAATGGTTACAGCTTCAGTTATATTTATGGGGGAGCATTAAATACTGAGAATTTTTATTTCCCTATGGCCGGGTTTAATGTTATGATGGGGGTGAATGTGAGGTTTTGATGCAGGATGCAGGATACAGCATACGAGATACAAGAAGCTGGATACTCTATGTTTACAACCACAAAAAAAGACATAAGATGCCATTACTCTTATCCAGTACCTGGTATCCGGAATCAGCTGTCAGCTCACCCTCCAAATTTCTCTCTCCAGTTCAACATTCCGCCCTCCAGGTTTTTTACATTGGTAAAACCAAAAGTTTCCAGCATCATGCAGGCCTGCGAACTTCTTTTGCCACTGCGGCAATAACATATCACTTCTTCATTTTTCAATTCTTCAATTGCATCAATCTGCATCATTTGAATATTGCCCAATGGCAGAAATGTTCCGCCAATATTATATTCAGCATGTTCATCGGGTTCCCGTACATCTATTAAATGCAACGC
The DNA here is from genome assembly GCA_043747955.1 of Chitinophagaceae bacterium. Taxonomy (GTDB): domain Bacteria; phylum Bacteroidota; class Bacteroidia; order Chitinophagales; family Chitinophagaceae; genus Ferruginibacter. Next base: position 5,437 of record JAYTOF010000251.1, read on the forward strand.
TTCTCCGGCATCCAAACGTTTTTTTATTTCATCCGTATTGATCGTTATCATAGCAATTAATTTTTCATTTTAGCAGGCAAAGAGTCAACCGGGGGTGATTTCATAATTGCAGATATCCAGATATCCATGACCTGCCCTGACTGAATATAAACCGGAACTTTGTCAACCGTAAATCGTTCAGGTCTTTGCTGAAACACAAATGCAGAAGCAGTATCAGTTAATTTACCATCAACAATAACCGCACCCAGTCCAATACCGTTTTCATCAAGGTAGGCTTTTGCTTCCTGGTAAGTCATCCCGGTTAAAGCAGGTACCATTATTTGTTTTGTAGCTAAGCCCCCGCCTATAACCAGGGTTATCCTGCTGCCCCATTGTATTTTTGCTTTTTCGGCAATCCTTACTCCGTTAAACTGTTGTTCCAGAACAGAGCCAAGCATAAAATCTGGCCGGTAGATGGTGTCCCCTAATCTTAAATGATACCGTTCTAACATCTTCAATGCAAAAGAAAAGCTTTGCCCTTCTAATCTGGGCATTTCAATCATTGGAGGTACCATCCGGTTTACGGTTATAAATACAGTTCTGTTTATTTTTACCGTAGCATTGGGATCGGGTAATTGTTTTAAAACAATACCTCTTGCTGCTGTATCTGTAAAAACAGAATCCTGAATCAGGACGTCAAATCCCTGTTTCTCCAATAATTTAATGGCTTCAGTTGTTTTCATACCAGTAACTGCAGGAACCGTTAAATATTCTCCGTGCCTGGTTATCCAACCCAGCATTTTCAAAATCAAGAACAAAAACACTATTGTAATTGTAATGACAGCTAAAAGGTTAACCCAAAAAGGGCGATCTGTTATAAATTTTAACACACTTATATTTTAAATGATATGCAAAATATTTCGTCAGTCTTTATGTAAACATTCTTCAATTAATGCTGAATAAAACCTTTTCAAGGTCCAGCCCATTTCAATAACCTGCTGGGGTACAATACTGGCTTCAGTTTGTCCGGGCACCGTATTTATTTCCAGCATATAGGGTTTGCCGGCAGTTTCATCATAAATAAAATCTATCCGTATAATACCTTTACAATTAAAAACTGCATAAGCTTTTCTGGCTTCGGTTTTAATCTTTTCTGCCACTGACTCCTCAATTTTAGCCGGCGTTATTTCTTCACTGGCCCCTTCATATTTTGCCTGAAAATCAAAAAACTCATTTTTAGCAATTATCTCCGTAATGGGTAAAGCTATTACTTCTCCTTTTGATCTGAAAACACCAATTGTAAATTCTCTCCCTTTTATAAATTCTTCCACTAATACCTGGTCATCTTCTTTAAAAGCTTTATCCAAGGCAGGCTGTAATTCATCATCCTGTTTTACTTTACTCATGCCAATACTGCTGCCTCCATTATTTGGTTTTACAAAAACAGGCAATTTCAGTTCTTTCAATATTGATTCAGCCCTTACCGGAATATGTTTAAAAAGATGAACTGACCGGGCAACATTGATACCGGCAAAAGCAGCAACTGCTACGGTATACCGTTTATTAAATGTTAAGGCAGATGTTGCCGTATCACATGAAGTATAAGGAATATTCAGTGTATCAAAATAACCCTGTAGTTTTCCATCTTCGCCCGGTGTTCCATGCACACTGACAAGAACAGCATCAAAAATAATTTTATTTCCCTGTAGAGTAATAGAAAAATCATTTTTATCAACAGGAATTCTTTTACCATCGGGTGCCATATAATTCCATCCGCCCTGATTGATGTCAATTTTATAACATTCCCATTTTTCGGTATCCAGATTTTTTTCAATAGTGATAGCGGTTTTATAGGAGATAACTGATTCACCGGAATAACCACCGGTAATGAGGGCTATTTTTTTCTTCATTATATTAAGAAGGATTGTTTAAGCAAAGAAACGAAATATCGCTTATGGTTTTGAGTTAAAAATAAGGTAATGAGGAATTTTAATCAATTTAACATTTATGAAACCGGGTTAATGTTATTGCTCAGTAATAATGTCGCCGATACCTTCATTACCCGAGTCTAAAACATACTTCCAGACTCCCTTTGAATCTTTTTTCCAGATACTTACATAAGTTCCGTAAATAATACTGTCTTTCTGTTTTAATTTAAGAGCATAAACACCATAGGTATACCCCAGATCACCGCTATGTGCCACTGCGCCGGTACGTGGTTCCCATTTTAAAGTATATCCGGTATCATTTTGTTGTATAAGATAATCAATAGCCTCTGCGCCGGTTATGGGTAAATGGTTTGTACGAAGTAATACTCCGTTACTGTCTATGTATTCTAAAAAAGCGGCCTTCATTCCCTTCTCTTCACTCATTTTAGAGAAAGACCTGTCTGCTTGCATCATATTCACTTTATCCAGCGGCCCGCCGGTATCCTTTTTTTCTTTATCAAAATAATTACAGGAAACAGAAAATACGGCAATCCCGGTAAAAAATAAAAATTTATTCATACAACAATATAATAAAAAACAACGAAAATAAAAAAGGCGAAAGTATTATAAAAAATACCATCGCCCCACAGCAGGAAATATCACCTGCCTGTAACAGGCCTTTACGCCTTATAAAAAAATCATACCTTTTTTAAATGTGCATCCTGTCCTTCTTTGCCAGTAAACCTTCAACAGTCTCAACATACATCTCATCCGGTACACAACAATCTACCGGGCAAACAGCTGCACATTGCGGTTCTTCATGAAATCCCTGGCACTCAGTACATTTATTAGGTGTAATATAATAAATATCATTACTTATTGGTGAATGCCGCTGATCAGCATCAACCTGTGTGCCATCCATTAAAGTAAACATACCTTTTATGGTTGTACCATCAGATACGGCCCATTCTACTCCGCCTTCGTAAATAGCGTTATTAGGGCATTCCGGTTCGCAGGCGCCGCAATTTATACATTCTTCTGTGATCTTTATAGCCATCTAACGTAATTTTGATTTTTAAACCCCCTTATGGAAGCCAGGTGCAATTTAATAATAACAATATGAATTTACAAAAACGAATTGAATTATTACAACAGTTACAAAAATATTTATTAAAGAATGATAAAGAATGGCAAAATATAAAAACAAAAGCCGGTTTCCATAATGGCTGGTTTACACCTGAATTTATTGAACTGGCCGTAAAAAATATCTGTTCCGCATTTTTACAAAAAGAAAAACTGGAACAATGGGCGGCTCATTATCACCTGGATGATAATATAGATGAGAAAAATATCGGCATTGTAATGGCTGGAAATATTCCGCTGGTTGGCTTTCATGATTTTCTATCCGTTTTTATCAGTGGCCATAAACAAAGCATAAAATTATCCTCAAAAGATGATATTCTGTTGAAACATCTTGTTGAAAAAATGACAGTTTGGGATCCGGAAATTCAAAAAAAAATACAGTTTGCGGAAATGCTCAGGGGTTGTGATGCCTATATTACCACCGGCAGTAATAATTCTGCACGGTATTTTGAACAATATTTTTCTAAATACCCCGGTATTATCCGGCAAAACCGTACGGCTGTTGCTATCTTAACAGGAAATGAAAAAGCAGAAGAACTAGCTGATCTTTCAGATGATGTACATCAATATTTTGGCTTAGGCTGCAGGAATATAACTAAATTATATGTACCGGCTGGTTACGATTTTGTACCGATGTTAAAGGCATTTGATAATTATAAATATTTGGGGGATCATCACAAGTATAAAAACAATTATGATTACCAACTTTCCATTGCCCTGCTGAACAATATTTATTATATGACAAACGGCAGCATATTATTGATTGAGAATGATGCCATTTTTTCAGCCATAAGCCGGTTGAATTATAGTTTTTATGAAGACATTGAAAAAGTTCAGATGGCACTGATAGGAAATGAGGATATTCAGTGTATTGCCGGTTATAACGGCTTTGCATTTGGCCAGGCCCAAAACCCATCTTTAATGGATTATGCTGATGGCGTAGATACAATGCAATTTTTATTAACTTTATGACCTCACCCCGCACTACGGCTCAAAAAAGATGAGGGATGATGCGAAGAGGAACGTATGATTTAATAAATTTCTTGAAATATTTTAACTACGAAACTCTTCCTAATTAATTGTTAAAGATGGCAGTTGGTAAATACCAATTTGTCATTGCTTCGTTATTTTGTACAGTCAGGCATGAGAGTTGATGATGCAACAGAAGCTTGTTTAAAACAAATCATTAATAATATTGTTGAATTAAATAAAACCTTCGAAAAATGAAATGGAAACAAATTTTTTTAACCGTAACCATCAGTGCTGTAACCTGCATGGTCATTATATGGGGTTATGGAACCTATTTTCAAAAATCAAATACTTATGCCGGACAGCAGGAAGGTATAATACCTGCAAATTATAAATATGCCGGGTTGGTTGACGGTACTACAACTCCGGGAAATACAATTGATTTTACCATTCCGGCCGAAGCAGCCACGCCTGCCGTTGTGCATATTAAAACAAAAACAAATGCCAAACAGGTAAATAATAATTTACCAAAAAAACAACCCAATAATCCATTTAGTGATTTATTTGATGAGGATATGCTCAACCAGTTATTTGGAGGAAGGGGCCGGGGAATTATTCCAGAACAGAAAGCAAGCGGTTCAGGTATAATCATCAGCGAAAATGGATATATTGTTACAAATAATCATGTTGTAGATAATGCAGATGAAATTGATGTTACCCTCAGCAATAAAAAAACGTATAAGGCAAAAGTAATTGGCAGTGACCCTTCTTATGATTTATCGGTAATAAAAATTGAAGCAGCCGGATTACCTTTCTTATTGTATGGTAATTCCGATGATGTAAAAATCGGGCAATGGGTTTTAGCCATTGGTTATCCTTTAAATTTAGAAACTACGGTTACTGCCGGAATTGTTAGTGCCAAAGCAAGAACCCTTGGTTTGAATAAAGATAAAAACGGGGATCCAAGATCAGGAGTTGAATCCTTTATTCAGACCGATGCTGCTGTTAATATGGGCAATAGTGGAGGAGCACTTATTAACACCGATGGTAAGATGATTGGTGTAAATTCAGCTATAGCATCACCTACCGGTTATTATTCAGGATATTCTTATGCTATTCCGGTTAATATTGTAAAAAAAGTAGTGGATGATCTTATTAAATTCGGAAGTGTACAAAGAGGGTTTTTAGGGGTTAGTTATGTAAATGCCAGCGATTTTAATGAAGAAGATAAAAAGAAACAGGGAATTCCAATAAGTGCAGAAGGTATTTATGTATCTGATGTACCTACTGATGGCGGTGCTTTTGCAGCCGGTATCCGCAAAGGCGATATCCTTAAAAAAATAAACGACAGGGAAATAAGCAGTAGTGCAGAAATGCAGGGATTGATCAGCCGTCAAAAACCAGGTGATAAAATACCTGTTACTTATATCAGAAATGGTAAGGAGAACACAGTATTGGTTACCCTTAAAAATAAGGCTGGCAATTATGAAATCGTAAAGGCTGATGCAGTACTGGAAACTTTAGGTGCAAATTTTATTACGCTTGAACCTAAGAAAGCCCGGGAATATGGTGTAACAGGCGGTGTTATTGTAAAGAAAATAAACGAAGGGGCCTTAAATGATCAAACAAGAATGAAAGATGGATTTATCATTTTAAAAATAAATGATAAAGAAGTTAAGAATGTGGAGGAAATGAGAACTGCTGTAGGTGCCAATAAAAATATAACTATCAGCGGATTTTATCCGGGGTATGATGGAATTTATGAATACCCTATTTCTTTAGGGGAATAAATATGCTGAGATTTTAATAAAAGAGGGGGTTATTAAATTCCCTCTTTTTTATTACACCTATTTTTTTTCAAATACTAAAAATTCCCAAGGCTGCATTTCCAAAAAAGTACCGGAATTTAAATTGTATTCTTCTTTACTAAATATATTCACAAAGGTTCCATTGATATGATGGTCTTTGATGGTTAATCCGGTTTTTTCACCGCTTAAATTCAGCAGTACAAACACCTCATTGTATTCATTTTTACGCAGGTAAGCCATAATAGATTTATTGGCAGAAATTTCTATAAATAAAGCAGCAGATTCCGGGTCTGCGGCCCGGAGAGCAGGGTTCCTTTTTCGGAGCGCCGACAACTCTTTATAAAAATCATGCAAAGCATATTCCCCATTCCAGTCAATAGAATCCTTCTCAAAAAACTTCAGGCGCTTCAGGTTTGGCATTTCCTGTCCGCTATAAATCATTGGCAGGCCATTCCAGGTAAAACTGAATACAGACAGGGCTTTAGCCATATCTCCATATTTTTCATATTCTGTACCATTCCAGGTATTCTCATCATGATTACTGGTAAAATACATCCTGCAGGCAAGGGCTGGAAAAGCTGTTCGGTATTTTTGTAATACCGCGTAAAGGCTTTCTGTTTCCGTATTGTTTTTATAATAAGATTCAGTTATATGCATCCATTCCCAGGTAAACGTTGCATCAAAAACCTCATGAAAATTAATCTCTTCAGATTCAGCCAGCCAGAATAAATTGGGTTTTACAGGTTCGATGGCTGTTCTTGCTTTTTTCCAAAAATCAAGCGGGGTAAGATGGGCAAGATCAGCCCGGAAACCATCAATGTCAAAATCAGTAACCCAGAATTTCATTGCCTTGATCATATCATCCTGCTGTAAAGGATTTGAATGATCAATTTGAATAACATCTGTCCAGTCGTATGGCGGTTTAAAATTACCTTCGCTGTCTCTTTCAAAATAATCAGGATGATCTGTTGTCCATACATTATCCCAGGCAGCGTGATTGGCAACCCAGTCCATAATTACTTTCATCTCTAAATCATGGGCCTGGATAATTAATTTTCTAAAATCTTCCATTGTTCCAAATTCCGGGTTAACGGCAGTAAAATCCTTAATAGAATAGTAGCTCCCCAAATTTCCCTTCCTGTTTAATATTCCAATAGGATGAATGGGCATGAACCAGAGCACTTCCACGCCCATATCTTTCAGTCTGGGCAATTCATTGGCAAAAGCATTAATAGTTCCTTTACCGGTATATTGCCGCATATTAACCTCATAAATATTTGTGGAAGCAATCCAATCTGCCCGTTTGTATACTATATCAACCATATTATTATTATTCAGATTTAATTTTATAAATATTGAGTTTTAAGGATTTGCTTTATAGTTTATTCCTGTTCAAATGTAAGCACTGCTTTTTAAATATCAGGTAACGATATTTTCAGGCACAACCCTGTACCTTTGCTACAGTTACAACATACCATGAAACAATTTAATGTCCCTATCATTTATCGCAGCCCATTAATTGCAGCTATAAAAAATAAGCGAAGGCAGCAGGATAAGATGAAAAAAGATTTCAGCCCTACCCTGCTGGATTTCGGGCCCGTTCAAATATATCTTGCCCGGCATTTCGGATTTTGTTATGGTGTGGAAAATGCGATTGAAATTGCTTTCAGGACAATTGAAGAAAATCCGGGGAAGCGTATTTTTTTATTGAGTGAGATGATTCATAATCCGCAGGTAAATGCAGATCTGGTTGAAAAAGGGGTTCAGTTTTTACAGGATACAAAAGGCCGCCAGGTTATCCCATTTGAGTCTTTGACCAAAGAAGATATAGTCATCATTCCTGCTTTTGGAACTACACTTGCCATAGAAAAAAAACTGGAGGAGATAGGGATCCCTACCCATCAATATAATACCACCTGCCCTTTTGTTGAAAAAGTTTGGAACAGAAGCGAACAGATCGCAAAAAATAATTACACAGTGGTTGTGCATGGCAAACCAACCCACGAAGAAACAAGGGCTACTTTTTCACATGCCGCTGCACATACTCCAACTGTTATCGTAAATGATTTGGCCGATGCCATTAGTTTAAGCAAATATATTACCGGTGAAAATAATGCCGCAGATTTTGAAAAAGAATTTTCCGGAAAATTTTCAGAAGGTTTCGATATAAAAAAAGATATGGCACGTATTGGTGTTGTTAATCAAACTACCATGTTGGCCAGTGATACACAGGAAATTTCAGATTTTCTTAAGCAGGTAATGTTTAAAAAATACAACCTTACTGATCACACAATTGAAGAACGCTTTGCCGATACCCAGGATACTTTATGCTATGCCACCAATGATAATCAATCGGCAGTATATGGTTTACTTGAAACCAGTGCAGATTTTGCTATTGTGGTAGGTGGGTATAACAGCAGTAATACTTCTCATTTAGTAGAATTATGTGAAGAAAAACTCCCGACTTATTTTATAAGTTCGGAAGAAAAACTTCTATCAGCCAATAAAATTCTGCATTATGACCTGCATAAAAAACAAGAAATAATTTCAGAAAATTTTTTACCTGAAATAAAAAATATTAAAATATTAATTACAAGCGGGGCAAGTTGCCCTGATGCTTTGGTTGAAGAAGTGATCAATAAAATTATGTCTTTCTTCCCGGAGGTTACCCCAGGCAAAGAGATCATTGCCGGTTTTCAATAACTTTTTAAAATAAAAGAGCCCCCGGTTAGGCGGGGGACATCTTTTGTTTGTGCTTGGTTATCTATTAACTTTAATTATTTAACTAACTTTTTAACAATAACAGATTCTCCTGCCTGAATTTTAATGATATAAAAACCTTTTGCCAGTTTATCCAGGTTTTCGAGGGTAAGATTAGTTACCCCTTTATTAATATTATTTTGTTGGGTAATTAATAATTTACCGGTGTTATCGTATAACTGGATCGTTGCCTGATTTTTTATTTCACTTGAAAAAGTTATGTTTACTTTATCTGTGAAAGGTGCAGGGTAAATTCCGGTTATATTGATTCCCAGAATACTTACATTCAGTGCAAGAATATTGCTGTTTTGAAAACGTTCGTCATTATCCACTAACTTAAGCCGGTAATAATTAATGCCTGCATTAGCTTTAATATCATTAAAACTATACTTAACAACATTGTCGCTGTTTCCTTTAGCGATAATGTTTCCGATAGGACTATAATTTATTCCATCGGTACTACGCTGTATTTCAAAATATTTGCAGTTGCTTTCCTGTAAACTGCTCCAGGTGAGGTGTGATATTCCGTTTGAATAAAATCCTTTTAAAGGAGTTAATACTATTGGTAATAATCCTGTAGCAGGTTCATTTAAACAAATATCATCTAAAGCGATACTTACCGGAGTAGTACAACCATTTGTAGCTTTAATACTGAATTCCAACTTTTTATAGGTATTAATCGGGACGGTTACGGTCAAACTTAGCTGTACCCAGGAACCAGCTGATCCTGAAACAGTTTGTGTAACATTTCCTAAAGAAGTATAGGTGCTTGGTAAAGCTGTTGTTGATGTTGCTCCATTAATTTCAAGTTTAATGTTAGGATTAACCCCTCCATCTACTTTTGCAAACCAGGCTTTAAAAGTAATCGATCCCTGGTAGAAGATATTACCCCCTGAAATTGCAATGGTCCGGTACCAAATACGGTCAGTACAGGAATTATTCGCATTAATAACCATCATTTCCCTACCGGAATGTGGGGCAAACGCACTAAAAGCAGTCCTCATTGAATCAGGATTATTTAAAATCCTGTATTTATCAATAGATGATCCACTGGCCCATTGCACAAGGTCTGTATTGGCTGCAGTCGCACCCGTAGTCCCATTTGGTGTAAAGAAGTTAGCAGATGTCAATGGCTGCATTTCAAAGCCACCATAATAAGTATCTAATGTTGGGTTTGCCGGATTTACAACAACCCTGTTATCAGTGCAATTTGTAAAACATGATTCGTTAGGGGGTTTTGAACTAATGCGTATGTATTTAGCTTCATACGGTGTAAGGTATTCCTCACCGCCCCAGGTATTTACAGTATTATATTGTGGATCAGCACCATCTGTCATTAATACCCTCAGCTCAACATTATCCAGTTGTGTTGTATAAGTTGATGTGGCATTTGTTGGTGTTCCTACATTACTAATAGCAAATTCAGGATTTAAGTAAGCTCCTGTGGCATTGTAATCATCAGTTCCGGCAAATGAAGCATTACTTACACTAAAAACCCGACCATTAATAGTATTGTTACCGTTACTCAAATAAATCCAATTGCCACCTGGTAATCTATATTGCCAGTGGTAATATGTTCCTACAGAAGCATAGGCAATCCATGGTTGAATAATTACTGTTGCACCTTGTGTAAAACATGGAGGGTTATAGAAATAAACAACGTGTGCTTCGGTTGTTTTACTGAACATCATTAAAAAGCCTGATAGCATAAGTGTCAGATAAATTCTAAATGACACCCCAATTCCTGGAGTAGATTTCTTTTTCATTGTGTGTTTTTAAAAGTTTCAAAAAATAACAGCGTTCAATAATTAAATTATTGAGCCTTTAAAAGGATTGGATAGAAAAATCTATTTCAGTGGGGACAACGAAAAGAAAATCAGAGGAATTGGAAGAATAATATTAAGAACAATACCTATTAAATTATACTTTACATAAAATGTTCTGGTAAAAAATACCGGAGCAGGTTACTAAATAAAGGATTTAAAATGAAAATTTTATTCGGGGATACAGAAATGGTCTTTAATAAGAGGTAGCAGATACAAACCTATAATTTTTTTTTAAATAAACCAAAGTTTTTTTGATT
>JAYTOF010000252.1:0-28292 GCA_043747955.1 Chitinophagaceae bacterium
GCCCACCAGGCTGGATACATTGGGCTTAAAGAAACCATTACCACAAATAATAAAAGCCATACCATAATAAAAACTCCACTCGTAAGGGATGGCAAGAATAAAATGTCCCAATGTCATTAAAATGCCACCGAATATTATAGAACGCTGGTAACCGATAAAACGGTCGGCCATAAAGCCGCCAAACATAGGCATGGTATATACGAGGGCAGCATAAGATCCAAGTATAGCATAAGCTTTTGGATCATCATAATGTAACTGGCTGGTCATATATACAAGCAGCAAAGCCCGCATTCCATAAAAAGAAAACCGCTCCCACATTTCGGCAAAGAACAAGAGGTATAATTGTTTGGGTTGCCGTGTATTTGATAAAATAGATGCTGTAGCCGGTTCAGTAAGATCCATAATGAGCAGTTTAAAAAAATTAATTTACTCCTTTTTCCTTCATGATCCGGTTCAACCATTTCAGCATACCAAAAATGATACAGGTTGCGATCATCAGAAGTACAAAATTCACCCAAAAGAAATTTGACTTGTTTTCATAGCCATCCCACATGGTTGCCAATATGCCGGATAATTTATTGCCTATCGAGGTAGCTAAAAACCAGCCACCCATCATCAGCGAGGTTAAACGAACAGGGCTTAATTTTGATACCAGTGACAAACCCATGGGGCTTAATAATAATTCACCGATGGTAACAACACCATAGGTTCCCATCAGCCACCAAACACTGGCTTTTTCGGCACCATTGCCATTTACATAAACTGCGGCTACCATTACCAATACAGACAATGCAGAGATGAATAAACCAAATGCAATTTTTGTTGCAGTAGATGGTTCTTTATTTTTTCCTCTTAAAAAAGCAAAGAAGGCAAGTACCAGCGGGGTTAATAAAATAACCCAGCCCGGGTTAATGGACTGGCTGATGGGGGTTGACCAAAGTGTTGCTTTACTACCATCGGCAGGAAGCTTTTCGGGTTGTACATTTTTAAAATAAGCCGGGTAATTATATTCTTTAATTACTTTCCCATCCTGTTTTTGTATCCTGAATAAACCATCATATAAATTCACTGAATCTTTTTTATAGGTAATATCTTCTGCCTGTTTTAGTCCCCGGAAAATATCACCCGTTGTTCCATGCACCTGCCTGTCGGTAAAATTATCGGCCCAAATGGTTAGTGCCGTTCCATTTTGTTTAAATACGGCCCAAAACATAACCACTGCTGCAAAAATAGCCAGCAAAGCGGCAATGGGCCTTTTCTCCGAAATTTCTGCCCTGAAATAAAGGGAGGCGTAAAAACCAATAACCGGAATACAGGCAAAAATGAAAGCATCGGTATTGTCTGATCCGAAAATATTTTTGGGTATGATCCATCCAAGAACACCTGCAGCAATTGCAGGAATAAATATGGTTATTACGATCTTTGAAAAAGGCATGTCTTCTTTGTTCATGGGTTTACGCACATCGCCGGAGGAATAATGTTTGGCACCCAATATAAAAATGATTACGCCCAGGAACATACCGATACCCGCTGCCACAAAAGCATATTTCCAGCCCCAAACAATAATTATGGCAGCGCTGAAAAAATTACAGATGAAAGCGCCGATATTAATACCCATGTAAAAGATATTGTAGCCTTCATCTTTTCGTTTAATAAATTCCGGGGCATTATATAAATTACCAAGCAGGGTAGAAATATTAGGTTTAAAAAATCCATTACCAAAAATTACCAGCGCCATACTCAGGTACAACACGGGTAGATTATGCACCGCCATCAGACAGTAACCGGCACCCATCATTAAACCACCGGCAATAACTGACCTGCGGTAACCCCAATACCGGTCAGCAATCAAACCGCCGATAAAGGGCGTAAGAAATACCAAAGCAATGAAGGTTCCATAAAGATCAGAAGCTTCCGTCTTGGTCATTGCAAAACCATGCTCCACATTTTTGAGGTACAGTAAAAAGATGCCGATCATCAGGTAATAACCAAAACGTTCCCACATTTCGGAAAAAAATAAAAAAGGAAGAGCTTTTGGATGTTTTGGACTTTGGCTCATACTGTTTAATTTATTTATCAAGATAAAGCAAAAGGCGACTGTAAGATCGCCTTTTTTAAAAATTATGAAATGAAACTATTTTATACCATGCATCATCTTTTTAAGCTTAGGTGTTAACATGAATAAAAGAATTGAGGCAATACCGCACAGTGCCACAAAAACCATAAAGAATTCAAACAGGTTATGAATGGTAAAACCTGCAAAGGTTGGATTAAAGGCCCTGATCTTATTTTCAGTCAGTAACTTTATCTGATCGGCAGATGGGGTAATGGTTTTGTCTAATACGCCCTGAAGATCAATTCCCAATTCCTGGGCTTTTTTAAATTTGTCACCTGTTGCAGGCATAATGGAACCTAACGTTCCTGCCAGGGCATAACCCGATGCATTTGATAAAAAGAACACACCATATAATAAAGACGAGAATCTTTTTGGCGCGAGTTTACCAACCAGTGAAAGGCCAATTGGTGATAAACAAAGTTCACCAAAGGTTTGAATAAGGTATAAAAGGATCAGCCATTGAACAGCCAATAAACCTGAATTACCCAGATCTTTTACATTGTGTGCAATGATGAAATAGCTCAATGCGATTAAAGCCAGCCCTATAGCCTGTTTAAAAGGAGAAATGGGTTCACGGCCCTTGGCTCTTAATTTATCCCATAAAATGCTGAATGGTATTGCAAATGCAACTACAAATATGCCATTAAAAATCTGTACCATCGAAGGAGGCATATTCCATCCAAAAAAATTCCGGTCGGTTTGGTTATTGGCGATAAAAGTTAATGATGAACCGGCTTGTTCAAAAGCGGCCCAAAAGAAAATGATAAAGAATGAAATAATGTAAATAACCAATATCCGGTCACGTTCAACTTTTGTAATGGAGCCATCAGAAATGATAAGGCCTGCAAGCGTAATACCACTGGCATAAATGATTGAATAGATCACATTTTGACCCACAACATAAAAAAAGAGAAGGCCTAACCCAATAAAAGCCATAACGGCGATCGCCAGTGATTTCGATGTAAATGTTGCTTTTTGAGCTTCCCCTTCTTCGTAATCTGCTGCTTCATTTTTTGAAGGTAAACCTCCAATGGGCCTGCCTTCCGGCGTTCTAACATATTTATCTTTCAACAAAAAGAAAGTAGTCACACCAATCAGCATAGCAATGGACGCTGCCAAATAACCCCATTTAAATGCATGTATATCTCTTACGCCACTTTTATCAACAACATCACCAATTAAGGGGCAAATTAACTGGCCTAGAAAAGCGCCCAGGTTGATACCCATATAAAAAATGGTGAAAGCCGTATCCAGTTTATTCCTTTCGGCCTTAGGATACAGGTTACTTACCATACTGGAAATATTAGGCTTAAAAAAACCATTGCCTAAAATAATTGTTCCTAGTGCTATATAAAGCAGTGTTCTTGCCAATTCAAGGTCGGTACTGAAAGTAGTTGCACTTATAAACAGCAACATTTGCCCGGTGGCCATTAATAAACCGCCCAACATGATGCAGAGCCTGTTTCCTAAAAACCGGTCGGCAATAAAACCACCCAGCATGGGTGTTAAATAACATAAACCCAGAAAGCCGCCGTAGATAAGGGAAGACTGCTCTTCACTCATCATTAAGGCGTTAACGATAAATAAAGTTAATATGGTACGCATACCATAAAAGTTAAACCGCTCCCACATTTCGGTTCCAAAAAGAACCCATAATCCTTTGGGATGGCTTTGTTTTACTGCTTGTTCACTCATGTTAGATGGTTTTAAAATGCTTGTTAGATGGTTTGGTTGCCCAAAATAGTGAAATTCTTTGGAGTAAAAACCAATTCAATATACCTATTATTGAAAGTTATGATAAGAAAAATACTCATTGCTCCTGTAGTTTTTTAAATAAAATATTGAAATAAACCGTTAGAAATATAAATTCGCAGTCAAAATACTTCTGGCTTCAATAAAACAGGTAACCATGAAAATACTTTTAATTGGCTCAGGTGGCAGGGAACATGCCCTGGCATGGAAGATTAACCAGAGCACTTTATGCAGTAAGTTATTTATTGCGCCAGGTAATGCCGGTACTGCTTTATATGGTACTAATTTACCTGTAGCCATCTCCGATTTTGATGCTATTGCAACAGCCTGTAAACAACATAAAATTGACATGATTTTAGTGGGCCCGGAAGAGCCCCTTGTAAAAGGTATCTATGATTTTTTTCAAAATAAAAAAGGGCTGGAAAATATTAAAGTCATAGGTCCGTCAAAAGCTGCATCGCAACTGGAAGGCAGTAAAGCATTTGCAAAAGCATTTATGAAAAGACATGGTATTCCCACTGCTGCATATGGTGAATTTGATGCTGATAATTACCTGGAAGGTGTAAATTATATAAAATCACATAAGTTACCTATAGTAATAAAAGCAGATGGACTTGCAGCAGGTAAAGGCGTATTGATATGTCAGAATCAACTGGAAGCAATGTCGGAATTTGAATTAATGTTGCTCCGGTCCAAATTTGGGGAAGCTGGGAAAAAAGTGGTGATAGAAGAATTTTTAAAGGGCATAGAGTTAAGTATGTTTGTATTAACTGATGGTAAAAATTATGTTTTATTGCCGGAAGCGAAAGATTATAAGCGAGTTGGAGAAGCTGATACCGGGCTGAACACAGGCGGGATGGGTGCGGTAAGTCCATTGCCTTTTGTGAATGCTGAATTCCTGCAAAAAGTAAAAGAAAAAATTATTGAACCAACGATAGCCGGGTTGAAAAAGGATAAACTGGAATATAAAGGATTTATCTTTTTTGGATTAATGAATGAAAACGGGGAACCTAGTGTGATTGAATATAATTGCAGGATGGGCGACCCTGAAACCGAAGTAGTGATACCCAGAATTAAAAATGACCTGGTAGCCTTATTAATCGCTACGTCGGAACAGCGGTTGCATGAAGTTAAAATTGAAACAGATAAAAGGTGTGCTGCAACCGTTGTAGCCGTAAGTGGCGGTTATCCGGGTATTTATGAAACGGAAAAAGTAATTCTCGGGTTGGAAAATACAACGAATGACTGTATTATCTTTCATTCGGGAACAAAAAGAGAAGAAGATGTAACGGTAACAAAAGGTGGCAGGGTTTTGGCTATAACATCTTTTGGTAAAACTATTTCGGAAGCAGTTGAGCAATCAAATTATCTGATGGAACAATTGTATTTTGAAGGAATATATTACAGGGCTGATATCGGGTATGAGTTTAAATAATAGTGCAGGCAATACTGAATTTGTTTTCTGTTTTTTAGATTCACCATTTTGAGAAATATTATGGTACTAACATAATTGGTTAGACGTAAAAAATGAAATGTAAATAACCCTCCTGCTAAAGATGTTAGTATTTAAAGACTTCCTGAATTTTAAACCCAAACCGGTCCATTGCAAAAGTTTCTGTAAATTGTTGAAAAATAAAGAGTTTGCGGTTGTTATTTCAAATATTTTCCTCCAACTTTGCTGGCATTGATTAAAATCCTTTTTCACACACAATAATATGGGCCTTTTTAATTTTTTTACACAGGAAATAGCAATTGATTTAGGTACGGCAAATACACTTATCATTCACAATGATGAGATCGTAGTAAATGAACCTTCCATTGTTGCATTGGACAGAAATAATCCAAAGAATATTTTAGCCGTAGGCAAGAAAGCATTAATGATGCATGAAAAGACCCATGAAAGCATAAGAACAGTAAGACCATTAAAGGATGGAGTAATTGCCGACTTTAATGCTGCAGAATTAATGATCAGGGAGATGATCAAACTGATCTATCCTAAAAAGCCCCTTTTTGCTCCCAGCTGGAGGATGATGATCTGTATTCCAAGTAGTATTACCGAAGTGGAAAAGCGGGCCGTAAGGGATAGTGCTGAACAGGCTGGCGCAAAAGAAGTTTATTTAATTCATGAACCTATGGCTGCGGCTTTGGGTATTGGTATCGATGTAGAAGAGCCGGTAGGTAATATGATCATTGATATTGGCGGCGGAACAACCGGGATTACGGTAATTGCCCTGGCAGGTATTGTTTGCGATCAGAGCATTCGTATTGCCGGGGATGAATTTACAGCTGATATTATGGAAGCTTTGCGCCGTTACCATAGTTTATTAATTGGAGAACGTACCGCTGAACAAATTAAAATTCAGGTTGGTGCTGCAATGAAAGACCTTGATAATCCGCCGGATGATATTCCGGTAAACGGAAGGGATCTGGTAACCGGTATTCCAAAACAGGTGATGGTTAGTTACCAGGAAGTTGCTGAAGCTTTGGATAAAAGCATTTTTAAAATAGAAGAAGCTATCCTGAAGGCTCTGGAAACTACACCTCCGGAGCTTGCCTCTGATATTTACCGGAGGGGTTTGTATATAACCGGGGGTGGTGCTTTATTGAGGGGATTAGATAAAAGGTTAAATGCAAAGATCAAACTTCCTGTACATGTGGCTGATGATCCATTGAAAAGTGTAGTAAGAGGAACCGGTATTGCATTAAAGCATTATGACAGGTACCCTTTTGTAATGAGATAAAGCACCCTCTGAACTCCATTCGTTCCCTTAACAGGGAACCCCGAAGAGGGACTTAAGAAGTTCTTTTATAAAACCAGAAGTTTTTATTTCAATAAAAAAATATGCTGCAATCCGAAATTTATATTTTAGTATGCAGCATTTTATAACCTTCAACAGTTTTTCAAAACTTTCAACTTTTCAACCTTTTACAGGTGCGTAATATTTTTCTTTTCATTCGCCGGTATTTCAACATTCTTCTTTTCCTGTTATTACAGGGATTAAGTATTTATTTAATCGTTCATTACAGTACTTATCATAATGCTGTTTTCAGCAATACTGCAAACCAGCTTACCGGTAAAGTAAATAAACAATTCAATAAAGTGGAATATTATTTTCAGCTTAAAAAAACTAATGACTCCCTGGTAACCGCTAATGAAAAATTGTATAATAAGCTTAGGTCTGATTTTGAGTTGCCCGATACTACCAGCAGAATAATCATTGATTCTATTCGTATTGATTCCATGGAGCGATACAGGAAGTATCATTATTTCCAGGCCAAAGTGGTATATAATTCTGTTGCAGCACAAAATAATTTTATTGTATTAGGACGTGGTGAAGATCAACAGTTAAAAGAAGGGATGGGTATTGTTGATCCCAATAGCGGTGTGATTGGTATTATTACTGCGGTTAGTAAAGATTTTGCTGTAGTGATGAGTCTCCTGCATAAAGATAGCCATATAAGCGGTAAATTAATAAAGGGCGGAGAAACTGGAACCCTGAACTGGGATGGCAAAACCCCTAACCTGATTACCCTTACCGGGATTCCTAAAAGTGCCAAAGTTGCAAAAGGCGATACAATAATTTCAAGTGGATTTAGTACCAGTATTCCTAAAGGGATGATGATCGGGATGGTACAGGAAATAATTCCTGAAAAAAGCACTAATAATTTTTTAATAAAGTTTAAAACAGCCGCAAATTTTTATAACCTCGAATATGTTTATGCTATAGATAACAGACAGGCAGAAAATATAAATAATTTATTGGATAAAGTTAAACAGAAAAGTCAGTAATAACATTACGTGAGCTATGAGTACACTGGTTAAGAATATTATTCGATTTGCATTTTTTATCCTGGTGCAGGTTTTTGTTCTGGATAAGGTTCATTTGCACCAGATGGTTACACCGTATGTTTATTTTCTTTTTATTTTATGGCTGCCATTCCGGATGGGGCGTACCTGGCAGATGTTAATAGCCTTTGCTTTAGGATTTACCCTGGATAGTTTCCGGCATCATCCGGGTTTTCATACGGCTGCCTGTGTCTTAATAGCCTATATCAGGCCTTTTCTTATCAATCTTTTAATACCACAGGAAGGCGCTGATAACAATTATGAAGAACCTTCGTTTAAAAGTATGGGAGGCATGTTACCTTATTTTATTTTTGTTGGCGTACTCACTTTGATACATCATGGCTGGCTATTTTTACTGGAAGCCTGGCAGTTCGGTAATATCTGGTATTTTATCCTAAAAACTTTACTGTCAACGGCAGTGAGTTTGCTTTTAATTATGATAACAGAATTATTTTTTGTGCGTAAGCAAAAATTCCGGACCAATACAGTGTAAAACAGGCAGCAGGTGATCGGTATATTGAAATTTAAAATTTAAAATTATAAATCAAACTTGTCTGTATTTAATCAATCAAGAAAAAATGTGATCGTGCTGGTTTTTACCGGCATTTTTGGGATCATGATCCTTCAATTACTGAACCTGCAGATGTTTTCTTCCAAATACCGGATAATGGCAGATGACCAGGGTACTTTCAGAAAAGTAATTTACCCCGACCGTGGAATTGTATTTGACAGAAAAGGCAGGGCCATTTTACAAAATACCATCATTTATGATTTAATGGTCGTTCCCGGAAAGATCAAGGGAACTGATACCGCCACACTATGCAAAATTCTGAATATTGATGCTGCAGAATTTGAAAAAAGAATTATCAGCTCCATTATAAAAAATAAAAGTTACCGGCCATCAATTTTTGAAGCGTTATTGAGCAATGAAAAAATGGCCAAGATAAATGAAAATATGTATAAACTGGCTCCGGGTTATTATATGCAGGAGCGTTCTGTAAGAGATTATCCATATGATGCAGGTGGTAATATTTTTGGCTATTTGGGTGAAGTGGATTCAAATATCTTAAAAAGCCCCAAATACAAAGGCTATGTAATGGGCGATTATATTGGCAAGACCGGCCTGGAAAGGACCTATGAAAAAGTATTGATGGGACAGCGGGGAATTGAGTTTTGGAAAAGAGACAATAAAAACCGACTGACCGACCCGCTTGAAAAAGGGAAATTTGACACTGCTGCAATTGCTGGACAGAATATGTATACCTCAATTGACATAGAATTACAGGAGTTGGGTGAAAAATTAATGGAAAATAAACTGGGCTCCATTGTAGCTGTTGATCCCAAAACCGGTGGTATATTAGCGATGGTAAGCAGCCCAACTTACAAGCCTAAACTTTTAACCGGTGCCGAAAGAAGAAAACATTATGCAGAATTATTATTGAGCCCGGCCCGTCCATTATTTAACCGGTCTGTAAGTGCAACGTACTCTCCTGGTTCAACATTTAAAACATTACAGGCACTTGTTGGTTTGCATGAAGGGGTAATTACAACCGGTTTTAAAGTTCCCTGCTCCGGTGCATTTTATGGTTGTGGTTCGAGTAAACCAATGAAGTGTTTGGATATTGGAACTTTTGATCTGAGGAATGCAATCAGGATGAGTGACAATACTTATTTTGCTACAGTAATGCAACGTGTTATAACAAATCCAAAATATCCAAACCAGGACAGCAGCCTTGCTGTTTGGGACAGGTATATGTATGCCTTTGGTTTGGGACACAGGTTAGGAATAGATGTACCATCCGAAAGGCCGGGCAATATTCCAACACCGGCTGATTTTGACAAAGTTTACGGAAACGGTGCCTGGAATTATTGCAATTTCCGTTCAGTAAGTATCGGGCAGGGAGAAGTAAGTACAACACCAATACAAACTGCGAATGAAATGGCATATATCGCCAACAAAGGCTGGTATGTTACACCTCATTTGATTGATTCAATTGAAGGAGGCGATAATTTTGATCTGTTATCAAAATATAAAGAAAAGCACCGGGCCATGGATATACCCGATAGCATCTTTGATGTGGTACAGGGTGGAATGCAGGATGTGGTTGAAAGAGGAACTGGTGGAGGTGCAAAAGTTGATGGAATTACCATTTGCGGTAAAACAGGTACTGTAGAAAATTATTACAGGGGTGTAAAACAACCCAACCACGCTTTCTTCTGTGGCTTTGCTCCGAGGGATAATCCAAAAATTGCCATCATGTGTGTGGTGGAAAACAGTGGACGTTTTGGAGGTACTTATGCTGCACCCATTGTTGGTTTACTGATTGAAAAATATTTAAACGATACGATTGCAGCAAACCGGCAGGCCCTGGTAGATAAATTCACTAACCTTAATTTGATACCGCCGCGTATTTATAGCGAAATGAAAACACTGGATTCCATGCTGCATAGAAAAGATTCGGCTTATTTAATTGCAAAGGGCTATATCAAATTTATTAAAGACACAATGGATATGGATGCAAATGATGAGCAGGAAATTTTAGACCAGATTAAAAACGAAAAGGACGAACGTAAAAAGAACCAGCAGAAAAAAGACAGTAGTGATAATCAACTGAAAAATAAACCGGAAGCTTTTTTGCCAATTGAAAAAAAGAAATCAGGATTAAAAGAACCGGCTAAAATTATTTAAAATACTTATCGCCCGGAGGCAACTTAATACATGGCATACTATAAAAACCCAACCATATCAAAAGGAATAGACTGGCTGATGGTTTGGCTATATTCGGTCATAGTGATCTTTGGCATCATCTGTATTTATTCTGTTGAATATAAAAGTACAGATAACTTTATGCAAACACTTATTGGGTTTAAAAAAAATTACAGTAAACAATTATTCTTTTTTGCTGCCTGCAGCATGCTGGCTATTTTTATTTTATTAACTGATAGTAAACTTTTTACGGCTACCTCCAATATTTCTTATTTGATAGGGATCGTTTTAATATTGGCAACATTTGTTGTGGGTAAAGAAATTAAAGGCTCTAAAAGCTGGATACCACTGGGCTTTATGAACCTTCAACCGGTGGAACTTTGTAAAATATTTACAGCACTGGCACTATCAAAATTTTTATCCATGCCGGAAATGGATTTCAAAAAACCAAAATCCCAGCTAATTGCTGCAGCCATTTCTTTTGCGCCTGCCGTACTTTCCATTTTGCAGGGAGAAACCGGGTTGGCATTGGTATATTTTTCTTTTTTAATTCCCATGTACAGGGAAGGGTTACCGGCATTTTATTTGATAACCATAATTGGGTTGGGCACATTGGTGGTAGTAAGTTTAGTACTGCCCCAAATAACCATACTGATCATATTTGCTGCAGTGGCAATTGGGTCCATGTTTTTTTCCAGGCGCAGTTTCAGAAGAAACAAAAACCTGCTGTTTATAATTTTAGGGGTATGGGCACTAAGTTCTTTTGTAGCCACTTATGGAGTTGAATTTTTAATGACTAAAGTTTTAAAATCCTACCAGGCAGCACGTATCTACAGTATGGTAGGCAGGGATAATCCTTATGTTGATGATAAAACGGCTGTACTAAACTCACAGGAAGTAAAGACAAAGCAAAAGAAGACCGAGCAGCAGAATTATAATGTTAAACAATCAAAAATTGCGATTGGATCAGGAGGAATGACAGGCAAAGGTTTTTTAAAAGGAACTCAAACACGTGGCGATTTTGTACCTGAACAACATACTGATTTTATTTTTACATCAGTAGGTGAAAACTTTGGTTTTTTAGGCAGCGGATTACTGATGTTACTGTACCTTATTTTTCTTTTGCGCATAATCAACATTGCCGAACGGCAGCGCAGTACTTTCAGCCGGGTGTATGCATATTCAGTTGCGGGCATTATGTTTTTTCATGTAGCGGTAAATATTTGTGTTACTGTTGGATTGGCACCCGTAATAGGTATCACATTGCCCTTAATGAGTTACGGAGGTTCTTCGTTATTAACTTTTACCATTCTTATTTTTGTTTTGATAAAGCTTGATGCCGACAGGCAGATGGTGCTGCGGTAAAAAACGACCCCCTCTATCTCCCCCGTGGAGGAGGAAAAAAAGGAGACCGAGCCAGGAGATTGATGCGAATAAAAAAAGAACTAAAAAGTAACTGTTGAAATAAATTTATAAAAATTAAAATACTACTCCATACTCTTCTCCATGTCCTCCCCCACGGGGGGAGATAGAGGGGGCTGGACTTGGCTATGAAAATAATTCCACTCAGCGAAGGTGCATTTACTATTGATACAACAAAAGTTTTTGTACCCTTTGATACGGCTAAAGATGACCTGCAACAACGGCCCGTTGGCAGTTTGCTGGTAGAGATACAGCCCTTTGCTGTTATTACTTCAAAAGATATTATTGTTATTGATACCGGCCTGGGTTTTAATAAGCCTGATGGTAGCTTACAAATTCATCAAAACTTATTGAACAATGGTATAGGGCCAATGGAAGTGACCAAAGTACTGCTTAGCCATTTGCATAAAGACCACAGCGGCGGCATAAGTAAAGAAGAAAAAATGCTGAACCAGAAATTCATGAGTTTTCCAAATGCTGAATACTATGTAAACAAAGATGAGTTTGATTTTGCAATGGCGAAGGGAAAACCATCCTATACCCCAACTGAATTTGAAATACTTGGCCAGACCGACCAGGTTGTTTTTACACAGGGTAATGGAATGATTGATGATTACATCAAGTATAAAGTAACCGGTGCCCACTGCCCCTTTCACCAGGTATTTTGGATTGAGGAAGGGGAACAGAAAATTTTCTATGGCGGCGATGTGGCGCCACAGTTACAGCAAATGAAAAATAAATTCATTGCCAAGTATGATTTTGATGGCAGAAAATGTATGGAGCTGCGGCAGCAATGGTGGCAGCAGGGGGAGCAGGAAAAATGGACCTTCTTATTTTATCATGATATAAAGACGCCGGTGTTTGGATTTTAGGATATTCACACAAAGGCGCTAAGTCTAGATATAAAAGCCGCAAACTTAATTTGCGGCTTTGCGATTTCTTGTATTCTTTGCGTGAAAACTACCGTATCCTGTGCAAATAATCATTATTCATAAACTGCTTTTGTATATCCTTCAGGTCTCTTAAAATGCTGGCATCAACCAGGGTGCCGGATGTTTCCAGTAAAAAACCACCGATCAGTTCATCGTTAATATGAGTTTCAATTTCAAAGGTTTGTCCTGCAGTTGCTGTAGCTTTTACATTTGCCATGATGGTACTCAGCATTTCATCAGTAATAGGATCGGCTGTAGTAATTTTTACTTTATGAATATTACGCAGTGCATTAAACTGGTCAATATAGGTTGTAGCAATTTCCGGTAAGTTTGTTTCCCTGTTTTTTCTTACCAGTAACTGAATAAATGCATTGGTAAGTATGCTTACCCTTTCTTTGGTAATTGATTCAATGATCTTTCCTTTTGCTGATGGTTTGATAACCGGGCTGCGCAGCATATTCACAAAATCGGGATTACTTTTGCAAATTTTGTGTAACCATTTCATATCGGCATATACCGCATCTACCTGGTTTTGTTCTGATGCCAGATCCAGTAAACTTTTTGCGTAACGGCCTGCTAAACGTGGATTGTTCATAAAATTATGAGTTATGAATTATGAGTTATGAATGAAAACATTCCTAATTCCTAATTCTTAATTTTTAATTCAACTTTACTTCTGCAGCCAGGGTTTTGATATAGTTCTCCTGCTCTGTTTTGTTACTTAATTCTTTACGTAAAACTTTTTCACTTACTTCCAGTACCAGGCTGCCTACCTGGTTTTTAATTTCAGTAAGGGCAGCCATTTTTTGATTGGTGATGGAAGCGTGTGCATCGGCAATGATCTTATTGGCCTGCACTTTGGCTTCTTCTTTGGCTTCTGAGATCATTTTATCTTTTGTTGCTTTTGCTTCTTTGATCATAGCAGCCCTTTCTTCACGTGCCTGGGTAAGAATGGCTTCATTGTCATTCTTGAGTTGCGCCATTTCCAGCTTTATCTTTTCGGCAGTAGCCAAAGAATCAGCAATATTTTTTTCACGTGTGGCCAATCCGCCAATGATCATGGGCCATGCAAATTTTTTCAGTAAAAAAAATACGATAAGGAAGGCAAGAAGCGTCCAGATAATAAGGCCGAAGGCCGGTGTTAATAATTGCATTTTATAGTATTTATAAAATAAAAAATTCTGAAATG
Organism: Chitinophagaceae bacterium; assembly: GCA_043747955.1. Lineage (GTDB taxonomy): Bacteria > Bacteroidota > Bacteroidia > Chitinophagales > Chitinophagaceae > Ferruginibacter. The sequence continues at coordinate 13,966 of JAYTOF010000252.1, forward strand.
TTCAAAATTGAGTTATGGTACAGGAGTGGTTATTTTTCCTTTTTATCAAAAAGCAAAAATAACTAACTACCGTTGCCAATGAAGCATCATAACTGCACTACAGCCGGGCTCAAAAAAATCTTCTCCTCATTTCCCCCTTCAGGGGGTCAGGAGTTTGAAAAACTACTGCATCCTCCGTCCTGTACTTTGGATGCAGTAAAGGTTTTAAAGCACCATAGCTAAGAAACCGATGATGATCGCAAAAAGCGCTGCTCCTTCAACCAAAGCGGCTGTAAGGATCATGTTGCTGCGGATATCATTGATGGCTTCGGGTTGGCGGGCGATTGATTCCAATGCGCCTTTACCAATTTGTCCGATTCCGATACCGGCGCCAATTGCACCCAAGCCAGCTCCGATTGCACCACCAGCATTAGCTAAAGCTTCTAATAAGAAAAAATTCATAATTGTGAATTTATGTTGGTTAAAAAAATCGTGTATTAATGTGCAACAGCTGTTTCATGTGCATGGTCATCATGCCCCCCTTCGAAAGCCTGGCCTATGAATACTGCTGTTAATATGGTAAAGATAAAGGCCTGCAAAAACGCAACCAGTACCTCAATAAAATAAATGAAAATAGTAAAAGCAATGGAAAAAGGCGAAAAGCCCCAACCAATATATTGGTTTAATGACCCCATGATAAAAATGAGCGAAATTAAACAGATGATTAAAATGTGACCGGCCACCATATTGGCAAATAACCTGATCATTAAAGCAAAGGGCTTTGTAAAAATGCCCAGGATCTCTACGGGGACTAAAATAACTTTTACCCAGCCTGGTACGCCCGGAGGGTTAATGATGTGCATCCAGTAATGGCTTTTGCTGCTAAACAGGATTACTACAAACGAAATAATGGACAAAACAAAAGTAAATGCAATATTACCGGTTACGTTTGCCGTACCGGGAATTAAGCCGACAATATTATTAATGAGGATAAATAAAAATACAGTTAACAGGTAAGGCAGGTATTTATTGCTTTTTGCACCCAGGTTTGGTTTGGCAACTTCATCGTTTACAAAATTTACGATGGTTTCCATAGTGTTTTGCATGCCTTTTGGTGCTGTGGTGATACCCTGGCCGGTGCCATATTTTTTGGCAACCCTTATTAGGATAATAACGAGTAAAGCAAGTGCCAGTAACATTTGTACCACGTTACGGGTTAGGGAAATATCGTAAACTTTTACGTTTTCGTTTATTCTGCCCGTTTCATCAACCGGTACTATATGGCCTGCTGAATATTTATTACGGTCTAACCCTTCTTCATCAATTCTTTCGTTGGTTAACATTGCATAACCATTAACCTCATGTTCTCCATGATGAAAAGCAGATGACATAAAGCAGGAAAATCCTTTTTCTTTTGAATATAAAATAACCGGTAAAGGAATGGTTGCATGATGTTCATGCCCGTCGGAGCCTTTGTAAGATAAAAAGTGGAATTCGTGGGCATCCATGATATGGCCAAAGATCACTTCATTGGCATCAAATATCTTTTCTTTTTTGGCTGGCTCTTCAACAGGTGGATGCTGGGCAAAAGAGGTATAATAAAAAAATACTAAACTTATGCTGAAAACCGCTACCAGTAATGATTTGATGCTCTTTGATGCCATAAGATGCCTGTAATTTGGCGCAAAGATAAGGATGGAGGGGTGAAATTAAAAATTGATGGGGAAGAATTTAGGAAAATCAGTTTATATGATGATATTATGCCAAATTACCCTGTTTTTCAAACTGCATTTTATGTAACTGGTAGTAAAAACCTTGTTTTTCCAACAGCTCATCATGGCTGCCCATTTCTTTTATTTCGCCTTTATCAAGCACTATTATTTTATTGGCTTTGCGGATGGTTGATAAGCGGTGGGCAATTACAATAGAAGTCCGGTTTGTGATCAGTTTCTCAATCGCATGCTGAATCAGTGCTTCACTTTCGGTATCCACAGATGATGTGGCTTCGTCAAGGATCAAGATAGCAGGATCGTATAACAAGGCTCTTACAAAAGAAAGGAGTTGCCGCTGGCCTAATGAAAGTGTTGCACCTCTCTCCATAACATGATAATCGTAATTACCGGGTAACTGCATAATAAAATCATGTATGCCGATCATTTTTGCAGCTCTTTCCACTTCTTCATCTTTTATACCGGGATTTCGGAGCGTAACATTATCTTTTACTGAGCCGCTGAATAAAAAAACATCCTGCAGCACCACTGCAATTTTAGATCTCAGATCATCCAGGTGAAAATTGTCAATATTGGTATCATCGATTTTTATGGTCCCTTTATTGATCTGGTACAGCCTGTTCAATAAACTGATGATGGAGGTTTTACCGCTGCCGGTATGGCCAACAATGGCCAATGTTTCGCCGGCATTCAGGGTGAAGCTGACATCTTTTAAAACATATTGTTCATCTATATAGGCAAACCAAACTTTATCAAATTGTACTTTGCCTTGTAAATGATCAGTAGTTGTATTTCCTTCACTTATCGTAGTGTCCTCATTATCCAAAACTTTAAAAACACGTTCGCTGGCGATCATACCCATTTGCAAAACATTGAATTTATCTGCTATCACACGCAGCGGCCTGAACAGTAAATTCAAACAAAGGATGAATGCAGTGATCACACCTGCAACCTTTTCAGCCTGCACATGGGTTACAACATCTTTTGCAGCCCACCATACCAACAGGCCTATCGACAAAGCCATTACGAGCTCCACGATCGGAAAAAAAACAGAGTATGCAAAAATGGCTTTGATGTTGGCATTGCGGTGTTCTTTATTAATAGCATTGAATTTTTTGAATTCTCTTTTCTCAGCTGCAAATGCCTGTATTACGGAAATGCCCGTAATTTGCTCCTGTACAAATGCATTGAGGTTTGCAACTGCATTACGTACCCTGATAAAAGACCTGTTCACGCTTTCTTTAAAATAATAGGTAGCCACAATTAAAAAAGGAAATGGGACGAGGCAAACCAGGGTTAACTGCCAGTCAACATAAAACATATAACTTAAGACAGAGAAAATGGCCAGCAGGTCGGCAATGATAGGAATCAATCCATCACTGAAAATGTCATTGATGGATTCAATATCATTTATTGTTCTGGTGGTAAGTGTACCAATGGGGGTTTTATCGTACTGCGTTAAATTGAGGTGAAGAATTTTATGGTATGTACCTACCCGCATATCCTTAACCACATTTTGTCCCAGTGAAGCCGTAAGAAATGTAAAAAAAAAGCGTAAACCGGTTTCGAGTAATAATAACAGGATCTGAATTATGGTTATTTCTATAATGAATCCGCCGGGCCCGTTTATAAAATGAGCTGAGGTATTGTCTTTAATACCATCATTGATGGTTAGCTGAATTAACAGGGGCCTTACCGGTGCAAGCGCTGCAAGTGAAATGGCAAGCAATAATGAACTGTAAAATTTATTTTTGTAAGGCCCGGCAAAACGAAATATCCTCCGCAGTAATGAAAAATTAAATATTTTTCTTTTTGCTTTAGGATTATCTGTCATGTTGCAAAGGTATGGGGTTTGTTATTTTGTGTTTAGGGGGTTGGATGTAAATTTAAAATGGTTTGTTGGCAAATCGATACAGTAAAAAAAGAAATAAGGGTTATTTTTTAATTAAAAAGCGGGTTGATTACCGTTTATTTTCTAATCCTCACGGATCATATTATTATATCCTTTTAAAAAAATGGCCCCAAGATTTTTGTAGGGTGGAATATAATCCTCCCAACTTTCCCTTACAGACCTGACGGGGTCGGTTGAAAATAATTTGGAGAGCGAAGCCCACATATTTTTCCATACCAGTTTATTACCCGTTTCAAATGTCTGATTTAAATAATTAAGTATGGGCCTGTTAATATCCCCTGCCCCTATTTCCTTTGTGGATATAATATGGGCATCCGGATTTCTTTCAATGATATCATTTAAATTTTTATAGCCACCACAGGATCCCAGCATTACTATTTTAGCATTTCCGGCCATTCGCTTTATGGTTCGTGGTACCCAGTAGCTGTGACCACGATGTACCACTACTGCCGGTTGCAGACCATTTTCTGCCAAATAATTATTTAAGTGTATTTGTGCACTGTCATCAAGGTTTGCATCATTATCAAGGGGGCGGTTTGCAAAAATCCAGACATTTCCCTTTTTTGATCTTATTTCGTACCATTCCTTATTTGATGCGATTGTCCATTCCTTATTCGAAAATGAATTCAGGAATGAAGGGAAAAAAGCTTTTCCATCATCATCACCATACCAATAAACCTGTTGTACAATTCTTCCGCTGTCATCCCTCATATCTTTATTTTCTATCTCATAAACTGAAGGGATACCCAGGATGCCGGTCAGGTCAATTTTATTGGTACTGTCGGCCGACAGAAAAATTGATTTAAGTAAACCATAAATAGTTTTACCCCGGTCATTATTGTTTTGCGAACATACCTTTTCATTTTCAATTACATAACTGAGAATGGTATTCTTTAGTTTTTTATCATTAATACTGCTGTAAGAATCTGCCACATCAACAGCATCTTCCAGGTTACCTGTATTATCAAGGTTGGCGATAAAGCCACGCATTAAAATTTCAGATTCAGCTACCGGCATAAACCTTAAAAAGGTATCCAGTTTATTATAATTGGCTGCCATTTTAATAAACTTTTTAAAAAAGTCAAAATGAACATGTAATAATAAAGAATCTGTTCTGGGTTCTGCTCCCATTCGCTGCAGCATCCTGAAAAAACTGTGCTTATAACTTGAAGTATAAATTTCATTTTCACTCATTACCATCATAAAGTACAGGTCAACAGCCGATAAAGAATCTGTTGCTTTCATGCGCATATTGATATTGCTTAGATCGTGCAGTGTGTTAATGGGCGTAACAAAATGCTGTAATGCTTTACCCTTTAAAACTTCTCTCAAACCATTGGCTCCAAACATGGCAATTGCCGTATCTTTTGCGGGAGAAACCAGGCGCTTAAAATATTCGATCTCGGTTTGAACAAGTAATTTAAAATAACCAACACTGTCATAGCCAACTTCACCGTCACCAACATATTTTTTAATACTCTCTACCGTTTTTTTACCTTTTAAGATATCATCTAAAAAAGGAAAATAAAAAAGGGCATTGGAGGTCATGCTTAATTCTACAACCGCTTTAACCAATGGGTTTGTATTGCGATGAATAAGCATGCCAAGTTTAGAGCCGGGGGCCTGGGCAACAGAATAAATAGAAGTAGGGTTATATTGGCAACTGCTTACGATCAAAGAATCAGCAAATGGTTCATTTATATAGGGCTCAATAGTTTGTAAAATTTTATCAGGATTAATGACGCAGTATTTTTTATACAGTATTTTCTTACTTTCTTCAAACCCTTTATTTTCTGCAAATATTTCAGCATTTATCTTTCCAACCTGGTAGGGTACTTTTTGAATTTCGGCTACCATACTTATGCTGTCGATATTGGCAACCAGTATGTTTTCAAAATTTTCGATCAGCAAAGGCACATAAACAGGATTGAGGTCTTTTGATTTTAAATTATATTTCACAGTTTTAACCACAGTTTCAATATAACCCAGGTAACGTATTTTTTGATTATTGGTTACGATCCGGTTGTTAAGTTCTACAAAATCCTGCAGCTCATTGATCTTTCTGGTCATGATATCCGTAATAGCCAGGTTGATCTCTGTATTGTGGGTAGCTTTAATAACCCCGTCAGTAATACCATCCAGTTTATCCAGTAACCGTTGTTCTTCATTTATTTTATCATGAAAAAGCTGCCGGTAAATGGGAACGGTAACCGTATCCCTGTTTGCAAAAACCACAGCAGCGGATTTCAATAGTAAAAAGAGAAAAAAATATTTTTTCATAATTTAATTCGGCAATACAGAGCCGTAAAAATACGCCAGGGCATACATATCTATCGCATTTAAGATGAAATTTATTGTTAATGAGCTGCTTTGCCTTAACAATTTGATAATACCAATCGGGGTTTAACCTGATTTACTGATTAAAGGTAAAGACTACTTTTGCAGAATATGAATACTGTAAATGCCGTTAAAAAAATACTCATAGCCGATGATGAGCCCGATATCCTGGAGATTATCCAATACAACCTCCAAAAGGAAGGCTATGAAGTGGTTACCGCAAAGAATGGCAATGAAGCAATTGACCTGGCAAAAAAATTTAATCCCGACCTGATCATTCTCGATATTATGATGCCTGGTAAGAATGGCATTGAAGTTTGTAATATCCTGCGGATGCAACCTGCATTTAACGACACCCTGATCATATTCCTCAGCGCAATTAATGATGAAGGAACTGAAGTTAAGGGGCTGGAGACCGGCGCCGATGATTACCTGACCAAGCCGGTAAGTCCGAAGATACTGGTCAGTAAAGTCAATGCCCTGTTCCGGCGGGTTAATAAAGAAGATAACGGGCTTCTGCAAATAGGCGATCTGAAAATCGACAGGGAAAAGTATATCATTACTTACCAGGGAAATGATATCATTCTTGCCCGAAAGGAATTTGAATTACTGGCATTGCTGGCCGGCAAGCCGGGTAAAGTTTTTTTGCGAAATGAAATTTTAAACCAGGTTTGGGGAACCGAAGTTATTGTTGGCGACCGTACCATTGATGTTCATATCCGTAAAATACGCCAGAAACTAAACCTCGATTGTATCACTACAGTAAAGGGAGTTGGTTATAAGTTTCAATTGTAAGATCCCGGCTGTCAAACACAAATTGAAATAAAGGACCTGATAAATTGAAAACTTTCCTTTGTAGCTTGTAGCTTGCAGCTTAATCAGCCATGCCATCTTCAAAAAATATTTCACCACAAAAATTATCTGCCTTAACGGCTTTGGCATTGGCCATTCCCATAGCCCTTGTTATTTTTATTATTAAGCCGGTATGGTGGATCGCCGGGTTATCATTACTGCTGATCTTCCTGGGTTCTTACTCGTTGATATTATATACACTCCAGAATTTTATTTACCGAAAGATAAAACTCATCTATAAATTCATTTATCAGACCAAGGCTAGTAAAAAAGAAGAATTTTATTATAAAATTATCCTGCCTCAAAAAAGCATTGATGAAGTAAGGGATGATGTGTTAAGCTGGGCGGAACAACGTAAGGAAGAGATCGAGATGCTGCAGCAAAATGAGGTTTACCGGAAAGAATTTTTGCAAAACCTGAGCCATGAACTGAAGACACCCATCTTTGCCATACAGGGATATGTGGATACTTTGCTCGATGGTGCTTTGGAAAATGCCGGGGTAAACAAAAAGTTTTTACAAAATACTTCACGTAATATAGACAGGTTGGTAAACCTGGTAGATGACCTGGATGAAATTACTAAACTGGAAAGCGGGGAACAGCTTTTAGTGAAGGATAGTTTTGTGATACAGGATCTTTTAAAAGAGGTGTATGAGTCATTAGTTATAAATACAGATGAAAAGCAAATAAAATGTATCATTAAAAAAGGATGTGAATTTCCATTAACTGTTTATGCTGATAAAGAGAAAATACGACAGGTGTTTACCAACCTGGTTGATAACGCCATAAAATACGGAAAACAAAACGGGATCATTGAAGCGAGTTTTTATAAAGTTGACGGTGCCCGGGTATTAATAGAAATAAGTGATGATGGCTCAGGTATAGCCGAGGAACATATACTCCGTATTTTTGAACGCTTTTACCGTACCGACCTTGCCCGCAGCCGTAAAGTTGGCGGCAGTGGTTTAGGGTTGGCTATATGCAAACATATTATTGAAGCACATGGTCAAACCATTCATGTACGTAGTAAGATTGATGTTGGAAGTACATTTGGATTCACATTACAGAGTAAAAAGGATAGATCATTGTAATGCGCTAAATCAATCAGGCCATTGCTTCTGAACCGGCTGTTGATGTATGCGGTTGAAAGTTGTACCAACAAAGCACCAGTAAAAGTCCCGGAAATTTTGAATCCAATAAGGATTTCGCCTGTGAAAAACTGTTTGTTATCGTATTAAAGCTGCAGGTAAGTAGTTTCTTTTGCATGAATTCATCATACAGCATCAGCTCGCCGGAATGATTCTCATTATAAACGAAAAGATATTTTTTTCCATCTAATTCAACATGTCCCTTACCGCTACCTGGTTTTGCTTCTTCCACTTCCCCTATTTTTATACCGTATTCATTCTTAATTATTTCTTTGGTAGAGCGGAAACCCTTTTTTTCAAAAGAGAAGATCCTTTTGCCCAGGTTACTATCAATCCTGGCAAACCGGGTGTGTTTGCTGAATGATAAGTCAGCCAGTTTATTATCATCTCTCCACAATTCAAAATTTTCAAGTGAACTGCCATTGTTTACGCTAACCCATTTCATAAACATAGTTTTTATTTTGTGATTATGAGAATGTGAATTTAATTTCTATATCCTTCAATTCATTGCTGTGAAAAAGAATGTGATATAAATGTGCATAGTAACAATTTGGTAACATTAATTTAACACTTGGGAATAAACACTAAGGCCGGTAATAAGAATAAAGCCGGCAAAATGCATGAGTCCTTCTGCATTGCTAAGGATTGCTGTTTGCTTAAGACATTTAAAAAACGGGTTTTTTATAACTTTAATTTCTTAATCTTGTTTTACAGCAGGATACTACCAATATTTAGTGAATGTTATTATAAAAAGAATACCAGCAATTATCACCGGGATTCTTTTTTATAATTCTACCGGGAATGATCAATTAAATCTTGTCCAGCCTTTCCACCATGTATCGCCTGATGCTGCCGCACCTTTATAGGTAACTGCAGAAAATCCTGTTGCCAGTTTTGTATTGGTAAATGAGGCACCGGTTAATGCCGGAGAGCCCGCAGCCGGATTAAAATCTACTGTATTATCGTATTTAAACGGGGCTGTTAAATTAACATCAGTATTGTTTGCTAAAATACTGTTAGCATTGGCAGGCAGGTTAAAATAAGTGGTAAGGTCGATGGTCGTCCATCCGGAAGGGGCGCTTACACTAGCCGTGTATGAAAAGGGGGTATTGTTTGATGCAATGATGTTATTAGCCAAAACCATGGAACCCGCTGTTATGTTAAGATCAGTTGGCCTTCCTGCAGAACCATCTACCAATAATCCTACGGGCCAACCCATAATGATGGAATTAAAAATGCTGATTGAACTGTTACGGCGCAGGTGCATACCTCTTTTAAAATTGCTATTACCAACATTGCTTAACGTTGCCCTGGGTCCAATAACTGTCATGTTACTGAATACAACACTGGTTTGTGGTGCCGCAGTACTTCCGCTTGCATCATTGTCCACTTCAAATCCGCTACTTCCACTGATATCTGCAATTGAACTGTCCCGCTGGCTAATTCCAAATTGTATCTTGCCTGAAAAGCCATTATCCACATCCCAATCATCATCCAAACCTTTATAAGAGATGAGGTGAGTACAATTCACGGTTCCGCCAAACCATTCGAAACTGTCATCGTTTGCACGATAAACCTGTACATAATCAATAATGGTTTTGTTACCAACACCGCCCATGGTTAAACCGTTAATTTCTTTATCGGGCAAAAATGCATAGCCTGCATATTCTATGCGAACATATCTTAAAATGCCACTGTTATCAGCAGGGTTGCTGCTTGTGCCCAGGCCGTATAAGCCCAATCCATCACTATTGTTGATGCCACCTTCAATTTCTCCTATACCAACCTGTCCATTAAAACTTGCATTGGTTGGTGCATTGCCTAATATTACCAGGCCGGCCCAATCGCCGGGAGCAGGAGTTGCAGATTCTGATGTAAAAACAATGGGTTTATCCACTGTACCATCAGCCACAATTTTTGCACTACGGCAAATAATTAAACCTCCGTTTTTACTGGTTTCGCCAACTATTTTTGTCCCTGGCTCAATGGTTAGTACCGCCCCGTTTGTTACATACACCAAACCACGGAGCTTATAAGTATAATGCGCCTTTAGAGTAAGGTTCTCAATAATCCTTCCTTCAAGGACCACATTTTCTGATGTACCACCTCCACCTCCGCCGGTGATAATCGTAGTATCGTCAACTTCAATTTTGCGACAGCCTGTTGAAAGTAAGCCCAGGAAGGCAGCTGCAATGAATAACTTTTTCATGATTTATTTTTTTATTGGTTTTTATTTAATGTTATAAGCAAATGACAAACTGAAAGTGGTTCCATAATTTCTCGTGATGGCTAACACATCTTTTGAACTGCTGCTGTATTTTTTATTGTTATCCAGGTCATGATAAAAATTTGCCCTGCTGTTAATGATATCGCTGATGTTTAATTTTACTTCTCCTTTTCTTTTAAAAACTTTTTGCGAAAGTTGCAGATCCAGTAATGGCCTTGGCGCTTCCCAGATATCAGATATGGCTTCATTACCTACAAATAAAATGCGGCGGCCGATCTGGTTAAATAATAATGTACCTGTGAATCCTATCTTCTCAGCATCGTATTGTATACCGAAGTTGATGAGGTAAGGACTTTGTCCCTGCAGCGGTCGGTCAACTGTTCCGGTTGTGTCTTTAACACGGCTGTAGATATAACTTATATTGCCGCTTAAAGTGAAATTTTTTAAAGCATTTATAAAATCCAGTTTTTTTCTGAATTCCAGTTCAGCACCAAAGGCTGTAGCTTTTTCTGTATTCAGAATATTGAATGTATTGGTACCTGGTCCCGTTCTGTTGAAATAATACTCAATAGGCTTATCAAAATGTTTAAAGTAAGCGCCAAAGGTTATTAATTCTCCGGCTCGGGGATATAGTTCGTAACGCAAATCAAGATTAGTAACTTTTGTGCGTTGTGCACTTTTGTTACCAACAACCTGTGCTCCTAATTCAAAATCATAAAAAGCAAAAGGACTTAATTCCCTGAACTCCGGCCTTATTACGGTTTGACTTGCAGCAAAACGAAAATTTGTTTTATTGTTTAATTTATAGGTTAGGTTTATGCCAGGTAAAAAATCTTTCACTATTGTATTTACATGCCTGGGGTCGCTTTTTTGTACGCTTCCTACCAACTGGTCAAAGCTTTCAAACCTTACACCCCATACCAGCCTGAATTTTTCGCCAATCGGATTGTCAAATTGCAGGTAGGCTGCATTTAAAATAGTATTGGCCATGTAGCGATAAGCATTACCATTTATCTCATCAAACTGTACTTTATCATTACCTGTTCCAAAATTATCCGGAGCATAAAGCTGATCAGCCGGCAATAATTTTATAGCATTGCTGGCTGTGTTGGTATAAAAAGGGCGGCTGTCGAACAACCTGTCTTTTACCTGGAAAAGGTATCCGGCTTTTGCACTGTGCTTTTTTCCATGCAGGTTAAATGATTTGGTTATATCGCCATGGGCATTGTAGATATAATCATTGAGGAAACTATAGAAGATACTGCCGCTTTTTTGTCCTGCACCCAGGCCAAGCAGTGCATAATTAGGTGCGTTGGGTGTTGAAGCGTCCTGGGTATAAAATAAGCGCCGCTGGTCGGGTATGTATTGATCAAGGATATTAAAACCACCATACCATTTAACCTTGGTTTCAATTTTTGGCAGCGTATGTTCGCCAATGATCTGGGTATTGAAAAAAGTATTTTGCCTGAACCCGATCTCTGCAGCCTTAACCCTGTCACCGGCGCCACCACCACTTAAAATGTAATCCCTGCCATCATAACGATCGGTTACAAAATCACTCGTGTTGATGTTGATGAGGTTTTTTACTGATACTTTATTGTTGCTGTTTAATTGCAATGTTACATTGGCAAGTGCACCGGCCAATACATCCCGGCTGTATTTATTGTTTAAATATTGTAACTCAATATCACCTGCATTATTGGCAATAAAGGTATTGTCGAATGGTGTGAGTTTATTTGTTTGATTGTAAGTAAGCGCAAAGATACCGGCTACTTTTTTTCCGAAAATTTTTGTTGTTCCACCACCATTGAACTGGAAAGCAGCATTAAGCGGGGCAGCACCTGATTTAGCTACCCAGTTGTTGCGGAAATCTTTTCCCAATGCTGTTTTTTCTGCAGGAGACAGTGTGCTGAATGCTGATTTTATTGGTAAAGATGAAGGTAAAGCCCTTGTACCATCGTCTACTCCCAGCCAATCTAATTTGCCGCCGGGGGCCTGTTGAAAATCTTTACCAATGGTATTGCTGTTAAAGCCTGTACCTATCAGTACATTTAAAAAAGAAGCTGAAGGAACATCTTTGGTTTGAACCTGAACCATGCCACCAGCCCACTCACCCGGTAATTCGGGTATAAATGTTTTATTGATTACAATATTATCGATCATGGCAGCCGGAAAAATATCGAAGCTGAATGTTTTTCTGTCTGGCTCGGTACTGCTTAATGAAATTCCATTAAGCATGGCCATGTTATAACGGTCACTTAGTCCACGTACCACTAAATATTTTCCTTCCTGTATCGAAGTGCCGGTAACTCTTTTTAATATTTCACCGGTGTTTTTATCAGGCGAACGTTTGATGGTTTCGGCACTGATAACCTGTGCAACCACCGAAGTGTTTTTCTGTAAACTGATTAAAGCTGCAGCCGTTTCTTTACGGGCACTGCTGGTAGTACGTACAACAACTTCTTCGCCGGTTTTGGCTTTCACTTCCAATGCAATATCCTGATTGGTAATTTTTCCGCTAACAACTTCAATTTCTTCTACTTCTTTCGTTATGCCGTTATAAGAAAAAACCAGGATGATCTTTGTACCGGCATCAGCATTGATGACATACCTTCCATCCTGATCTGTGGAAGTACCTTTATTTGAATTTTTTATGATAACAGAAACACCGGTCAGTGGCTGTCCAGTTTTAGCATTCGTTAATTTTCCTTCTATCTTTCCTTTTTGGGCAAAAGCACTGAGTGAGAGAGTGAAAAAAGCAATTAGTAAAGTTGTACATTTCATGCAGTAAATATTTACTGCAAAAGGACAACTTACATGTTATGCCATGATGAATGTAATGTTAGGTAATTGTTACGGCTATGTCACGTGAATGTTATGCGGCTTTGTTTTTTAAAACCTAAACTGGATCCTGAAAGTGAACATATCGTCTTTTACATCCCTGGTATAGCCTGTTAATTGTGTTTTTTCGTTGATGATCTTATCGTACCAAAAAACCAATTTGGCATTTTCATTAATGTAATAAATGTACCCAAAACCTAAAGTGCTGAATTTAATATCAGCTGCATTTAAATTGCTGCCTGCTTTTCCTATGTCATTTGTTTTTACAGTTGCATTTGGATCGTACCAGTCGTATTTAATGCTAATCTGGTGATGGGTACTTCCCAAATGTTGTAAAAAATAAAAATAAGTGCCATTGAATTTTCTTGTGTAATAGCCATCGGTACCGGTGTATAAAGAGCCCGGGGTTTCGCTGCTGGTTGCCGATGCAGTTTGTTTACCCGCAATAAATTCTCCCCTCAGTTCGGTAAAGCCAACTTTGTTTTTAATTTTTAACTGGGCATCAATACCAAAATAATGACGGGGAGCAATTTGGCCTATATTTAATGTAGACGAATCAACAACAAATTTTTTGATGCCGCCTATTGTTTGAGTAGTGAAAGTATACTTTGTGTTTTGTGATAAGCCACCATAATATACCGAGCTGGATGCACCAAGTGTAATTTTTTTACTAAATGGAAGTGGTTTAATTGAAACCCTGCCAATAATATCTTTATGGCTGTCGTAATCTGTAAGGGATGAAAGCCCCGGGCCGTTAAATACACCTACATCAATTTTCAGGAAATTTATTTTGCTTTTTTTATTTCGTGGTTCAAAAGTTACCATGGCCCCCAAATCTCTTTCTGTTTTCATCAAAATCTGGCTCATGCGTCCCCGTTCAGGGCTTTCCCTGTCACTACTTGATAAATTTACTTCAAAACCGAATGGCCTGGCAAAAAGCCCCATTGTAAATGCAAAAGCCTGGTATTTATTTTCAAAAAACCGGCCCCATACATCTCTTACAAATACCCCGCGTTCAGTAGCGTCAAACTGAAAAACGAATTGTAAAGACGACCCTTTTGCCTGCTTTGGAAAATGTATGTAGTCGATACGCACCCTGGCTCTTCTCAACATGAAGCGATTGTTACTGTTAATAGCAAAATCGCCTCCGGCAAAACTTTTTGCACCTTTACTTTGTGCTACCAGAAATTGAGGTTGAATATAACCGCTAAACCTTATTTTATCTAAACGGGCATACATAGAAAGTATTCCCTTGCCCATATCTTTTGTGGTATCCACCATATCCATCAGAAACTGAGCTT
>JAYTOF010000253.1:0-2782 GCA_043747955.1 Chitinophagaceae bacterium
CTACCAAAGAGATGGGAACACAATGAAAAGCAAGATCCCATGCTGCATACCAGGGATATTCCCATTTGTCGGGCATGGAAATGATGTCTTCATTATTCAAACTTTGCCATTGATGATTGCGGCCTGTCTTCCGGCTTTCCGGCGGAGCAGGTTGACCCGGATCTCCATTGATCCAGCGGGGAATATCAATATTGAAATATTGTTTGCTCCACAACATACCGGCAAATGCCTGGCGTTGAATATTGCGAAGGTCTTTATCTTTTGCTTCTGTAACTGATTTGAAAAATTCATCAGCTTCCCTCAAACGATTTTCAAAAATTGCATCAAAACTTTCATCCAATGGATTTCCTTCCAGTTCATTTTTACTAAGCCTCAGCTTAATGGTAACAGATGAATTTGCTTCCACATAGTATTCATACATCGGCGAAAACTTGGTTCCTTCATTCTTTTCATTCAACCAGTCATAGTTTTGCGATGTTACTGCTGAATGAAAAGCATCTTTTACAAAGGGAGAATTATTGGGCTGTCCATACAACTTCTCTGTATTAGTTTCGTTTTCAGTAAAAAGGGTACGGGCAGGTTTCTCAAAATAAAAATGGTATTCACCGGCTGCGTAGTCAATCACTTTTACTTCACCAAAGCCATTGGGAATCTTTTTTAAATACATCAATGGTTTATTTTCTGCCAAACCAAAACTCCACAGGTTGCGGAACCACAAAGTCGGCAACACAGCCAGATAAGCATCTTCATTGCCGCGGTTATGTATTGTTACTTTAATGCAAAGGTCCTCTGTATCATTCTTGGCATATTCGGTAAACACATCAAAATATTTTCCTTCACTAAAAGCTCCTGTCTCCAGAATTTCATATTCATCTTCAAATTTGGAACGATTGCGGTTGGTATTCACCAGGTCTACATATGGAAAAGCCGCCTGCGGATATTTGTACAGGTGCTTCATGTACGAATGTGTAGGCGTACTGTCCAAATAATAATATAGTTCCTTTACATCCTCACCATGATTGCCTTCATTGCCAGTTAATCCAAACATCCTTTCTTTCAAAATCGAGTCTTTTCCATTCCATAACGTTAATGCAAAACATATACGTTGCATATCATCACTGATGCCGGCAATGCCATCTTCACCCCAGCGATAAACTTTTGACCTTGCATGGTCATGAGGAAAATAATCCCAGGCGCTGCCACCTGCACTGTAATCTTCACGAACCGTTCCCCATTGGCGTTCGCTCAAATAAGGTCCCCATTTTTTCCAATGGGTTTCAGTCAATCTTTTTTGCTCTGCATTCATGATTTTATTTTTTTAACCAGTAGTGAGCGGAGCCGATCTGCATTACTACTATCATCGTCTCTTGCGTCGCACACTTGTACGTTCTGTAATTCTATTCAGCACCTATCAACCATTCCGCTCATATTCAATCATCTCTATTTTTGATTTTATATTGAACCCCTGCGGGGTTCTGAAACAAATAATTTCATCACACCCCGGATTTCATCCGGGGCTACCAATATTGCGCCCCTCCGGGGCTATTAAGAACTTTTCAAATAAACTGGCCTTGTGGGCAGCGAAGCCCTCCCTTCGGGAGGGTTTGGGTGGGCCTTTTATCCATTATCCTCAAACCCCGGATATAGCGTCATACCACCATCAACAAATAAAGTAGTTCCGTTTACATAATCACTGTCATCACTGGAAAGCCATACGGCAGCTTTGCCAATATCTTCCACATTCCCTACTCTTTTTTGCGGGATCAGTTTTAATAATTCCTGCAGGTGAGCCTGTGTATCCCATGCATCATGATTGATTGGAGTGGCAATAGCTCCCGGTGCAATTGAGTTGATACGGATTTTCTTCGAAGCAAATTCCTGTGCTATGGTTTTCATCATCAGCATCACACCGCCTTTACTGGCAGCATAGTTGGCATGTCCGGCCCAGGGAATTACTTCATGCACACTGCTCATACAGATAATTTTTCCTGCTGATTTTGATTTACCATTCACGCCTCTGCGCAAAAATTCCTTTACTGCTTCCCTTGCACATAAAAATTGCCCGGTAAGGTTTACACCCAAAACAAAATTCCATTGGTCCAATGTCATTTCCGTAAAAGGGGCATCTTTTTGCAAGCCTGCATTATTGACAAGAATATCAACAGTTCCAAATTGTTTTATCACCTCTGCAAACATTTGCTTTACTTCATCTTCTTTGCTTACATCACATTTATAAGCAATAGCAGCGCCGCCTTCTGAATTAATTTCAGTGACTACTTTATCTGCCATCTCTTTGCCCTGTGGCACAGGATAGTTTACAATAACAGTTGCCCCGGCTTTAGCAAGTTCTATTGAACACCCGGCGCCTATCCCGCTGCTGGCGCCTGTTACGATCGCAATTTGCCCTTTTAATTTTTTTTCCATTTTTGTTTTTTTAATAGAGGTTAAATGCAGGCAAACTGAGCCTGTTTTTTTTTGTTGTACTGCTAATATTTTTTTTAATCAATGAAATTTCAAAATCAACAAGTATATTGTTATAGTTCTGAAATGCTTCTTTTGCACTGGAGAATGGGTTTTGATATTTTCCGAAATCACCTTCCACATCTTCTGCACCCATATAATAGAAATGGTCCGCTGCCTGTAATCTTCCCCATGTATTAATTGCTTTTTGGCAGTTGCTTGCCATCACCATATTTTCTATAGAGTATATTTTTTTCAGCATATTGTTCTGCATCACATTTTCGCACCAGACACAGTTTGTATTTGATTGATCTTCCCATGA
>JAYTOF010000254.1:0-4701 GCA_043747955.1 Chitinophagaceae bacterium
CGTAATCCAGGTCAACATTTAACTCGGTGCCCCCACTAACTGCATAGCGGTAATTCAGGTTGGCATTTACAGTATTCCGTTTTGATTCGTTATTCCCCGACGCCAACAGCAACCTTATCAGGGAATCGTTTGGTTTATAGATTATATCCATCGGCCCCTCAGTTTCAGTAATATTTTTTGATAAATTACCATTAACTACAAATCCAATAGTACTCTTTTTATTGATAAAAAAATCGGCCCCGGCTTTATAATTGTGTCCATATTGATTGCGGTTTAATATCCGGTTATGCTGGTCAAAAATACTGTCGCCCTGTTCCCTGTAAAAAACAAAATTCATTTCATTCAGCCCTGTATTGAAATTATAATTCCCAAAAATGTTCATTTTTTTGTTCCGGTGATTTAAAGCCAGGCCGGTATTGTATTTGGCATAGATGCCAATATTATAGCCTGCATTTACATTTCCATTGGTGCCAATGGTTTTATCTTTTTTAAGTTTGATATTGATGATACCCGCATTACCCGCTGCTTCATATTTTGCAGATGGGTTGGTAATTATCTCGATCGATTCAATCTGCACTGATTGTAAGGATTTCAGGTAACTGGCAAGATCGGCCCCGGTTAGCGGGCTTGGTTTTCCATCAATATAAACCTGTACACCATTTTTACCGGAAAGGCTCAGGTTATCGTCTTTATCAACCATTACACCCGGTGCTTTTCTTAAAAGCTCCAGGGCATCATTTCCAACAGCATTGATCGTACCTTCTACATTCAGTATGGTTTTATCAGCCTTCACTTCTACTATTGGTTTTTGACTGGAAACCGTTACCCCTGCCAAGTTTTTTGCTGCAGGTTGGGTGATAATAACGGGCACATTTGCGGTTTCACTTTCCTTAACTTCAAATACAGCAGAACTTGTTTTTTGCATGTTTACCAATGAGGAACTGATAAAATACCTGCCCGGTTTAATTGGTAAGATTTCATAGTTACCCTTACTGTCGGTAACAGCTGTTTTTACCAGGGATGAATCTTTAGCCGATTTCAACATAATGGTAACAGCTGGTAATCCTTTATCTGAGTTGTCTTTAATTTGACCGGTAATTTTTGTAAGTATTTGGGCATTGATACTTACAGCAGAAAAAAGACATAGCGATGCTGATAGGAGTAGTTTTTGTTTCATGGTTTATACTTTTTTTTGTTTTCTAATTCTTTCTTTTGTAAAAATAATAAAGGCTGATTGTAATAAAAATGTCACAATCTATGAACGTAGTTTTTAAAGGATAAATGGTATAGATTTTAACTTAATTATTGATGAAGACGGTATGGAAGCAGAAATATTTTAAATCAGCAACATCATATACCTGAGTTGATTCAAAACTTATCACTCAACAAATTCCAGAATATCTCCCGGCTGGCAGTTCAAAGCTTTACAAATTGCTTCTAGTGTACTGAAGCGGACAGCTTTTGCCTTACCGGTTTTTAATATGGACAGGTTTGACAAGGTCAGATCCACCTTTTCTGAAAGTTCATTCAATGACATCTTTCTTTTAGCCATCATTACATCTAAGTTTACAATTATCGGCATGGTTATACGGTTAATTCGTTTTCAGATTGAATTTCGATTCCTCTTTTAAAAATCAGGGCAATTACAAAAAGGGTAACGCCCATAAACAACCATACATCGGCTCCACCAATGCGTAATTGTTGCGTATCGGGCATTATTACTCCTTGTTTAATAAGCCATTCAGTATATTTTACTCCCAACCAGCAGAATAAGCCGGTGAGTAAAGCGAAATAGGATATTTTAAAAATAAAACGCCCGACTTCACTGCTAAAAGGCTGAGACATATTTAGTTTTTTATCGTGCAGGATTTTTATGATCATATAAAATATACATGCCTTCATTACGGATGCAATGCTTATCAATAATGTTTCTGCAAAAAAATGACCCCGGCCGTAGGCATAAAGGCCAGATAAATCATTTCCAACCCAAAATGTTGCGGCATTAACCGGGTTTATTGCCAAAGTATAAATAGCGCTGAATATAGAGCCACCGGCTTCAATGCATACACCAATAAATATGATCCAGGAAAGGACATTTATTATCTTTAGTATCTGTTTTGTACTTAGTTTCATTTTTAATTGCTTTTGTAGGTAGAGTGCAAATATAGTAAATAATTATTGATAAACAATAAAATTTTACTTTTTAATAAAAAATATTTGTTGTATTGAATTTTGTTATTTCTTGTTTTATGAAATTCGAATCAAAAAAGGAAGGTAAAAGCCAGTTTTTTAAGCTCTTAATAATGTAATCGGTTACCCTACGCAGATTTTTTAAATTCTTCTATCTCCTTAAGAAATTCCTGTGCTTCCATAACAGAGGTATGTTCGGGAGTACTTTTTATGAAGGTATTGACCCATTTTTTATGCATGTTTTCCGGAGTGAGGTTTTGGTATAACCATATTGCCAATAATGTAAAAAGCACGGCAATTGGTACTGAGATCAGCCAGAATTTAATACCCGAACCTTCAATCATTTCGGTACTCCAGAACCAGGTTGTATAAAAAGGGGTTTGTAAAAGTAAAAAACGGGTATTAAAAGTAGAGGCCTGTAATTGGGAAAGTTTTTTTTGAGTCTCAGTAATGCTCAGGCTGTAATCCATTTCACGGATAAGGCCAATATGTTTTATATAGACAATAACTGCCAAAAGTGTAAAAATCAAGATCATTCCTGCTGAAATTGTAAAATATATATTCTGTAATTGATTACCATAAATAAGTAATCCTAAAAATAAGATCCATACTAATCCCAATATAACAGCACCCAGTTTAAATTTTGCCAAACTGTTAAGTTTTGATTGTGCTTTTTGTTTTTGTATTGACTCCAGGATGAAAAGATTTAATTTCATAGCCCTGTCCAGTTTCTCTTCCTGTGCCTTCCAGAGGTCTTTTAAGATTTTGTCTTCCATGTGGTTACTTATTTATTATTGAAAATTTTTGTTTTAATTTATCCTTTATCCTGCCGATACGGGTGGCAACATTGGTTTCTGTTATACCTAATACCTCTGCAATTTCACTGTAACTTTTTTCTTCCAGGTAAAGTATCATCAATGCCTTATCCAGTTCTTTTAATTCATTAATGAATTGCTGCAGGATATTTATATTTTTTTCAAGCTCATCCCTGTTTTCTTTTTCGTCTATGATTTCTGTATCGGGCTCCGACAGTTTAATGATGGCTTCAGCCGTTTTAGTTTTCCGGTAAAAAGTAATGGCCACATTTAAAGCTACACGGTACATCCATGTCGTAAATTTAACTGTACCATTAAAATGGGTGTATGATTTCCACAATTGATAAGTAATTTCCTGTGCCAGGTCATCGCGGTCGTGCTGGTTTTTGCAATAGGAATTACAGATCTTATAAATGATGAGTTTGTTCTCCACTATTCGCTTTAAGAAATCCGCTTTATTGTTTTGCATAATCATCAATCCTAAGTAACAGTATTTTCTTCATTATTCGCAGCAAGGTCAAAAAAATCACATCTTCAGCTAATAATAGTTAAAATAGCTTTTAAAATGGCATTCCTAAAGGCTTAACTTTGCTGCCAATTATTATGAAGACAAAATCAATCAAAAAGGATAAGGTTAACATCATTACGCTGGGTTGCAGCAAGAATATGGTGGATAGTGAAGTGTTAAGTGGTCAATTAATTGCCAATGCAATTGATGTGGTACATGAAAATACAAAAAAAGATCATAATATCGTAATTGTAAACACATGTGGGTTTATTGAAAAAGCAAAGGAAGAAAGTATAAATACCATTCTGCAGCAGGTAGAACTAAAGCGCCGCGGGAAACTCGATAAAGTGTATGTAACCGGTTGCCTGTGCGAACGATATAAAAACAACCTGGAAGAAGAGATCCCCGAAGTAGATGCTTATTTCGGCACTATGGAACTGCCCAACATTTTAAAAACCTTTGATGCAGATTATAAAAATGATCTGATGGGTGAAAGGTTATTGTACACACCCCGCCATTATGCTTACATGAAGATAAGCGAAGGTTGCAACCGCACCTGTTCGTTTTGCGCCATTCCGCTGATGCGTGGTCAACATGTAAGCCGTCCAATTGAATCGCTGGTGGATGAAGCCAAACGCCTCGTTGACCGAGGTGTAAAAGAAGTGATGCTGATCGCACAGGAACTTACTTATTACGGATTGGATATCTACAAAAAAAGAGAATTACCTAAATTACTGCACGCCCTTGCCGATGTAAAGGGCCTGGAGTGGATACGTTTGCATTACGCATACCCTTCAAAATTTCCGATTGAGATTATTGAAGCGATAAAGGAAAGGGACAATATTTGCAATTATCTCGACATGCCTTTGCAGCATGCTGCAAACAACATGTTGAATGTAATGAAGCGGCATATTACCAGAGAAGAAATGGAAGATCTGATCGGGGAGATCAGAAACCGTTTACCGGATATTTGTTTGCGTACCACCTTAATTGCCGGATTCCCCGGCGAAACCAGGGATGACGTGGAAGAACTGAAAATGTTTTTACAAAAAATGCGTTTCGACAGGGTGGGCATTTTTACTTACAGCCATGAAGAAGGTACCAGTGCTCATGACCTGGATGATAATATCCCGGCTGAAGAAAAAGAAGAACGGGCACAGGAAATTATGGAAGTGCAGCAGGAGATAA
>JAYTOF010000255.1:0-17902 GCA_043747955.1 Chitinophagaceae bacterium
GATATTTTTTTAATTCTTTGTATTGGTTTACCCTAACTTTGCGACTCAATTAATCTTTCTATTGTTTGCAGAAAAATTGGTGGAAAATATTATCCTTTCTTTTGTTGATCTACACCGTTGTAGGTGGTTTTCTGATGGATGTTCCCCGGTTGTTTATATTGAATGAAACGATACGCAATCTTTATTTTCATGTTTGTATGTGGTTTGGTATGATGATCTTATTTGGAACCAGCTTTGTTTACAGCATTAAACATCTTCGTGGTTTCAGTTTACGCAACGATATATTTGCTCATCATTTTGCTGCAGTAGGTTCATTATTTGGTATACTGGGCTATGCCACCGGAACTATCTGGGCAAATTATACCTGGGTTACCGATCAAAGCCAATCGCTGGGCAGTATTTTAAAAGAACCTAAATTGATCGGCGCTGCCATTGCCTTGTTAATCTATGGTGCTTATTTTGTTTTACGGGGCTCATTTACAGATATTGATAAGAAAGCCCGGATCAGTGCCGTATATAATATTTTTGCATTTGCCATGTTATTTCCAAGTATTTGGATCATACCCCGTTTAGTAGGAAGTTTACATCCCGGCGCTCCGGGGAGTGAAAGTGGTAACCCGGCTTTGAATTTTAAAGATATCGACAGCCGCCTGAGAATGGTTTTTTATCCGGCAGTTATTGGCTGGACATTATTGGGCGTATGGATCGCCACATTAAAAATAAGATTACAATTAATCAAAGATAAATCACTGATAAATGAATAAGCGTTTCTCGTCTCTTGTTTTTCGTTTCTTGTTTCTCATTTGTGGGATACTGATTAATTTAATAGCTTTTGCGCAGGATACCAAACCCGAAATGGCTGATGTGATGAGGAGTAATGGAAAAATTTATGTGGTAGTAGCCGTTTGCCTTACCATTTTAACCGGGTTATTTATTTATGTATTTATATTAGACAGGAAAATAAGCAGATTGGAGAAAGAAAATAATTAGCAATATGCAACAGGCAAAAGATAATACTCAGTTCACTGAAAACCTTTTTGTAAATTGCCCGTTGCTGATTGCCCATTAACTAAAAATAACGATTGCTAAAAATAAAACTAATTTTATGAGTGCTCACAAGCCGTACAGCTTTTTCCATAGTGTGGAAAGAAGCTTCGATAAAGCCGCCAAATTTACCAAATGGGATTTAGGAATTTTGGAACAGATCAAAGCCTGTAATAGTGTTTACCAGATGCGGTTCCCGGTAAAACGGGATGACGGAAGTATTGAGGTAATTGAAGCTTACCGTGTACAGCACAGTCATCATAAAGCACCCTGCAAAGGCGGTATCCGTTTTAGTGATGAGGTTAACCAGGATGAAGTAATGGCACTTGCCAGTTTGATGACCTATAAATGTGCTATTGTAAATGTACCCTTTGGCGGTGCCAAAGGAGGTATTAAGATCAACCCCCGAAAATACAGTGAGTATGAACTCGAAAAGATCACACGCCGCTACACCTCGGAATTGGTTAAGAAAAATTTTATTGGCCCCGGTATTGATGTACCGGCACCTGATTATGGAACGGGTTCCAGGGAAATGGCCTGGATAGTTGACACATACGCTTCTTTAAAACCAGGAGAAATTGATGCTGCCGGATGTGTAACCGGAAAGCCGGTAACACAGGGAGGTGTACGGGGACGAACAGAAGCAACCGGCCTTGGTGTTTTCTATGGCATACGTGAAGTATGCGAAATGGAAGATGTGATGAAGAAGCAGGGCCTTAGTGTTGGCATTACAGGAAAGACTGTAGTAGTGCAGGGTTTAGGGAATGTGGGCTACCACAGCGCAAAGTTTTTTCGTGAGCATGGTGCTTTGGTAGTTGGACTGGCAGAATATGAAGGTGCTATTTACAATGCAAAGGGTTTACATGAAGATGAAGTTTTTAAACATCGAAAAGCAACTGGTTCTATTTTAAATTTTCCGGGTGCTGTAAACCTTAAAAAGAATACGGATGCTCTGGAACTGGAATGTGATATATTAATTCCGGCAGCACTGGAAAATGTTATCAACAGCGAAAATGCACCAAAGGTTAAAGCAAAGATTATTGGTGAAGCAGCTAACGGGCCATGTACACCTGAAGCGGATGAAATATTTGCAAAAAAGGGAATTCTATGTGTACCCGATATGTACCTGAATGCGGGTGGAGTAACGGTAAGTTATTTTGAGTGGTTGAAAAATTTAAGCCATGTTCGTTATGGCCGTATGGAAAAACGGTTCACTGAAAATCTGAATTCACGTATTTTAGGGCAAATTGAGGAATTAAGCAATAAAAAAGTAAGTGAAAAGGAAAGAGAATTTATTATGCACGGTCCGGATGAAGTAGACCTGGTACATAGTGGTTTAGAAGAAACGATGATTGCAGCAACAAGAGAGATCATGGAGATATGGAAAAGTAACCCGGAGATTCCTGATATGCGTACGGCTGCTTATGTAAGTGCCATTAATAAAGTTGCGAACAGTTATGTTGAGTTGGGCATATTCCCATAAACATGTTACTGATCTTTAAATATAAGAGGCTGCTCAATGAAGAACAGCCTCTTTTTTTTTACAGGTTAGCAATTATATACCGGTTGGACCCGCTTTTAAATCCAATGGGTATCAGTTTACTCAGGGATTATAATTTTACCAGGTTCATTTGTTGGGTTACCTCTTGTTGCCTGCTAACTTTATAGGCCACTGTATTCCCGGTTTTTAGTCCAGTGATCTCAAATTTCAAAACCGCATCTCCCAGGTCTTCTGTATTCAGTAAAAACTGTTTTGAAAAATTTTCACCCCTGGCAATACTGCTGTATAAGGTATACCCGGCTTCGTCTGTTACTAAAATCCGGAATTCATTTTCTGCAGGGGAGCCTGAGAAATTCAATTGCAGTAACGGCTGATTTTTAACGGTGCCTGCAAATTTTAATTCTACCGGTAAAGGTAAAGTAGTGATCGTGTCATCTGTGTTGGCAGCATTTGCTGTTGCAATTGACAGGATTGCAAAAAGTGCGATTACGATGGTGTTTTTGTTCTGTTTCATAAAATTTAATTTTTAAGGTTAGTGATCAATTAATAAAAAAGTTAACAGAAAGCAATCGTAATAGCTGACAAATAGCAGGAAAAGTTAAAAAGGGCGGAAACAACCGCGGTACGGGCAACTTACATAGTGTAATTGCTTTGATGTTGTAAAAGTAGACCGGTTTTTTTATTGATGCAAACCAACATGTATTTGGTTTTATATTATCCAACCGGCTTTAAAATGCATGAAAGGGCTGTCAATACTGACTTTTTAAGAATAAATCCAATTACTTCCAAGAAGGGATGTTATATTAATGTTAAGGGATAAGTATATGCAGCAACTTTTTTTATTGCTTGATTTATTTTAGTATAGGTTCAATCAGATCCCACAAATTACCATAGAGGTCTTCAAAAACAGCAACATTTCCATATGGTTCGGTGGATGGAGGCCGTACAAAATTTATTTTCTTTTCAAGCATGTTGTTATAATCCCGCCAGAGATCATCAGTATATAAAAAAAGAAATACACGGCCACCGGTTTGGTTACCCACGCGGCTTTTTTGCTCTTCATTTGCTGCCTGTGCTAATAACAGACAGCATTGGCCATCGCCTTTGGGTGCAACTTTTACCCAGCGTTTTGTTTCACTCAGTTTTGTGTCTTCCATTAAAGTGAAATTTAATTTTTCGGTATAAAACTGTATGGCTTCATCGTAGTTGTCAACTACCAAAGTAATATGGGCAATATGTTGATTCATGAATCGGGGGTTAAAAAAAATGAATGTATATTGAACAACCGGCATTATATAAAACTGCTGATCCTGTTCGGAATTTTAGTATTAAAATTTTATTATCGGTAGGTCATTCTTTATTTTTTCAAAAATACCCGATATTAAAACCTGGTCATTATTTTTAGTTATTGATAATTTTACAGCTTCAATATTCGATATGCCCTGCATGATAAGTTCCGGTAAATATTTTTGCAGGTCTTTTGGGATTTTAGTAAGTGCAAGGTTTAAAAAGAAAATGGCAGTAACAGATCTGTCTTCCACAGTTGGATCGTAATTGAATGCGGTAATAGCTAATTGGTTTTCATTTTTTTTACTGCAAAAAGATCTTACCAAAGGCATGGGTGTAAACAGATCACCTGCTGCCGTTTTTTCCAGTTTATTACTTCGCTGTAAGTAAGTGTAAATGGCTGCTACACTGTCACCGGTGATCAAAAAATTAAATGCAGGCTCCTGAATATTATTTACTGTCATTTTTTCTACCTTATTAAATTCCTCATCGTAGGAATAGCTAATAGCTGAGTCGGTTTGCATCTTAACGGCTGCCAGGTTAAAATTATAACTGCTGTTGCTTTGATGCAATACTGAATCAATATCAATATTTAATGCTTTCGAAATTTTTTCTTTATCGTTTTTATTCAGCAGCTCAAAAACGGCAGGGGAAGGCTGTGTAAAACCGAATGTGCAAATAGAGCCTGAACTGTATAGAAAATTATTTTCTATAAAAGTATATTGCTGATCTGGTGTGAGGCTTCCCGATATTTCGATCTTTTCCTTATTAAAATTGCCCGATATAACAGCCTCTTTTTGTAAAAAAATATTTGAAGCCAGGTAAACGGCTATATGACTCTTTGCTTTAATAGCTTTTGAAAGCGTAGCCCTTGGTATATATGATTTTTTGGAAAACAGTTCATCAGCCACGGCTGCTGTATAATTTTTATTTTCGACAGCAGCATTGGCTACCAAAACTTTTTTATCATTTACCAACAGATAAATACCATAAACTTTATTCAGGTATTCATGATCACTGAGTTTTTCAAATTGAAATTGCAGTAATCCTTTGTAAAAATCTGTTTTATCTTTTATAGTAAGTAAGAGATACCAGGCATTTGCCGGTTGATTAAGGATATGAAAAGCCAATACATAATCAGGTAGTTCGATCATATCATCCCAGCCTGCTTTACCTGTCTTTTTTGAAAACAACCTGCCTGTCTTCCATTGGCCCGGAGTGGTAATATAATTCCAGATCAGGGTATTTGTTATTCTTTTTACATCGAGTGCAATAATGCAATCGGCACTTTTGGGTACCGCTTTTTCGCTATAGGTTTTGTAAAATAATTTTATATAGCCGAATACTAAAAGGGCAGCCAAAACCAATAAAGCCCATTTTTTTTTATTCATTTAATAAACCTTTTTGGCTTGTTCCTGCCTGTCCTTTTCCATGATATTGTTTATAGCATCCATCATGTTAAAGAAAAACTCAAGGCTGTTACTGTGGTTGCCGGTAATGTTCAGGGTGGTTATGCCTTGTATCATACCATCTTTGATACGGCTTTCCATTTTTACATTGCCCATATTTGTTAACAGGTATTCACTTACCTTTTTATTGACTTCCGAGCTGATCTGTGTATCTAATTTTTCGATAAGCCTTTTGGTATTTATGTTTAATGAATAATTATTACTGAGTATAGAATTTTTTGTTTCTGCATCAATAGCAAATGCAGTTTTATTGATGGTCATGTTAATTACTTCCTTTGATGTAGTAATAATAACTTTTCCATCTTTTACCATAAAGTAAAGGCTGCTGACAGGGTATTTTCCCTGTTCAAATGCCAATTCGTAATAGCCTTCTTTTTCTTTGTAATTATAACCGCCTTTTTCAGCATACTTTAAAGGTAAATGGGCTACTTTCTGCATAAAGTCCTCCTTCTTAGTCTCCAGGGCAAAAGTAAAATCAGGTGACAGTTCTTTCCTGCTTTTCTTTACTTCTTTTCTGTTATACTCACTGTCATATTCATAATCAGTGTAATCTACCATTTGTGGTTTCATATCATGCATAACAAAGAGGTAATTACCCGGAATTAACTGGGCTATTTCTTTTTCATCGATAATTATTTCAAGCAGGTCAATATATACATTAACCAGATCTGCATACTCACTCATGTAAGGCGTATTGCTCATATACTTTTTCAGGAAAGTATAATAATAGTTTGCTAATGCTTCTGTATTAACGCTCATGGAGAAATAACCAATATTATCCGGATTTACATAGTTTACCAAAGCCATATTCTGCCTGCTGTTCATTACATTTACCGCCAGGTTATCCATTTTCGGATCGGCCGAAAACGTTTTTTGTTCCATACGTAATTTGTCTTTTTCAAAATACATATTTACAGATGATTTAAAACCGTCTGTTGTATCTGTCTTATAGGATGGAGCAGCACCCATCATATTAAAAGCACCTTTGTAAAAATAATTCGAATATTGAGTTATTATGCTTTCGGTATTCAGCCATACGCTTATGTGTGCAGCAGGGTCTATGATCTTTTTATAGCTCAAATCATTTTCAATCGAATAAATTTTACCTGCAAATGAATTACCCATGATTTTTTCTGCTGCTGCCTGCTGCTGTTTTTTGGCAATCATATCCTGTTGTTGCTGCCACAACTCCATTTTTAAATTATTAATACTGTCCCGTATCCGATTTTCCTCAGTATCAGAATCAGTTTCTGTATTATCCATCGATGGCAAAACTTCTATTGAGTCTGTTTCCAGGGGTACTTCATTTACAACAACCGTACTGTCAATTACTGAAACAGCCGCCACAGCCGTATCAATTATTGCAGCTGTATCAGTACGGTAAAAATTATCATAATAGCTGTTTCTGTTTTGATAACTGGTATTAACAATAACGGCTCTGTGTTTATTCCAGCCAATATACGTGGTTTCTGAAACTGACAGGAAACTGAAATCTTTTTTCTTTACTATTTTATTAATGGAGCCGTAATTTGCTTTTATAAGTTTTAAAAACCGGGCTTCATTTTTCAGGCGAAGTAAACTCACAAAGCTCATGCAGGTATCTTCCATTATTACATATTGATAACAGTCCTCCTCAAAATTTATTCCTATATTTTGTAAAGATGTCAGTGTGTCAATATGCAGCATTTTAAAAAAGTTATCTTTTATGAAACCATAGCGGTCAAGCTTTTTAAGCGGCACAGATTTACTGAAATTTTCGCCTGAATATTTTATTACCAGGGTAGCCGAGGAAGGCACCTGGCTTAAAAAACTTTGGGCATGGGTGATAATGCCGGCCATGCAGCAAAGGATCAGGGCTACAATAATTTTTTTCATGAGTGTTAGTTGGTTAAGGTTATTTTATTTTCAATTGATTTATTTCCAGTAATGATATCCAAAGCATTCAGTTTAAGCATGACCGCTTTTTTACTGGGCGAAATTTTAGTTTCTTTATTGGTTGCAGCAGTTACGCTGGATTCGAATTTGAAAATGGAAGTATAATTTGCTGTTGCAAAAACTTCTTTATCAGCATTGTTTAGTTTTTTATATTCATCTTTAAATGAAAATAAATTAAGCCTGGCAAATAAGTTGCCGTCTGCATTATATTCATAGACTTTTTCCGGAGCCTTGCTTTTACTGTTTTCTTTCACATATACATTTTTAACAGCATCATTTACCTGGCTTACTTTAGTAAAATTGCAACTGATGCTGGCTATATAATTGGTAAAATCAACGGTTGTCTTTACATCGCTCAGCCCAGCTGTTTTGGAAACTGTCTGTTCAATTTCTGCGATCGTATTTTTTATTTCAAACCGGGAAGGTACTTCGTAGCCGTTTATGGTTTTCATTTTAATAATAGAGTTAAGCCTGGTTTTACTTTTACTGAGGTTCAGTACCAGTTGAAAATTACCTGTACCATCGGTTTTTAAAAAAACCTGTTCAATGATTTCAAAACAGCTCTGAAAAATAATAAGAATAGAAAAAAGTAATAAATAAGCTGTTGTTTTCATGGTCGTAAATTGCAGCAAATCTACATATTTATATTAATCAAATACATTGAATTCATAAAATCATTTTTCATCACATAGGATGAGTTATTTTTTACCTGAACCGGTAAGGGCAGTTAACCGGATTGTAAAGCTTTCATACCCTTCAGTTGATCTTTAAAAAATCTCCGTCAATGATCAGCAGTTTAACCCCATTTTTTGAGTACGAACGGTGAGAACTGATCTCATCAGAAACAACATAGGTCATTCCTTTGGTAAGCTTGAAATTTTCTCCGCTTTTTAATTCACTTACAAATTCGCCTTCCAAACAATGAACGATATGCCCTTTCCGGCACCAATGGTCTGCTACATATCCTTTCGAATATTCTACCAACCGTATTCGAAGCCCATCGAATTGAATAGTTTGCCATAATGCCCTTCCTGTTTCCCCGGGATACGTTACTTTTTCAATATTGGTCCAGTCGAAAGTTTGAAATGGAATATTGTTCATTTTTTATTAAATTAGTTTATGGCAGCTGCTAAAGCCCGTCATTGCCGCAATTTAAAAATTTGAAACTGGCTGATAAAGAAACGGAATTTTTACGTAAATCTAAAGAACAGTATGCTTTGTTGCTGATAAACTTGTCCGCTTTTTTATGCATGCAGTTACAGCTTTTTTAAAAATTTAAGTAAAGACTTTAATGCATGACAGTTTTCAATAAACAACTGAAAGTTATTGTCTGGCCTGTTGATCACATCATTATGTTCTTTCAGGGAGTGTATTAAAATAATATTGTTTGTCTTTAGCATGGAAGGGTTCACTTCTTTTTCTTCGGTATTTATATGAAGTATATTTTTATCCCGGAGCCCTTGCCTCATTTTCAATTACAGCTCAGCTGTTCCGCCATTATTGGTAAAAATATTAAAGAACAGGTGCGATGGATCTGCCTGTATCCAGTTGGTAAATTTATCAACCTGGCTGTATAAGGCATCAAATAAAATAGTTTGCTTCACTTCAACTCCGCCATTCTGTAATATAAACGCCATAACCCTAAAAGCGCCACTGTGGCCTGCCAGCACTACATTGCCGGCCTCTATATTTTTTTCCCAATGATCTTTTCCTTTTTCAATTTATCCAGCACATCATTGAGCAGTTCCTTAAAAATATTCTCTTGTTCCAGTTTATCGCCATAACTGTCCGGTGCATCTTTAGTTGTTTCGGGTAATACGAGTATAGCATTTCGGTGCGATGACAGGAATTGTTTTACCAAAATGAAGCTGGCAGCCGCACTGTCAATATTATTCCTCCATCCATGAAACCAGAAAACAAGATCCACCTGTTTCTTTGTTTTTAATTGTGGGGGCACAATGATCATTACTGTGCTGTCGCTGTAATGTTCAGCGTTTGAGTAAAGCACATTGTTATAACTATGGCCGTTTGCCCGTGCGGTATCAGGAAAGGAGGTGAAGGAAGAAGTGATACGGAATATCTTTTCTGTTTGGGAAAACCCCTGGGTTGATAAAACGAATAAAAGACAGCAAAATAATTTGTGCATGTTTAAAGTTAGAAACTTTAAACCAAAGCATCTCGTTCACATAGATGTTGTTTTATTGCAAAACGAATTTTTATTTAAAATAATAAGCAATGTTATTGCAAAGCCGGCGCTGCTTTGCCCGCCCTGCAGAATAACAACTGCGGTAGTGGTTTTTGGGATAACTACTCAATTGTGAATTCCTGAAGTTTAAAAAATCGCAAATAAAAAAGCCGGGATTCATTTTTAATATTTCACACTTTAATTCACCTCTGCCATATCCGGTATATCAACCGCTTTATAAGCACCGGCGTCTAATTTCTTTTTTGTTTCTTCAAATGCTTTAAGGGTTTCATCAATATCGGCATCGCTGTGTGCGGCGGTAGGTATGATGCGGTAAATAATATCGCCCTTGGGTATAACAGGATATACCACAATGGAACAGAATATATGATAGTTCTCCCGAAGGTCCATTACCATTTGCGTGGCTTCGGGTACATCGCCTTTCATGTAGATGGGTGTAACAGGAGAACTGGTGTTTCCAATATCAAAACCTCTTTCTTTTAAACCACTTTGTAAACGTTTTACATTGTGCCATAATTTTTCTCTCAGCCCGGGCATGGTCTTTACCATTTCCATCCGCTTCAGCATTCCTTCCACGATCAACAATGGCAAACTCTTTGCAAAAATTTGTGAACGGGTGTTGTATCGTAAATATTTAATTACCCCTTTGGGCCCGCTGATGAATGCACCAATACTTCCCATACTTTTTACAAAAGTGGAAAAGTACAGGTCAATATCTTTTTGGCAACCCTGTGCTTCATCGGCTCCTGCACCGGTTGGGCCCATATAACCAAAGCCATGTGCATCATCAATTAAAATACGGAACTCATATTTTTTCTTCAGCTTACAAATTTCTTTTAAAATTCCCTGTTCGCCATCCATTCCAAAAACACCTTCGGTTATCAGTAAAATTCCACCACCATTTTTTGCAGCTAATTCTGTTGCTCTTTGTAATTGTTTTTCGCAATCTGCAATATCATTATGTTTAAATGCAAACCGGTTACCCATGTGCAGCCTTACACCATCTACAATACAGGCATGCGATTCTGCATCATATACAATTACATCGCGGCGGTTCACCAGGGCATCAATACAACTCATGATTCCCTGGTAACCGAAATTCAGCAACATGGAATCTTCACGGCTTACAAATTCACTGATCACTTTTTCCAGTGCTTCATGTTTTGAAGTATTGCCACTCATCATCCGGGCACCCATGGGGTTTCCCATACCGTATTTTGCTGCTGCTTCACTGTCTGCTTTTCTTACTTCGGGGTGGTTAACAAGGCCCAGGTAATTATTCAGGCTCCATACGATCATTTCTTTGCCTCTAAAATTCATCCTTGGCCCCAGTTCACCTTCTAATTTAGGAAAAGTAAAGTAGCCGTGGGCTCTGTCCATGTGCTGGCCAATCGGGCCAATATCTTTTACTAATTTTTCAAATACATCCATGCTGATTTATGATTTAAGGTTTTATATTTTTTCACCTTGGCAGCTAACTTCACTTTTATCTTCAGGTTCCCTCTCTTTTGGAGAAGTGTTGGGGTGAGGTGACAAAAATACAATAAATAAGTATTTATGCAAAACACGGCAAATTCAGCACAAATCTTATCTTCAACACATGAAAGGGGCATTTATTTTTATAGTAAACATGGTAGTTTTTATAACTGCATCTTTCGGCCAGCCCACTGGGCCCGGTGGGCAAAATGAACAAAAGCCAAAAAATCTGAAATTCTGTGGTTATGCTTACAAAGATTCTACCCTGCTGCGAAAACATTTCGAACAACAGCTTGCTTTTTTACAGATCAAAAACGGGGATACCATTGTTGATGTGGGCAGCAGCGGTGGTGCTTTTATTGGTGCCATTAATGTAATTGCTGATTTCAATAATGTGCATTTTATCCTGGTTGATATTGACAGCATTTGTCTTACTACTGACAGGGTAAATAATATGATAGCCCATTATGAATATGTAAAAGGAGTATCTTTTAGTAACAGCATTGATTTTGTTGTTAATACTGTGGATAGTTTGTTTTTGCCTTTAAATAGTAAAAGAAAGCTCTGGATGTTTAATACCCTCCATGAAATCCCTGATAAAGCAAATATGATAAAACAAATGATTGCGGTGCTGCAAAATGGAGGAGAGTTGATCATCGGTGAACTGATGGCAACCGAAAAAAGAAAGATACATGCAGGTTGTCATAAACCTTTAATGACCGGAACGGAAATTAAAAGAATAATACTGGATGCAGGGTTGGTATTTATAAATGAAGCCGTTAACCCATTGCCTGTTAAAAAAATGAGGAACCCTTATATTTTGTTTCGGTTTGTAAAGAAATAAACAACCTACATTTGTTTTTCGAAAAATAATAATATGCACCGCAGATCCTTTTTGCTTTTCAGTTTTTTCTTTTTTACCGCATCCGCCTTTACCCAGGTTGCCAGGCCTAAATTGGTAGTTGGCCTGGTTATAGATCAGATGCGTTGGGATTACCTGTACCGCTTTAATGCACGGTATGGTGAAAATGGTTTTAAGCGGTTACTAAAAGAAGGATTTAGTGCAGAGAATACATTAATCCCTTATGTACCTACCTATACTGCCGTGGGTCATACCTGCATATACACCGGCAGTGTACCGGCAATCAGCGGTATAGTTGGGAATAACTGGTTCGATAAAAGCACCGGCAAAAACGTTTATTGTACAGATGATTCAACTGTTTTAACGGTTGGTAATACAGGCAAGGCAGGTAAGATGAGCCCGGCTAATATGTGGGTAACATCCATAACGGATGAACTTAGTTTGAGCAATAATTTTAAAAGTAAAGTGATTGGGATTGCCTTAAAAGACAGGGGCGCTATTTTACCTGCCGGCCACAGTGCTAATGCAGCGTATTGGTACGATGCCGGAAAATGGATAACCAGTACTCATTATATGAATACCTTACCTGCATGGGTTGAGCAATTTAATAATAAAGACCTGGGCGGAAAATATATGAGCAAGGACTGGACAACTTTATTACCCATGAGCAGTTACGGCCTGAGTACGAAAGATGATAAGCCTTATGAGAATACCATTCGTGGAGAAAAGACGGTTACCTTTCCACATAAACTTTCTGTAATACCCGATAGTATTAAATATGAATCTTTCAGAACAACAGCTTTTGCCAATACCTTCACTTTTGATTTTGCAAAAGCAGCGATAGAAAATGAGGGATTGGGAAAAAGTACGGTTACCGATTTTTTGGCGGTAAGTATTTCTTCTACTGATTATATTGGCCATACATTTGGTCCTAATTCTGTTGAAGTAGAGGATACTTACTTAAGGTTAGATAAAGACATTGCTGATTTTTTACAGTATTTAGATACAAAATTGGGGAAAGGGAATTATACTGTTTTTTTATCGGCTGATCATGGTGTTGCACATGTCCCTTCTTTTTTAGGCGAGCATAAAATACCCGGCGGAAATTTTGAAGACGCTGATTTAAAAAAAGAGTTAAACCAGCTAATAGAAATTGATTTTGGAGTTAAAGATATAGTACAAAACCTGCAAAATTACCAGGTATATCTTAATTGCAATGAACTGGAAAAACAGGGGAAAGAGGTGGCTTCGGTAAAAAAAGCCGTTATAAAAGCTCTGCAGGCAAAGCCTTTTATCATCATGGCATTTGAAACAGATAAACTCGCAGCAACCACATTACCCGAGCCGCAAAAAATAATGCTGGCAAATGGTTATCATCCTAAACGCAGCGGTGATATTCAGTTCACCCTTAAGCCGGGTTATTTTGATGGCGGTAATAAAGGAACCACACATGGTTTATGGAACCCTTATGATGCACATATACCCTGCGTATTTTTTGGATGGGGTGTAAAACAGGGCAAGACATACCGGGAGGTTTATATGACCGATATTGCGCCAACACTTGCTGCCATGCTGCACATTCAAATGCCCAGTGGGAGCGTAGGGAAAGTAATTACAGAGTTGATCAAATAAAGCCCCATCCCCCTTTCCACTTCTCCCGAATAGCATTTGCGGAGCATCAGACTTATAGTCAACATTAAATCTTCCGCATCATCTTTCATTCATTTTTAACAATGAATGACGAATGGATTTTTTGTGCAAAACATAATCTTCGCCATTTACTTCCTCTTTTTCTCTGATGAGCTTGTCGGATAATAACATACTGGCTAAAAACAAAAAAGAACCAATTGCTCAGTTCTTTTTGTTGGGTTACAAGGATTCGAACCTTGACAAACAGAATCAAAATCTGTTGTGCTACCTTTACACCATAACCCAGTTATTATTTCGGCTGCAAAAGTAAGGTTTATGCTTTTACCTCCCAAATGGTTTTTTATATAGCTGTTAGGCCTTTAGCTCAAAGCCATTAGTATCCATGCATTAGTAATCAAGCATTGATTTAAAGCTGCAGGAAATGTAAAATCCCTCAATACTAATAACCTGGATCTATGAAAAACTTTTGAAATAATAATGCTGGTGCTAAAAATTAATGGCTTATAGCTTACAGCTTCTTTCTACTCCGCATCTTCCTTCTCCTTTAATCCCTTTATCAGGTCAAGTGCTTCAGTTACCACATCACACATAATAGTAATTAATGAACCGGGTTTTGCCCTATTGTAAGCATGCATGATGGCTTCCTTTTCATTATAAATAATATCGATGGGAATATCCTTGGTTTTTGTTTCATTAATGCCGGCAACCAGCAGGTTTACAATTTCTTCTGCAGTTCTGCCTCTTAAATTTTTATCCTGCCTGATGATGATCTCATCAAATGACCTACCGGATATTCTTCCCAGCTCTTTTATGTCTTCATCTCTTCTGTCGCCGGTACCGCTGATGATACCCACTTTTGGCTCGCCATCCAGTTTACTAACAAAATCGCAAAGCAATTCAAGTCCTGCAGGGTTATGGGCAAAGTCAACCAAAAACTGGAATTGTTTAAACTGGAACATATTCAACCGCCCCGGTGTTTGGATTGATGAAGGAATGAAAGTTTGCAGGGCCAGCCTGATATCTTCAATTTCGATATTACGCCAGAAATAAGTACTTAATACAGCCGGCAGGCAGTTCATGATATTATGTAACGCTTTACCACTGTAAGTTACCGGTACTTCACTTACTTTGATAACCCTTATTTTCCAGGTGCCTTTCATAATGCTGATGTATCCATTTTCAAAAACAGCAGCATACCCGCCCTCTTTACAATGCTTTTTGATCCGGGGATTATTTTCATCCATACTGAAATAGGCAACATTGCATTCCAGTCCATCACGCATAGCATATACCAGGTCATCTTCGGCATTTAAAATAGCATAGCCATGTTTAAAGACGGTTTCCGGAACCACCTGTTTTACTTTGGCCATCTGTTCCATTGAATCAATGCCACCCAATCCAATATGATCGGCACTGATATTGGTTACAATGGCAACATCACAATTTTGAAATGCCAATCCGCTTTTTAAAATTCCACCTCTTGCACATTCCAATACAGCAAAATCAACAGTTGGGTCTTTTAAAACAAAAGTGGAAGAAACCGGACCGGTACAATCTCCTTTCATCATCATCTGGTTTTGAATATATACACCATCACTGGTGGTATAGCCAACCTTATAACCTGCTGTTTTTGCAATATGAGCTGTAAGTCTTGTGGTGGTGGTTTTACCATTGGTACCGGTAATGGCAATAATGGGTATAGTGCCTGCACTGCCTTTAGGAAAAAGCATATCAACAACCGGTTCCGCCACATTGCGTGGTAAACCAATGGAGGGATCGATGTGCATGCGGAAACCCGGCGCAGCATTTACTTCCAGGATAGCACCACCGTTTTCTTTTACCGGCGATCTCAGATCATTTACCATTATATCAATGCCGCAGATATCCAGGCCAATAATTCTTGCAATACGCTCACACATGATGATGTTGGCAGGATGTACTTCATCAGTAACATCGGTGCTGGTACCACCGGTAGAAAGATTGGCAGTAGGTTTTAATAAAACGAGTTCATTCTTTGCAGGAATGGTTTCCAGAGTATAACCTATATCATCCAGCATTTTTTGTGTAAACTGGTCAATGGTTATCTGGGTTAACACTTTTTCATGTCCATAACCACGGCGGGGATCTTTGTTTACTTCATCCAGCAGGTACTGAATAGTATTTTTTCCATCACCGGTTACAGCAGCAGGTGTACGTAAAGCTGCACAAATAAATTTATAATTGATGACCAGGATACGGAAATCGAAACCGGTAATATATTTTTCCACAATTACATTGCGGCCATATTCTTTAGCAGCTGCTAATGCCTTTACGGCCTGTTCCCAGTTGATAATATTGGTTGTATTTCCTTTACCATGGTTGCCATCTATTGGTTTTATAACAATGGGGTACCCTATTTTATTAATTACGGATTGCAATCCTTCTTCCGATCTGACCACATCGCCTTTTGGTACAGGAATTTCGGCAGCATCCAGTAAGTTTTTTGTTTCTTCTTTGTCGCAGGCAATATCAACAGCAATATTACCGGTAGTGCTGGCAATGGTTGCCCTTATTCTTTTTTGATGCACGCCATAACCCAGCTGTACCAATGAATGTTTATTCAAACGAATAAAAGGGATGCCTCTTTTGGCTGCTTCATCAACAATACAACCCGTGCTGGGTCCAAGCCTGGTATCTTCACGGATTTCTCTTAATCTTTGAATATCTTCATCCAGAACATACGGTTCTTCAAATATCAAGGCATGGGCAATTCTTACCGCTGCTTTTGCAGCATAGATACCAGCGTCTTCTTCCATATAACTAAAACAAACGTAGTATTCACCATCTTTGCCCGTTCCCCTGGTGCGCCCAAAGCCGGTATCCATTCCGGCCAAAGTTTGAATTTCCAATGCGATATGTTCGATCACATGACCCATCCAGGTGCCTTCATCCACCCGTTCAAAAAAACCACCACGAGTGCCTACACTGCATCTATGTTCAATTAAAGAGGGTAACAAAGTTTCTAAACGCTCCCTGAAACCGGTAATGGCATTGGTTGGCATTTTTTCTTTTTCTTCCAGGTCCAGCTTCATCTGAATCAGTTTGGTACGGCGTACACTCCAGTAGTTTGGGCCCTTCAGCACTTTAATTTCAACAATCTTCATAAAATAAACAGTTTGTAGCCTGCCTATCCGGCAGGTAGGTTTGGTGTTTGTAGTTTTTTGTTACGGGCATTTATTTTCCAGTTATACAACATTGAGTCACTCAATTATACTGTTATCCCTTTGTAGAGTTTTTAACGTAACATAAAAAATTTTGTGTTTCTGTGTCTCAATGGCAAAATCTCCTAAAAATGGAAATTACCAAAATCATCTTGCTTTACAAAAAACAAAATTTGTAAATTGTATTCCGATAACCATCGGAACTAAATTCAGTCATATGAGTAATCGCCGTTCTTTTCTTCATAAGATGGGGTTGTTATCCGCATCTGCAATAACTGCAAATCTTTTTGCCCCGGCCTGGAGCCATGATCTGCAATCAGCCATACTCAAGTCATCATCCTTATCTCCGGCTGAACTGGCAACTGATGAAGACTTTTGGTATTTTGTTCAGCAAGCTTATACTATTGCTCCAAACTTTATCAATTTAAATAATGGAGGTGTAGCCCCTGCACCAAAATCGGTGGCCGATGCCATGAAAACAAATTATGACATCAGCAACCAGGCACCCAGTTATTTTATGTGGCGGATCATTGATGCAGGCAGAGAACAACTTCGTAAAAACCTGGCCCAATTGGCCGGCTGCCATACAGAAGAAATTGCCCTGCACCGCAATGCCTCTGAAGCTTTGGAAACCGTGATCTTTGGTATTGAATTAAAAGCTGGTGATGAAGTTGTTTTAACCAAACAGGATTATCCAAATATGATCGGCGCCTGGAAACAAAGAGAAAAAAGAGAAGGAATAAAACTGGTTTGGATAAACCTGGAATTACCCAGTGAAGATGAGAATTATCTGGTTAAACAATACACAGATGCTTTTACTGCTAAAACAAAAGTGGTGCAGATCACACACATGATAAACTGGATTGGCCAGAAAATGCCCGTAAGGAAGATTGCTGATGCAGCAAAGAAAATGGATATAGATGTGTTGGTTGATGGTGCCCATACCTTTGCCCAGTTTGAATTTTTAATACCCGGCCTGAACTGCGATTATTTTGGAACCAGTTTGCACAAATGGCTGGGTGCTCCTATAGGAACAGGTTTCCTGTATGTGCGTAAAGAAAAAATAAAAGACATCTGGCCTTTATTTGGAGCCGGCGAAAAAGAAGATAATGATATACGCAAGTTTGAACATTTGGGCACTAGGCCTTTTTATATTGAAGAAGCCATTGACAAAGCCATTGATTTTCACGATATGATCGGCAGTAAAAGAAAAGAGGAACGGTTGCTGTATCTGAAAAATTACTGGATGAATAAAGTTAAGGATCAGCCTAA
>JAYTOF010000256.1:0-3241 GCA_043747955.1 Chitinophagaceae bacterium
TTATTTGGAAAACTGCAACGTTATGAAGTGTATTTAGTGGTACTGAGTATCTGGCTGGTACAAATAATATGGAGCCATATCTGGCTGCGTTACTTTCAATTTGGCCCTTTTGAATGGATATGGCGGCAATTGACATACTGGAAAAAATTGCCAATAAGAAAACAGTAACCGGATATGTTTATAATCATCAAATAAAAACCTAGGTTACTTAGATTGCTGTACGTTGATCACCACCATAAAAACATGGCCCGGTAACCTGCTGCACCATAAAAATAAAATGTACCGAAAAGACCAGTAAGGGTACTAAAATATTTTTATACTGATTTAATTTTTGTATCTTATTCCCATATTAATAAACCAAAACATAATTTTATGGAAATTTTACCATTAATCATTCAGTTGGCTTCCGGTGCAATCGGAGGTAATGTTGCCGGCAAATTTATGCCTAAGTCATCATTGGGCACTATCGGTAATTCTATTGCCGGTATTGTTGGTGGAGGATTAGGTGGGCAGATATTAAGCATGCTTGGCGTTGGCGGCGGCGCAGAAGCAGGCAGTATGGATATCAGCAGCATCCTCACCAGTATAGCCGGTGGTGGAGCAGGCGGAGGTGTTCTGATGGCTATCGTTGGCTTTGTAAAAGGATTATTGAACAAGAAATAAAGCGTAAACGTCAATACCTGTTTTTTCTTTTACAATCAACCGGCATTTTAAAAATGTTGGTTTTTTTTATTTTATTTGGAAGTATTCTTCCCCCCTTCCATTCAGTTCAGTTCATACACAGAATTAGGTATACACTGTTTTATTTTTGCCAGATAGCAGCAGTTTTTGAAACTTCGGATACAATTTTGTCAATATTCTTGCGTAAGATAGTATTGGTAACGCCTCGGTTTTCAATCGCTAAACCCATCATCAGGTTTCCTTTAGCAGTGATGTAAAAAAAGCATGGTTGAATTTTAGAATTCTCTTTTAGCATTTCCACGCTTTTACTTTCTATAACAGGCTCAGCATTACCAAGAAATGCTGTAAGCCAGATATAATTTGTACTGGCACTTATCTCGTAAGCAACCGGCACATTAAAATCGGTACTGGGATGATTAACTTCATACTTTTCTTCGCCTGCTTTTTCAGTAAGCATTTTTACGGTAAAGCCCATTTGTTCAAGCTTATCTTTTAACTGTTTTCGTGTAATGGCTTCGCAATCTTGTGCGATACCAAATACAGGCAACAGCCAGATACAAAATAAAATAACGGCATACCTGCTATGTTTATGCTTTTTCATAATAATCAGGGTTACAATTTCCAATACTATTTCACTTCAAAAATAGCCAATTCCGGTTCTTATTGCAATACTTGCTGTGTGTATTTTTGCCATGTAATACTCCCGGTGTATGAACTGACCGGGGTTAAGTACTTCAAAAAGGTTTTAATTATCCTAAACTCTTACTGGTATTGTATGCAGGCAGTCATATCTAAAAAAATTTGTAGAGGGTACAGTAAGCGGATAAAAATTTTTGTAAAACCTGCTCAGATTGTGCCTGAAAAAAATTAAAAAGTATTTCATTATTTGATACAAATTCGTTTCTTTACAGTAAATCTATATGGGCGAATAAACCATTATTCGTCACCTGCTGATTTAACCGGTGCATCTTTAACAGGCCGGTTCACTAATTATAATAATTCAGTCCGTTTTAATCCAATCCCTACCTGTTGAAAATGAGATATCTTATGCAGATGCATGATCAATATCAGGATTTCTTTTCATCCTGTTATTACCTTTATTCCGTCTTAATAAAACATTTACAAAACAGGTTCTCAATTTTTAATAACACTAAATTCTTTCAACATGTATACAGAAACACAGCACCGCACACTCCTTGATGAGTGTAGTCAATGGCTTACTGAACTGGCATCATACCGTGAAAAAATCAATCAGCTTAAAAATGAATTATATTATTTTGCGCCGGGGAAAAATGACCCTGTTGTTATGGTTGGTATAGAACATTTTCACAACCAGTTCCATATACAGCTCATCAATATTCATGATCTGAAACATGAGATCAGGTACCATGTGCATGAAGCAGAACGGCATCCTACTTTCGGGCACCGCATACCACATCGGTACATCAAGGAAAAAATAGATATGCTCCTGTCTGACCTGGACAAACTCGGGGATGAGTTTCATTCCTTCATAAATCTTTAAAATCTGTAAAACACCGGCCAGCCTTTATAAGGCTGGCCGGTTAACTGAATGACCAATACTATTTAAAAAAATATTTTATGGCTACCTACGATTCCAAACATGTAAAAAATATAGCACTGCTGGGGCATGCAGGCTGTGGCAAAACCACATTGGCAGAATGTATGCTCTTTGATGCAGGCATTACCAAACGTCGCGGCAGTATTGCTGCAAAAAATACAGTAAGCGATTACCACGACCTGGAAACGGAAAGGCAGAGTTCCGTTTTCTCTTCGCTGCTTCATATACCCTGGAAAGATTTTAAGATCAACATTATTGACACGCCCGGATATGATGATTTTGCCGGCGAAGTAATCAGTGCCCTGCGGGTAGCAGATACCGGTGTAATAATATTGAATGCTGCCATGGGAGTGGAAGTGGGTACCGATATCATTTGGGAATATACCGACACTTTTAAAACCCCCACCATTTTTGTAGTTAATCAGTTAGACCGCGATGAAGCAGATTTTGACCGCAGTTTACAGGAAGCCAAAACACATTTCGGAGTCAATGTAGTGGCTGTTCAGTATCCCGTACAAACGGGCAGCAGTTTCAACAGCATCATTGATGTACTTAACATGGTGATGTATAAATACGGACCTGAAGGTGGAAAGCCGGAAAAATTAAAAATCCCGGATGAGGAAAAACAAAGGGCAGAGCAGTTACACAAAGATCTGATTGAAACCATTGCATCAAATGATGAACGCCTGATGGAAAAATATTTTGACCAGGGCGAACTCACAGAAGAAGAAATGAAAGCCGGACTGCATACTTCCATGATCAAACATGATATTTTCCCATTGTTTTGTGCTTCGGCAGAAAAAAATATGGGTATCGGCCGCATCATGAGCTTTATTGACTATGTAAGCCCTGCACCTATTGAAATGCCGCCACAAAAAACAGTAGCAGGTGGCGAATTAACCTGCGATGTAAACGGACCTGCCTGTATATTTATTTTTAAAACCATCATCGAGCCGCATATTGGTGAACTGAGTCAGATCG
>JAYTOF010000257.1:0-5537 GCA_043747955.1 Chitinophagaceae bacterium
AAAAAATACCGGAGCAGGTTACTAAATAAAGGATTTAAAATGAAAATTTTATTCGGGGATACAGAAATAGCCTTTAATAAGAGGTAGCAGATACAAACCTATAATTTTTTTTTAAATAAACCAAAGTTTTTTTGATTTAAATTAAGGATTATTTTTTCTGGATATCTTTTATATATAAGTTAAAAATTTAAAATATCTATGGTAAGTGCCAGAACATTAATATACGAAAATTATTTAATTACTTTAAAGGCAAAATCCAGGGCTTTTTTAAACTGTTCCTCCATGCTCATATTGGTATTATCTATTTCTATGGCATCTTTGGCCTTACGCAAGGGACTTATTTTCCTGTTAGAATCAATATAGTCCCTCATTTCAAGATTATTCTTTACTTCTTCAATGGTTATGTTCGGATTCTTACTGTAGAGTTCTTTAAAACGGCGCTCAACCCTTACGGTAGTATCAGCTGTCATAAATATTTTCAACGCAGCTTTTGGAAAAACTGTTGTTCCAATATCTCTTCCATCCATTACAATTCCTTTTTGTTTACCCATTTTTTTCTGTTGAGCCACGGCAAATGACCTTACAGCTTCAATTGTGGCTACATCACTTACTTTTTCAGCTATTATTAAATCACGGATCACATACTCAACATTTTCGTCATTTAAAAAAATCTCAGTTTGCTGTGAGATTTCATTATACTGAAATTGAATGGTGATATTTTCTAATGCCGTATCTACTGCTTTGGCATCTGTCCAATCAATATGATTCCGTAAAAAGTATAAGGTTATTGCCCGGTACATAGCACCACTATCTACATAAATATAACCCAGTTCTTTGGCCAATTGTTTAGCCAGTGTACTTTTTCCACAGGAAGACCATCCGTCTATTGTCACAATTATTTTTCTTTTCATGATATCGCAAAAATGGTTTAAAAATTTGCGAATTCAAAATGAAAATGTATATAAAATTTTGACAGCCTGTTTAATCAGTTAAAAAAAAGTTTATTGATTGACTTAAAGAAGTCAATCAATAAACTTAAAGATTATAATTGTTTTAGTTAAATAAAATAAATTTTTGTGATAGTAAAGCATTATTTACCTGAACCTGCATTATATAAGCCCCATTACTGAACCTGGAAAGGTTCGTTAAACGGATAACATTATTTCCTTTGTTAACTTTTTGTAGTTGCGTAAATACAATTTTCCCGCTATTATCCATCATCCTGATGTTTATCTCCTCAGCATTTTCAGCATAAAAGCTCAATGCCATTTGAGAACCTGCCGGATTGGGCATCAATGTGAGTGGTATTTTCATGCGTGGCTTGCGCAAGGCTACAATATTACTATAGGCAAAATTGCCTGAAACTCCAATTGCTTTCACCCTGTAGTAAAGAATATCATCATTTACTTTACTGATCTCATCTTTAAAGGAAAAGCTTTGTGCCTCATTCATTTTTACAGTTTTGTATTCTGAACCGACCTTATTATATGTAGTATTATCATTACTACGTTCCAGTTCAAAATGATCAATTTTACCTGAAGTAAGTATTGTCCAGTTCAGGATGGCCTCATTACCCTGTAATACCGCATTTAAAACAAAAGATTCATTGACCAGAACGACGCCTACAAACCTCCAGTCCCTGTCGATGTTTGCAGCATACTTTTTTTGAACTGTTGTTCTTGAACCGGGTGCAGGATCTCCGGCAAATGTTCCGCCTGTTCCCATTCTGTAAGAAGTACCTTTAATATTAATTACAGAGTTCAATGAATCAAAACGATTATCTAATCCGTCGCCATCTGTATCAATTCCGGTTAAGGTTACAATGTCATCAGCAATACCATTCAGATTAAAATCATTTCCTTCCACAATATCAGGCTGTCCGTCAGCATCGGTATCCAGGTCCCTGTAATCAGGTGTCCCATCAGCATCATGATCATAAACAAATATACCTGCGCCGCCAAAACCTG
Source organism: Chitinophagaceae bacterium (assembly GCA_043747955.1). GTDB lineage: Bacteria > Bacteroidota > Bacteroidia > Chitinophagales > Chitinophagaceae > Ferruginibacter. The sequence goes on from JAYTOF010000257.1 coordinate 1,968, forward strand.
CTTTATTATCATAAGTATTAACCAGGCCATCGCCATCTGTATCAGTTATTACCGGTAATTTATATCCGACAGTCGATAGTCCTTCAATATTATCCGGTATGCCGTCTTCGTCTGAATCTATGTCTAAATAATCATCACTGCCAATGCCATCTGTATTTCTGAGGTTTAACGATGGCATTCCTGATACAGTAGCTGACCAACCATTGTTTCCAATAACACCATCAGCAATTCCATCAAGATCAGCATCAATCAATCCCGCTTCTATTACATCAACGATACCATCCCCATCGCTATCCAAATCATAAGCATTGGGTTTTATATCCTGATCTTTATTTTTATTGGGATAATTATCAGCACGGCCATCAACCGGTGCTACATCTGCACCAGTCATTAACAATGCTGTTCCATTTACATTATTATCACTGATACCATCGCTGTTTGCATCAGCAAATGTATCAAGGAGGCCATTATTATTTGTATCTGTACCTCCTGCTTCAATAACATCCGGAATACCATCATTATCACTGTCAGTATCTAAATAATTGGGAATACCATCCAGGTCAAAATCCATATTTCCTAACCCGTTACCGGAGCCCTGAACTCCTGTATTATTGGCATCTACATTTTGAGAGAATCCGTCATTATCGGTATCAGTATAATTATCAATGATACCGTCTCCATTTGTATCCACTCCATAAGACTCCACCACATCCGGTATTCCATCATTATCACTATCCAGGTCATATTGATTAGGGATGCCATCTTTATCTTTATCAGCATTGTCATTTACACCATCACCATTTGTATCAACAAAACCCGGAAAATCAGTATCATAAAAATTAGGAATGCCATCATTATCTGAATCGGCACCATAATCAAAATTATCATTTACACCATCAAGGTTGGTATCTACATAACCAATATAAAGAGGGTCCTTCCAGTTTGGAATTCCATTACCATTGGCATCCAGCAAAGCAACCGGGTTATTAAATTCAACATAATCCGGAATAGCATCATTATCATCATCAATATCTATACAAATGGTTATTATTACTGCAATTCTTGCCGTATCAGAACAACCCGGCCCATTTGTAAAATATGCCCAGTAAATACCTGTACTGGATACCGGTGTATATTGATTATATATATTGGCCGGAATAAATGGCATAGCCGAATAAAAAGTATAACCGGCATATTTCCACCATGGAAGTGTGACAGTAAAAGACACACATTTATTTACCAACAACGTATCTTTTGGGGTAAAACACGGGCCGGCAAGGGGATGAATAACGGGCCCCTTAATGATACATCCCGAATTAACTACACCGCTGGAATCAAAAAGTGGATTACCGGATAATTTACCTGAATAATTTATCCTGGCACTGTTTCTTAAAGACCCAACACAACTAACGATTTTACACGCAGATGCTGATAATACTTTAAATTCAACATTGTTGCCTACACCCGGTCCAATTTTACCACCGACAAGTGAAGTAGCACCAACTCCTATTCGGAATAATATCCTGTTATTGGTAAAATCATATTCAGCTTCATCATCTCCTGAAGCATCCGTTTTAGTTACACCGTCTATTTTAATACTGCCTGGTATATAAGCAGTTCCTGAGGGTAATTTATCGGTAATAATTGTATTTGTACTGGAATCATTACCCAGATTAGCATAATTAATTTTGTAAAGTAAACTATCGCCGGGCAAAAACGAACCTCCGTTTATATCAGTTGCTGTTTTATCAAAAGCAAAAGTGGGGTTATATTGCGACACTGATGTTGTTAATACATGGGCTATTATCATTTCCTGAGGTGAAGAAAACCTTACCGTTGCTGATGTTTGACTGTTACTTAATTGCAGGTTTCCGGTATTCGGAACTTCAATAATATTGGCATCATAACCCAACGTATTATTAAAAGCCGGATTACGGGTAGTTACTACAGCGCCTTTATATGCAATGGCACTGTTCCACATATCATTCAGGTTAGCGGTTGCATTGGGTGTTAAATTATAAAAACCTGCTGCCCCATTTTGTTTAAAGCAAAAAGAATCTGTCCAGCCACGGTCACCATCATAAGCAACTGCACCCAGTTCGCAGCTAACTGGACCAGTAGGAGGTGTTAAAAAGCCACTGATGCCTACGTCTACTGGCGGATTTCCGGATATAACAATGGCACATCCGTCAAATACGGTTAGGTTACGGGATGGCAGAGATGGGTTGCCATATACTATAACTATCGTCCAGCCACCATAAGCATTGGTTTTATCCAAAGGCGGCACAACGTTAGCAACTGTATAAGTTCCATTGGGATTTGTAGCATTCACTAATGCCGTAATATTAGCAAAACATTGAAAGCCTGTATATGAAAACCCCGGAGGGTTTGAAGAATTATAATAGTCCGTTTGAGTAGAAGTAATATTGGTATAAGAAGCTGCTCCAGGTAATTTAAGTTTACAGGTAGTTTCGCCAGTGATCCAGGCTGTACTTCCGCCATTACCACCTTCCCCGGCTCCCCAATATAAACCCGCAAAAAGTACATTAGAACAGGATGCGAGGTTTAAATCTGATGATGATGAATTATAAGTACCGTTATCATGAATCCCCAAAATTTCCATATCAAATGACATATCATTTGAACTTGCATTTCTTAAATGCACTTCTACTGCAATGGTATTAACTCCCGGATTAAAAAAGGCCGTACTTAAATTAGCAGAAACAGCTTCTGCAGCCCCCGGATTAATATTAGCAGATGCCAATGTTCCAAATACTACAGCACCACCGGGCATATTATTCCTGTATCTTTCAGTACCATTTACATAAACTACCACCCCATCATTTCTTAATAAATTTAACCGGATCGTATTAAAAGTTGTTGAAAGTTCTTGTGGAGTAAAGGATACTGTATTTCTAAAATAATAAGCCGTGTATTTGTTACCTGCTGCCGGAGTACATATGGGCAGCAAGCCACTGGGTAAACAGGTTACCTCGCCTGAACTGAAGCCATATTTACCTGGCCCTGCAACTGGTACAGCACCAACATTCCAGGTTGCCGGCATATTATAAGCTGGATCTTTCCAGTCCTTTGGAGCAGGATTATTTACCGGTGCTGCATTTTGTGCATGATAATTCCACACACTGCCAAACGGCATTTTTACTATTTGGGTCGTATTATCCACATCTATATTGATCCCCCTGCCGTCATTATCCCTGGTTGTACCTGATGGTGGTAATTCACCGGTACCCGGATCCCCGGCACCAATACCCGATGTGGAAATGATACTGTTGGAAACATATACTATGTTCCCTCTTGTAGAAGGGTTATAATACCGTTGAGAAAACGCACGCAATACCTGTGCATTACTTACTGCACCATTTAATAGTACAGCAGTGATCAATAGGGGTAAACATTTTTTCATAAAGCCAGATTTTTAATTTTCTGGTTTTTCAAAAAAAAGATATTGAAGGATTTAAAACTTTAAGATCATAACCAGCTAACCTGGACTTAAATGGCAAAAAAAACCATTTTTACAAATCTTAAAAAACTAAAAAATAATTAATTGTT
>JAYTOF010000258.1:0-2794 GCA_043747955.1 Chitinophagaceae bacterium
GCATCCTGGTAAACACATTTCTGTTCAACTACAAATACTTCATTTCTTAACTGCATAATAGCATACAGTTCAGCTGTAGTCAGTGATTCAAATTTTTTAAATACCCAGGATAATTTCATGGTTTGTTTTTTTGTCCGGCCAACCGGAAATATAGTAAAAGCGGGTTTTCAACAAGTAAGCTTCTATGAAGTTTTATTGAAATCAACCCTGCGAACATTCATCCCGGGCCGGCACTGTTTTGCTGAATTACTTTATTGAATAACTTATTTTACAGATAGTTTATCACTTGTATCATTCATTTTATAGAACATCACATGGGCAATCGATCTTGCCCTTGTTTTGGCCAGATCAGTAATTTTTCCTTCATAAAATTCATCAATTGATTCATTAAATAACTGAAGCCATCTTTCAAAATGTTCTTTTTGCAATGGTACTTTTTTATTCAAAGCATAATGCACTTCCATGGCATTTTTTTTGTAAACCGGATGATCCAGTAAAATGCTTTCCCAAAAATCAACGATCAGGGGGATATGCTTTTCCCAATTCATTTGTACCACCACATTAAAAATAAAACCAATGACAGTATCCTGTTGCACTTTTTCGTAAAAAACGCGTATAAACTTTTCAATATCTTTCCTGTTCAGAATATCAGGTTTCATTTATTTTCAAATTTCAGATAGGATAAAATGTCAATTATACTAACCGGTTTCTGTTGGTCGTCTATTTCTATAACTATACAATAACCGGTTGCGCCGCCGGCAACCTGTAATGCATCTGCAAGTTTTTGCTGATCACTTTCGAATCTTTTACCATCAGTACCTTGCCATAATTCTTTGGTGCATAAACAGCCCTGAGTGGGCGTATATGGATAGTAAGGCTGATCTTTATAATATTCAGGATCTACGGCTGTTCCATGTGCAATGATCTCTGTTCTTCCCGCTTTGCCGGCATAATAAGATTCATAAACAGGAAAATAATTCTGCCAGGAAACCGGAAGCATTGATGTATAGTTATTGCTGAGTGATTGGATTGTGGAATCTGCCACTTCTGTTGATTTTTCGAAAGGCATTGCCAATTGTATATTGGGAGTAGGGCCAATAAAACTGCTTTTTGAAATACCAAACCCGGTAATTTTAAATATTCCCTGCGGGGTATTCCCATTGGTTAAATATCCCGGCATATTGCTGATACTTCTTGCCAGCTGCGGAACAGCAAAATAATCTCCGTTTGCATCTTTAATTAATTCTCCGTTTTTACTTCTTATCAGTGCCAGGCCGGGGTAGTTCCTGTTCTTTCGCTGAAAACTGTAAACGACAGTTTCATTGTGTAAAAATGATTTCTTAAAAAGTTCTGAAATTGACGGCCTGACTGGTTTCTTTAATAAAAGCTTATCTATTAAAACAGTAAAGAAAGGATCAACAGTATCATCAGTAAAACTTGATATAATCGTGGTCATCCTTTTAATTATCAGGTCCCTGTATTCCTGTTTCCTGTTATTCATGAAAAGATATTCTGCACACATCGCAAAAAGTTTGGTGTTGCCGGTATGTTTAATAAAGGAAACAATTTGTGGAATATAAGCATCTGGATAATTTGTATAAATCAGTTCTAAAAAGGCACGTTGAAAAACGATACTTCTTTTTTCAATGGAATCAAAGGCCAGACTTATTCTTCCATCTATCCACGCAGATCTGTGATTTATCAATTCCAGGGCCAAAAAAGCATCCTGCCAGTTTTCTTCGGTAGAATCTGTTAAAGGCAGGGATAAATTTTTATTGATACTGTTATTGACCAGGTTATGGTACAACTTAACCCTGTTTTCTGTTGTAGCCTCTTTTACAAAAAGGGTATTACCGGTTTGTGCAGATATTTTTACACATACAATAATTGTAAAAAATAATGTTATGTAAAGTTTTTTCAAAGTAAGTACAAAGTTAAAAAAAAAGCATCAACCAACAGGCAGATGCTTTTATAATTTGGTTTATGAATTATTTATCATTGAACATTAGCTAAAATGAATGCCTGTATCCTGTTGAATGCATCGGTATAAGTGGCCACATCCCAATCTCCATGCCCGCCTGTTGGGTATAAAACATATTGATTAACTACTGTTGCGGCAGTTAATTTATTTTTTAGGGCAACTGATTGGGTAGTTGGATTTACCAAAGGATCGGATCCGCCCTGTAAAATTATAGTCGGGCAACTCTGTGCATTTGCAAAGGTAAGCGGGCTCGACTGCAGGTAAAGGGTTGGGTTGGAAACGGGTGTGCCATTCATTAAAAGTGCAATATTAATGGCTGGTAATCCACCGGGATTATTGTACAGGTCTGCCATATCAGTTGGGCCAAAAAAATCAACCACGGCTTTTACATTTACCGGGCTGTGGTATTTATAAGCCTGTAATAAAGCCAGGTGTGCACCTGCACTGGCCCCCAGCATCACAAATTTGTCGCTGATCAGGTAAGTAGAACGGTTGCCATAAATAAATTCAACAGCAGCTTTAATATCCAATTCCTGAGCCGGAAAAGTATTTGTTGCAGGGAATGCTGCCAACCGGTAGTTTATATTAAAGATGGCATAATCCGGAAACCTTTTTTTCAAAGTATCAATATAGGGTACAAAATTAGCATCTGATTTATCACCGCTTGCCCAGGCCCCTCCATGGATCAATATAAAAACCTTAGTAGTTGTTGTAGTTCTGTTTGCAGGTAAATAGACATCCATTTTTTGGAGGGCATCAGTACCATACGCAACATCAGGAATTGTTTTTGCTGCAATGCCGTTATTACCGTCA
>JAYTOF010000259.1:0-5633 GCA_043747955.1 Chitinophagaceae bacterium
TACTGCATCCTGAAAGTTAATGCAGCAAATTCCTGTACACTTAAAGTTTCTGCACGTCTTAAAAATATATCATCCTGCAATACATCTGCGGGAAATAAACTTTTAACAGCATTACGCATGGTTTTGCGGCGCTGGTTAAATGCGGTTTTTACCAACACCCAAAATGCCCTTTCGCTTTTATAATTAAGTACAGATGCTTTTCTTTTCATGCGAATAACACCACTCTGTACTTTAGGTGGGGGATCAAAACATTCGTTGCTTACATCAAATAAATACTCAATTTCGTAATAAGCCTGCATTAAAACACTCAACACACCATATACTTTACTGCCTGCTGCAGATGCAACCCTTTGTGCCACTTCTTTTTGAAACATACCGATGATGCAGGGCACGTCATCTTTCCATTCGACCACTTTAAATAAAATCTGTGTAGAGATATTGTAAGGGAAATTACCGATCACGGTAAAGGGCTCATCAAAGGGTTTATCCATATCCAGAAAACTCCGGTGTATAATTTTATCAGCCAGTGCCGGATATTTTTTTGACAGGTAAACCACTTTTTCTTCATCCAGTTCCACTGCTTTAAAATTGATATGGGCAAAGCCCATCAGGTATTTGGTTAAAGCACCTGCACCGGGGCCAACTTCCAGTAAATTTTTAAAGGGTTGTTCCTGTAAAACCTCTATTATTTTTTTAATGACTGATTCATCTTTTAAAAAATGCTGGCCCAGTGATTTTTTTTGTGTGTACATGGCAGCAAAAGTAATGTAAAAAAAGCCCCTCCGGTTTAAGGAAGGGGCATAACATATATACGGGGGCCTGCTTTTAATTACGTATGATCAGTTTTTTTACAAAGGTTTGTTCATTAACCGTTATTTTAAGATTGTAAATGCCATTACTGTATTTGTGAAGATCAGTAAATTGAATATTATTATACCCTTCTAAAACTTCTAGTTTTTTATTTAACAGGGTTTTACCGGTATAATCAAATAACAAAATGGTGACTTCTGAATTTTTTAATACGTTAAAACTCACTGTAACAACCTGACTGGCCGGATTGGGCGATATGGATATTTTAATACCGTTATTGTTTTTTTGTACACTTATTATTGTACTGTATTTTATCTGCCCTGTTGTTCCAATAACTTTTAACCGGTAATAAATAAGATCACTGGTTACATTTGAAATATCATCTGTAGCAGAAAAACTTTGTGGTACAAACAGCTGCACCGGTTGTATAACGGTAACCGTATTTATAAAATTAATATTGTCGGTACTCCGTTCTACTTCAAACCTGTCTACTTCCTGATCTGAAATGATGGTCCAGCTTAACACTACGCTGTTATTTTGCTGCACCCCGGTAAAACTTAAAAACTGAACTGGTAATACAACACCTACAAACCTCCAGGCCCTGTTGGGATCACCGGCATATTTCATGGTAACCGTTGTTCTGGAGCCCGGTGCCGGATCGCCGGCAAACGTGCCTCCGGTACCCATCCGGTAAGATGTTCCTTTAATATTGGTAACCGAATTAAGGGAATCAAACCGGTTATCCAGTCCATCACCATCGGTATCCAGTCCTGTTAAGGTTACATTATCATCCGCAATACCATTCAGGTTAAAATCATTGCCTTCTATAATATCCGGCTGGCCATCCGCATCGGTGTCCAGGTCCCGGTAATCAGGTGTTCCATCGCCATCAATATCATAAACAAATATGCCGGAGCCTCCAAAACCAACCACATTATCATATGTATTTACGAGGCCATCACCATCAGTATCTATTATTGCCGGTAAAATATATCCGGCAGTTGACATACCTTCTATATTATCCGGTATACCATCATCATCAGCATCAATATCAAGGTAATCCGGATATATATCAGCATCGGTAAACCGTAAACCTAATACGGGTAATGACGAGATCACTGTAGACCAGCCATTGGTTCCAATAGCCCCGTCAATGATACCGTTAAAATTTGCATCCGGGAAACCGGCTTCTATCACATCTACAATACCATCTCCATCACTATCCATGTCATAAGCATTGGGCCTGAAATCACGATCCTTATTTTTATTGGGATAATTATCTGCACGGCCATCGACTGGCCCGGTATCCGGACCGGTTAATAATACTGCGGTTCCTAAATAGTGATTATCATCAATACCATTTCCATTAACATCTGTAAATCCGTCAACCTTAGCATCATTATTGGCATCTATACCTGCTGATTCAATAAAATCGGGAATACCGTCATTGTCACTATCCAGATCGAGGTAATTGGGAACAGCATCTCCATCAAGATCGATTGCCCCTAATCCATTACCTGAACCGGCTACACCAGTATTGTTTGCATCAACATTTTGAGAGAACCCGTCATTATCTGTGTCCACGTAATTATCAATAATGCCATCGCCATTTGTATCAACACCATAAGATTCCACCACATCCGGTAAGCCATCATTGTCACTATCGAGGTCATATTGATTAGGTATGCCATCCTGGTCCTTATCTGCCCTGTCATTTACCCCATCTCCATTGGCATCAAGCCAGCCTTTCCAGTAATTTGTATCCAGAAAGTTTGGAATGCCGTCATTATCTGCATCACTTCCCCAGTCAAAATTATCGTTAACCCCATCGCTGTTATTATCAACATAACCCGGGTACAAAGGATCCTTCCAGTTGGGTATGCCATTACTGTTATGATCCAGCAGTGAAAGGGGATCATCAAATTCCACGTAATCTGGAATACCGTCATTGTCATCATCAATATCAGGGCATGGTGTTATGATCACCTGTATCCTGGCTGTATCTGAACAACCGGCCCCGTTGTTAAAATAAGCCCAGTAAACATTAGAAGTTGTTACCGGTATAAAAGGATTATAAATATTTGCCGGTATAAATGGCTTGGCCGAATAAAAAGTATAGCCCGCATATCTTCTCCAGGGAAGCGTTATATTTATAGCAGGGCAGCTATTGACCAATAAAGTATCTTTTGGTGTAAAACAGGGGCCAGAGAGTGCATTGATGACCGGCCCTTTTACGATACATCCTGAAGTACTGACACCACTGGAGTCATATAATATTGCCAGGGATCTTTTACCGTTATAGTTAATTCTTGCTTCATTTCGTAATGATCCTATACAAGCCAGTATTTCACAGGATGAAGCTGTAACAACACTAAATTGTACATTACCCGATAAACCGGGGCCAACATTTCCCCCGGTTATCCCATTGGCGCCCAGGCCCAAACGTAGTACTACCCGGTTATTGGTAAAATCATATTCTGCCTGGTCGTCAAAGAATCCATCAGTTTTTGCAACGCCGTTTATCCGGATACTGCCTGGAATAAAAGTAGCCCCCAATGGTATATTATCTATAACAACCGTATTGGTACTCGAATCATTACCTACATTATTATAATTGATCTGATACCGTAAACTATCCCCCGGCACAAGCGAACCTCCATTTATATCTGTGGCTGTTTTGTCAAAAGCAAAAGAGGGATTATAAATAGATATGGAGGTAGTAAAGCAATGTATAAAATAATTCTCACTGGGTGAACTGAACCGGATACTTGCAGAGATCTGTGAATTACCTATAATCGCATTCCCTGCATTAGGTACGTCAATGATATCTGCATCGTAACCTAATGTATTTAAATGAGCCGGATTTCGGGTAAGTACTGATGCCCCTTTAAAAGAGATGGTACTGTTCCACATATCATTTAAGTTAGCGGTGGCATTAGGCGTTTGATTGACATAAGCTCCTACCAGGCGATTTGAATCCTGCTTGAATGAAAATTCATCAGTAGATACCCGGTCACCATCATAAACCACGGCTCCCAATTCACAACTTACAGGACCCGATGGAGGTGTAAGGAAACCGCTAAAGCCAACAATTAATGGGGGGTCGCCGCCATTCATTATTGCAGATCCGTCAAAAACGGTCAGGTTTCTTGGTTGTAAAATAGGATTGGAATAAGCTATAACGATGGTCCAGCCCCCACAACCATTTATGATGCCTAACGGTCCAACAAGATCACCTACAGTATAGGTACCATTTGGATTTACAGGATTGATCAGGGAAGTGATATCTCTAAAACAACGATACCCTGTGTGCGGTAGGCCTGGTGACAGGGTTCCATCATGGTAATCTGTTTGTGTAGATGCAAGTGTTGTGTAAGTTCCGGCACCCGGTAATTTTAATTTTATGTTTGTCTCACCTACTCTCCAGGTTATATTGGTTCCATCGGTTCCTTGTGAGGCACCCCAGTATAATCCTGCAAATAAAACCTGGGAACAGGAAGGAAGATTTAGATCGGCACTGGAGGAACTAAATGTACCACCATTATCAATCCCTAATACCTGCATATCAAATGACATATCCACTGAGGTAGTAGTTCTCAAATGTACTTCAACGGCAATCGTATTAACACCGGCAATAAAAAAGGCAGGACTTAAATTAGCAGAAACAGCTTCTGCTGCACCGGGTGCTATATTAGCTGATGCCAGTGTACCATAAGCAACTGCACCTGCAGGCATAGTATTCCTGAATCTTTCCACACCATTTACATAAACTACAATACCATCATTTCTTAAAATATTTAACTGGATACTGGTAAATGTTGTTAGTTCAAGAGCAGTAAAAGATACGTTTCTTCTGAAATAATAAGAAGTATATTTAATTCCAGCTGCTAAAGGAGTACAGATTGGAACCTGTCCACTCGGTAAGCAGGTTGCCTGACCTGAGCTATACCCATATTTACCAGGCCCTGCTACCGGGGCAGCACCCACATTCCAGGTTGCCGGTAATAAATAAGCCGGCTGTTTCCAGTCGGTAGCTACCGGATTATTTGCCGGTGCAGCATTTTGTGCATGATAATTCCATACACTGCCAAATGGTAATTTAGTGACCGGTGCCACATTGTCTATATCAACATAAGCCGCAACACCACCATTGTTAACTGCCGTACCCCCGGGAGGGTTTTCAGTAGTAATTCTGCCGTTAGTTGTAACACTATTGTTGGCAACATAAACAATATTGCCCCTTACAGAACTGTTATAGTATCTTTTTGTGAATGGCCTGAGAACCTGTGCTGTTAATGTAGAAGTAAATAGCAACACGAAAACAACGAGTTGTATAATTTTTTTCATAGAGTGGATTATTGGTTATTCAAAAGAAAATTATTATTTCAGTTTAAAACATTACTGTCTCTTTCACAATTAATCAGCGCACAATTATGTTGTTACTGTTCCTTTATTAAAGACTCTTGCAATTACAACTTTGCTGCTTCTATAGTTTAATTTTTTTAATTTTTAGTGTTTAAAATACACTCAATAACTTTTTGTGATAACCCGTAAAAAATATTTCACGGGTAATCTTTGAATCGCCGGTAATGTCAATTCCCGTTCTTATTATTAAACCGGTTTGTGTACCTGAAAGTAAATAGGGGGCCCTTGTAAAAAGCGGGGTAGATGGTACAGTATTATCTCCTGGTATTTTAGAACCAAAAATATTTTCGGAAGATACGTTACATGGAAAATTTAGTACCGGGGAATGAAAAGCATTTTTACATACTGCATCAAGACCATGATTACCTTTTACCATTTTTTGATTGCCTATATTTTGT
>JAYTOF010000260.1:0-2010 GCA_043747955.1 Chitinophagaceae bacterium
TTCGCCACCCGGCCCCCATTTCCACTGCATCACCGTTGTATCTTTTATACCAAAAGTATTTTTTATACTGCCCATCAATGATCCTTCATCCTGTACCGAACCAATAATATTGAAAGGAACTCTTGAATCGTAAGTAACATTATAAAACTGCGTTGTTGGAATTTCTTTATAAAAGTTCTTCCATTTTTTCCCACCGTTATAGGTTACGGCAATTCCCCCATCATCAGCATTAATGATATAATTAGAATCAGCGGGATCAATCCAGAGCCCGTGATTATCGCCATGTAAATGATCACCCGTTGTATCAACAGATCTGAAACGTTTCCATGTTTTGCCGCCATCATTTGATTTAGCCATTGCCAGGCCTAAAATATACAGGCAGTTCTCATCCAATGGGTTAACTCTTATTTGTCCCATCACCCAACCATAAGTGCCACAAAACCTTTCCATAAAATCATTGCTCTCCGACACCTTAATCCAGCTTTCTCCTTTATCATTACTCCTGTACACTTCCACGCCTTTAACAACGATCTCTTTAATTCTTCCATAGGGATCCAGCTCACCTTCTTTAGGCTCTCTTTTTTTATCATGGTTATCAACAAAAGCGTAAATAACATTTGGATTACTTTTCGAAATATCAATACCAATCCTACCGGTATTTTTTGTATCGGGCAAACCATTGGTAAGCGGCTTCCATGTTTTACCACCATCGGTTGTTTTATAAATATGATCACCATCCTCGGGCACAGGGTCGCTCCAGCGTTTGCGAATGCGGTTCCACATAGATGCGTAAATGGTATTGGGGTCAGCTGGATCCATGCGAAGGTCAATACAACCTGTTTTATCATCGTTGCCCAATATTTTTTTCCATGTTTTTCCGCCGTCGGTTGTTTGATAAACACCACGGTCATTATTGTAACTCCATTCATTTCCTCCGGCTGCAACATATACTATTGATGGATTTGTTGGATGCACAACAACCCTGGCAATGGTACTTGTATTCTCCAGGCCAATATGCTGAAATGTTTTGCCTGCATCAACAGATTTAAACATGCCGATGCCCGGTAAGGATGCCCTGAAAATATTTGCTTCGCCGGTGCCCACATAAATAATATCCGGATTGGATGGCGCTAAAGCCATATTACCAATTGACTGGGTAGCAAATTGATCCATTAAAGGCTTCCAGGTTTTTCCTGCATCGTCCGACTTCCATAAACCACCTGTGGCAAAAGCGGCGTATAAAATATTTTTATTACCCGATATGCCCCAAACATCGGTGCAGCGGCCGCTGATATTATCGGGCCCCACATTACGCCATTGCAGTTTTTTATACAACGATGTATTTAATAACGCCTGATGTTTTTTAAATGCAGCAATTCTTGCTGTACCGTTTGACGGACGTTGATTGCTTACAAAATTTTGCGCTGATAGATTTTCAGATGTTACTGTTAGCAGTGATACAATTGAGCATGTTAATAATAATTTTTGCATTTTTTTATTTTCTGGTGATGGAAATAATCATGAGTTTTGGTTTAAAATACTGCCCCTGTTCGGGATAAAGCTGCTGAATTTTTTTTACCACATCCATGCCTTTAATAACTTTTCCAAATGCTGCAAAACCTTGCCCGTCCTTGTTTCTCATACCTCCATAATCCAGCGCAGGCTGGTTATTGATGCAAATAAAAAAACTGGAGGTTGCTGTTGCCGGCTTTCCCCTGGCCATGGAGATGGTTCCGTTTTTATGGAGCAGGCCGGTTTGCTTTGTTGTTTCAAGCGGTATGGGTGCAAAATCTTTTACCGAATCAATATCGCCGCCCTGTATCACTTCTATTTTTATAGAATCTTTTGGCTGGTTATTTAATGTTACCGAACGAAAGAAGGAGCTGCTGTCGTACAAATGTGCATCTACATACTTTAAAAAATTGGCAACAGTAATGGGCGCTTTGGCAGGATATAGTTGAATACTGATATTACCCAGTTCTGTTTTAATTAAACAGGTAATATTTTTTT
>JAYTOF010000261.1:0-3018 GCA_043747955.1 Chitinophagaceae bacterium
AGGCAATTATATTAAAGCCCGGAAATTATATGTGGATGCTTCAACCTTAAAGCCTGCTGAAAAATTACCTAAAGAAAAAATTGACCTGATACAGCGAAAACTTGATGAAATCGCAGCTGCTGAAAAGGCAAAAAAAGAAAGTCTTGTTTTAGCCGCTGAACTAAAAAAGAAATATGACCTGGCCATGTCTAAAGCTAAATCATATTATCAGAAAGATGACTTGGTAAATGCAAAAAATGCTTATGCTGAAGCAGCCAGTCTAAAACCGGCAGAAGAAGAACCAAAACGCCAGTTAAAGGTTATTCAGGATAAACTGGATGTAATTGCAAAAGAAAATGTGATCAATGATCAATATGATGCTAAAATCACACTGGGCGACAGCCTGCTGATCATAAAGGCATTTGAACAGGCAATTACCTCGTATAAAGACGCCTTAACCATAAAGCCCTCCGAATATTATCCGCAAACACAAATAAGGTATTTACAGGGAGAGCTGAGAAACGCACAGAAAGAAAAAGCAGATAATGAAAAAATGGATGCTTACCGGAAAGAAGAGGAACTGGATAAAAAATACCGCGATGCGCTTAAAAGGGCAAATCAGGCAGTAACAGAAAAAAAGTATGAAGTGGCAAAAGCTGCTTTCCTGGAAGTGCTGGCCTTACGCCCGGATAATGAATTTGCACAGCAACGGGTAAGGGCAGTTACCTTTCAGATGGAAAAAGAAAAATTGGCTAAGGCAAATGAGGCTACCACTAAAAAAGAAAAGGATAATAATGTAACTGCTGCTGAAAAAAAAGAAAAAGTTAAACAAATACCTGATAATGAAATAATGAAAATTACACCTATACCCTACAGCCCTGCTGAATTAAAAAGAAAATACCCGGGTATAGATTTTACGGCGCTTCCGCCGGAACAACCTTTTAATTCGGGCGCCATTAATACTATGGAAAATGCAAATACTTTCAGGCAAACTTTAGTGGATAAGCCAAGACTGAAATTAGCTGCAACCGAACGCAAGGTTAAACTGACCTGCCAGGGGATAAATTTTGAAGGAACAAATGTTTATTTAAAATTCCTGGTAGAAAATAATACATCGGATGATTTTCTTACCGGTGCAATGATGTTAACCTGGACTAAAAAAAGCGGGAACCGGATAAAACTATACCCCAATTATTTATACCCGGCTTTTCTGCCCATTATACCGCAGGGTAAGGAAGCGGTAAT
Organism: Chitinophagaceae bacterium; assembly: GCA_043747955.1. GTDB lineage: Bacteria > Bacteroidota > Bacteroidia > Chitinophagales > Chitinophagaceae > Ferruginibacter. The sequence continues at coordinate 1,225 of JAYTOF010000261.1, forward strand.
TATTTATGTTTGTAAAAGTTATTATATTAATGATAATGAGAAACTGAATTTTGAGCTGACTGACAGGCTCAATAAACTAAAACTCGAAATTACCATTCCCGGATCTGTTTATAATGAAGAAGAGAGCAGGTATTAAACAGGAACCTGCCTTCATGCAGCATTAACCACATTAAGCATTGAAATGAAAATTAAATCATTATTCATTCCCCTGTTGTTTTGTTGCCTGTTAAACAGTATTTCGTTTCAGGCCTCAGCACACGAAATTGTATTTTGTGGTGAACGGATTCCGGTTGCTGATAAATTTGTTTCAGATAAACTGATGAACATTTTAAAAAAACAAATTAATTATGTAAATGTACCTTCCCTGAGGCAAAGGGTTAAGCAATATATGAGCCAGGTGGAATATTTTTTAAATGAAACCAGGTTACCGCAGGATTTTAAATACCTGGCCATTGTTGAAAGCGGATTTAAAAACACCGTATCCAGTTCAGCAGGAGCTGCAGGATTCTGGCAACTGATGCCGGAAACAGCCCGGGAACTTGGCCTAGTTGTAAATGGATTGGTTGATGAACGTACTGATTTCAATAAGGCCACTTATGCTGCCTGTAGAGTATTGGCACAATATTACCTGTATATTAGAAAACAATTTGGTATATCATCCTGGGTACTTACTGCTGCAGCCTATAACAATGGTATAGGAAACATAAAAAATGCCATTACAAAACAGGGCACTAATTATTTTCAGATGAAGCTAAATGAAGAAACAGCGGCTTATGTGTATAAAATAATTGCGGTTAAAGAATTATTTGAATATCCCGAATTATATATGAAAGATTTCGGGTACAATATATTTACGGCTAAAGGCTCTAAATCAATAAATGATAAAGACACACCCGAATCCAACGACCTTAACATTGGAGGCATGACCATAAAAGTTGACGAAACTGATGGTGAGCATCCGGCTAGTCTGGGAAAAGATGTTAAACTTGTTAGAAAGGCAGATCCGTCAAAAATAAAGTTCGTCTCTGCCCAAATTATAGGAAAGTATAAAAAATTCAAGGATAATGATATTGTATCTCTAAAACTGTTGGATGATCTGCAGGTTTTTAACCGTTTTACCGGCAAGGGCGTAATCATTCAGGGCAGAGGGTGGATCATTGATGACCGGGTGATGATTGACCTTGGGTATGATCATACGGTAATATTATATGATCTTAAAAATGAAAAAGGGATAGCTAAAAAGTCATTAAAAAATAAAGAGCTGGTTTTAATGAAAGTAAATACGGCAGCTAAGTAGCATAGTAAATAAGCATAAAACGTTGGTTCAATGGTGGAATGCATTGAAAAGAAAGTAACAAAAAAACCAGTCTTTTAAAAAGTAAATACTGAATTGCAGCGTATTATATTAGCGGTTTATACCTGCCGGATTACACAACTTTTTAATAAACATTACTTCATCCCGGCTAAAAGGAGTTCCATCTTTTCTGTAAATATCATGAAACCATAAGGCCGGTTCACTTCCATCTTTCACCGGAGTACCCCAGGCATAAATGGTGTTGGTCCTGCCACTTACAAAACCCCAGTTAATGGCACCAATATTTTCTTTTTTTAACAAAGGCATGATAAGCTGAAACAAACTTCCGGCTCTTCTGGCCATATATTCCGTACAAATAACAGGTCGCAAAAATTTTTTTAAGGTATCAATGGCAGCTTTATGATCATCTATATACGAATAGTTATGATAGGTGATGATGTCAACATTATCCAATTGAAATTTATTCAGGTTTTCAAAAT
>JAYTOF010000262.1:0-2547 GCA_043747955.1 Chitinophagaceae bacterium
TTGAGTTATACAAAGAGAGCCCCGGTAACCGGGGCTCTCTTTTTTAGAATAATATCTTTTTATTACACGGCAAAGCTCGTACCGCATCCACAGGTCTTACTGGCATTTGGATTATTAAAAGTAAACCCACGGCTGTTTAATCCCCCCTGCCAGTCAACTTCCATTCCCATCAGATAAATGCCATGCGCCTTTTCCATGATGATATCTATACCATCAATTTCAAAACTTTCATCTTTTTCTGATTTCGAATCAAATCCCAAAATATAGGTCATACCGCTGCATCCCCCGCCCTTTACACCAATCCTTAATGACTTGCTGGTATCAAATCCCGCTTCATTCATTAATCTCTTAATTTCATCTTTGGCCGAAACTGTTAATGTGACCGGTATTGCTGTTGTCGTTTCCATATAAAATCTTTGTACAAAATTAAATAAAATTGATAACCAGCTTTTACGAAATAAGATTTTTGTTTGCCGGTTTCATAGCTTAATAAAAACAACTATTGTCTGCATAGTCTAAAGCCCTCTTCTTTGTCGCAGACCCCGATGCTTTCGGAGGAGAGGGTTTGGGTGAGGTAAACCGATAATCCCTTAATTTTGTTTCAAATTAATGATCTATGGATTTTTCTGCCGGCCTGGTTCAAAATATTATTTTGGGTGCCATTTTTATGTTTTTTATTGCGATAGCCTGGCTTTTGGCCGAGTTTAAAGGGATGAAGGATGAAATACAGGAACGGTTAGGCATAAATAATGAAGTTTTAAAATTACGGCTTCAGGCACTCGAAAGGTTTACTTTATTTGCTGAAAGGGCTTCTTTAAAGAGTTTAATTTCACGTACTTCTTCTTCAGGTATGTCCGTTATTGATCTGCAACTTGCCTTGTTAGATACTTTACGGTCAGAGTACGAATATAATGTAAGCCAGCAAATTTATATCAGTCCCGAAATGTGGAAAGCAATCGGAAATCTTAAAGAACAGAATATTTTCATCATTAATCAAATTGCGGCAACACTTCCTTCCGATGGCAATGCCTTTGAATTAAGTAAACAGATATTGGAATATGTGGCAAGTACCCATGCAGAACTGAATACGGTTGTATTAAGTGCGCTTCAATTTGAAGCAAAACGGTTATTATAAAAATTATGGCTCCGGATAAGAAAATATTTACAGATTCAGGTATTGAAATAAAAACCATCTATACCAAAAATGATCTTTCACAAATCCCAGCTCCGGAAAGTGAAGGGGCTGGAATTTTTCCTTTCACCCGCGGTGTACAGTCAAATATGTACAGGGGTAAATTATGGACCATGCGTCAATACGCCGGTTTTTCTACAGCCGAAGAAAGCAATCAACGGTATCATTATTTATTAAGCCAGGGTGTAAATGGATTAAGTGTGGCATTTGATCTGCCTACACAGATCGGTTACGACAGCGATCATCCGCTGGCAGATGGGGAAGTGGGTAAAGTAGGGGTTGCCATTGACAGCCTTGAGGATATGGAGATCTTATTCAAAGGGATCAGGCTTGATGAAGTTACCAGCTCCATGACGATCAATGCAAGCGGGTTTATCTTACTGGCATTTTATATTGCCATGGCAAAAAAACAGGGCGCTGATCTGAAAATGATATCCGGTACCATACAAAATGATATTTTAAAAGAATATGCGGCAAGAGGAACTTATATTTATCCCCCACAGGCGTCAATGCGTATCATCACCGATATTTTTGAATGGTGTGCCAAAGAAGTTCCCAAATGGAATACGATCTCCATTTCAGGTTATCATATCCGTGAAGCAGGCAGTACGGCCGTTCAGGAAATAGCTTTTACATTAAGTAATGGCAAAGCTTATGTTCAGGCTGCATTACAAAAGGGTTTGGATATAAATATTTTTGGCAAGCGCCTGTCTTTCTTTTTTAATGCACATAACAATCTGTTTGAAGAAGTAGCCAAATTCAGGGCAGCCAGGCGTATGTGGGCAACTATTATGAAAGAACTTGGTGCAACAGATGACAAAGCGATGATGCTGCGTTTTCATACCCAAACCGGAGGCAGTACTTTAACTGCACAACAACCTTTTAATAATATCAGCCGGGTTACCATTCAAACCTTAGCGGCTGTTTTGGGAGGAACACAATCATTACATACCAATGGATACGACGAGGCATTAAGTTTACCTACTGAAGAAGCTGCAGGCATTGCATTACGAACACAGCAAATTGTTGCTTTTGAAAGTGGCGCTCCTGATACGGTTGATCCCCTGGCAGGAAGTTATTTTATTGAATCACTTACGAACGATGTAGAAGCTGCTGCCTGGAAATTGATTGAAAAAATTGATGCTATGGGTGGAAGTGTGTCTGCCATTGAGCAGGGTTTTATTCAGGATGAAATTGCAAAAAGTGCTTACGAATACCAGCGCCAGATCGAGCATAGTGAAAAAATAATTGTAGGTGTAAATAAATTTCATACAAATGAAAAAAGATCAATTCCCGTTTTCAGGGTTGATGAACATGTACAAACACTGCAGGTTGAAAAACTGAAAGCTTTAAAA
>JAYTOF010000263.1:0-3370 GCA_043747955.1 Chitinophagaceae bacterium
TAGCCAGTGGTGTAAAACATGCAGATAACATTGTACCCTGCATTTATGGTGGTATTACCCTGGTACGTTCTATTTTTCCATTGGATATTGTACCGCTTACTGCTCCTGATTTATTTGTAACGGTCGTTCATCCGCTGATAGAAGTAAAGACTTCTGATGCAAGACAGATACTTCGAAAAGAAGTTCAGCTGAAAGATGCCATCAAACAATGGGGGAATATTGCAGGATTGGTAGCCGGCTTTTTAAAAGCTGATTATGACCTGATCGGCCGTAGCCTCGAAGATGTTATTGTAGAACCGATACGAAGTATTTTGATCCCGGGTTTTGATGAGGCAAAAAAGCAAAGTAAAGAAGCCGGCGCTTTGGGCGGTGGCATCAGCGGATCGGGGCCTTCCGTTTTTATGTTGAGTAAAGAAGAAGCCGTTGCAAAAGATATTGAGCAGTTACTGATAAAGATCTATAACAATATCGGCATAGATTTTAATACCTATGTTACTACTGTCAATTACAAAGGCGTTACATTTTCTGAAGATTGATCTATGCATTTAAAATGAAGTCATGCAATTTTATAGTTTAAATAAGCGATCACCAAAAGTAAGTTTTAAAGAAGCAACGGTTACCGGGCAGGCCCCGGATAAAGGTTTATATTTTCCGGATGTCATTCCACAGGTAAGTAAAGAATTGATCGGGCAAATTGAAAAACGGAGTAATACGGAAATTGCTTTTGAAGTGATTAAACCCTACGTTGGAAATACCATAAGGGAAGAAGACCTGTATTCAATTGCAGAAGAAACTGTCAACTTCCCTGTTCCATTGGTAAGCATAACCGGAAAAATTTTATCCTTAGAATTATTTCATGGCCCTACATTGGCTTTTAAAGATGTAGGCGCGAGGTTTATGAGCCGCTGTCTGGGCTACTTTGTAAAAAATACCGAAAAAAAAATTACCGTATTGGTTGCCACGTCCGGCGATACCGGAGGTGCAGTAGCCAATGGTTTTTATAAGGTAGACGGAGTTGATGTAGTGATACTGTATCCCTCGGGTAAAGTAAGCAGTGTTCAGGAAAAACAATTGACCACGCTGGGTAATAATGTACATGCGCTGGAAGTAAATGGCAGTTTTGATGATTGCCAGCAAATGGTAAAGCAGGCTTTTTCAGATGAAGCACTGAATAAAAAATTAGTGCTCACTTCTGCCAATTCAATTAATGTGGCCCGGTGGCTGCCACAACAGTTTTATTATTTTTTTGCCTACAAACAATGGAAAGAAAAAAATTCACCCCCGGTGATAAGTGTGCCCAGCGGTAATTTTGGAAATATCTGTGCCGGGCTATTAGCCAATGCATCGGGCCTTCCGGTAAAACATTTTATTGCAGCCTGCAATGCCAATAATGTTGTTACCCGTTATTTACAAACAGAAAATTATCAACCTGCCAAAGCAATAGCTACCATCAGCAATGCCATGGATGTTGGCGATCCAAGTAATTTCATCCGCATACTTGAACTGTTTCATCAGCAGTTTCATAATTTAAAAACAAAAGTAAGCAGCTACAGCATCAGTGATGAACAAACAAGGGCAACTATTAAAAAGGTTTATGCTGATTCCGGATATGTTGCAGATCCGCATGGAGCAGTTGCATACCTTGCATTGGAAAAATACCTGCAAACGCATCCCGCCGAAAAAGGAATATTTTTAGAGACCGCTCACCCGGTAAAGTTTTACAATGTAATAGAGCCACTGACCGATGATCAGATAGAAATTCCTGCTTCGGTACAGAATATACTCGGCAAAGAAAAAGTAAGCAGCCAAATAGAAGCAGATTTTGGAGCATTACAGGAAATGCTGCTCAGGTTATAAATTATTTTATCAACCGGCCATTTACCTGTTCCCCTTTTTATAATCATCAGTTCCCCTTATTTTCAATAAAGCGAAAGGCTGGCATAGCCGGTTGAGCAAATAAAACTTTCATAAAATACTAACCGGTTTTTTTGAATTGCCAAATTTCACCGGTACGTTACATTTTTACCAGTAAACAGTATATAATGCTGCCAGGATTCCGAAAACAATTAATGCACCTGCAGCAAAACCCGGGCTCAGTTTAAACATCTTACTGTCAATATCCAGCCCGTTTGTGGTAACGCCTCTTTTGTTCTCAACCAGGCTGATCAAAAACATACCTATCACACAAATCAAAAACACAAATCCCATCCTGTCAATAAAAGGAATTTCAAAAATGCCATCAGCATTTGCTTTTGCAAAACCAAATTGCTCAAGAAAAGAAAGGTTCATGATATTGGGTAAGAACTTAAAGAACAATGAAAATATAAAGCCGCCGATTGTAGCAAACAAAGCAGCGTTCGATGTTGTTTTTTTCCAGAAAAAACCAAGTATAAACATGGCAAAAATACCCGGGCTGACAAACCCGGTATATTCCTGAATATATTGAAAGCCTCCTTTTTTATCTATACCCATTAACGGTGCAATCAAAACTGCTATAAGCATTGCGGCTACAACAGTAATTTTGCCAATATGCACCATCTTCTTTTCATCAGCTTCGGGCCTTAGTTTCTTTTTATAAATGTCTAAAGTAAAAATGGTTGAAATACTGTTTGCTTTTCCGGCCAGAGAGGCAACGATTGCTGCCGTTAATGCTGCAAAAGCAAGACCTTTCAGGCCTGCAGGTAATAAGTTCAATAATACAGGATAGGCTTTATCAGGATTTAATGTCCCTTCCTGTAACATATCTGTTTGAAAATTTCCCTGCTGATGTAATACATAAGCAGCAATACCGGGCAAAACAACAATCACGGGCATTAATAATTTTAAAAATGCTGCAAAGAGTATTCCCTTACGGGCAGTTGGTAAATCAGCTCCCAATGCTCTTTGTGTGATGTATTGATTACAGCCCCAATAATTTAAATTCACTATCCACATACCTCCAACCAGTACTGCTAAGCCCGGAAGGTCCATATAATTTGGATTATCTTTTTTAAATATCATGTGGAAATGATCATTGGCATGCTCTACCATTAAATTAAAACCGTTAACAGTGCCCGTTGTGCCAAATTTTTCAGACACCAGGTTAAGGGCCAGGTAAGTAGTAACCAATCCACCCAGTATTAAAAAGAAAACCTGGATCACGTCGGTATACCCAATAACTTTCATCCCGCCCAGTGTAATAAATATGGCAAAAATGGCCAACAGGTACATACAAAGTGTTGTATCAATACCCGAAATGCTGTGGATAGCCAATGCACCGAGATAAAGGATGGAAGTAAGGTTTACCACTACATATAACAGCAGCCAAAACACGGCCATGATCATGGCGACGGTACCGTTATAACGTTGATGCAAAAATTGCGGCATGGTA
>JAYTOF010000264.1:0-3093 GCA_043747955.1 Chitinophagaceae bacterium
CAGTGATAAGCCTGAAAAAAAATATAAAGGAATTGAAAGGAATTCTCCAAAAGTGCTTGAACATCTGATCATTGATAAAGACAATAGTTTTTCTGTGATCAATAACATTACCCGTGCAAGAGAAAATGCAAGATCGGTACAGGACCATATCACCAAAGAAGTATGGCTTTGTCTGAACGAATATTATCACCTGATCAGGGAACCGCAAATTGAAGAAAATCTAAAGACCGGTGATCCAATTACATCGCTGGATCTGTTGATTAGGCATGGTATGCTGTACAATGGTACCGTAGATATTACTATGGCAAGAGAACAGGGTTTTAACTTTTTAAACATCGGACGGTTTCTTTCAAGAGCAGTTATTACGATCGATCTGCTCACGATCAAACTGAAAGAATATGATTACGACCTGGAGAAATATGCCGATGACCCGTCGTGGCGTTTTCTGCTGTATTCCTTATCAGGTTATGAATTATATCTTAAAAAAAACAGGGGGGCACTGGATGCCGGACTGGTTATACAACATGTATTGTATAATACTGATTTCCCGCATTCCTTATTATATTCTTTAAACAGGTTAACCCGTTATTTTGAAAGATTAAAAACAGAGAGCACTCCTGAAAGTTTTGATAAACTCGAATTTTTAATTGGCCGCTGCAGCAATAATATAAAATACAGCAACCTTTCCAACAACAGTAAATTGCTCAGGGAATTTCTGCCACAAACAAAGAATGAACTATTTGGAATTGCTTTGATGTTCAATAAATATTATTTTGGAAATACATAATTAATTATATGGCTGATTATCACATTAAACATATTACCCGCTACACCTACAGGTCAACAGTTATTGATTGCAGTAACCAGATCATGCTTTATCCCATCAACGATAGCCTTCAGATCGTAAAAAGTCATGAATTAAAGATCACGAATGACCCGGTTATTGAGATTTTTACCGACTTTTTTGAAAATAAGATCGGTGTTTTTTCAGTAGTGGAACCACATTATGAATTAACCATACAATCAGATATAGTAGTAAGCACCACACCTGTAATCAGCCCGGTTGATACTATTTCTGCGGCAGCACAATGGGAAGAACTGAAGAAAATATGTACCATTTTTCCGTATATGGATTTTATGCACCGCGAAAAAATGGCTGCTGATGATGAAATTAATAAGATCCTCGACGGTATAGTTAATAACAACCTGACACCATTGGCAAATGCCCATGTTTTATCAGAATTTGTGTTTACCAATTTTGAATATAAAAAAGGAGTTACTACTATCGAAACCAAAGTACAGGAGATCCTTAAACTGAAAGCGGGTGTTTGCCAGGATTTTGCACATATACTGCTGGTGATGTTACACATGATCGGAATCCCGGCCAGGTATGTAAGTGGCTATATCTGCCCAAAAAACCATGAGCTGCGTGGCGAAGGAGCAACCCATGCCTGGGTAGAAGCATATATTCCTTTTTTTGGCTGGCTTGGACTTGATCCAACAAACAACTGTATTGTAAGTGACCGTCATGTTCGCCTGGCCATTGGAAGAAATTTTTCTGACTGCACGCCGGTAAAAGGAACTTACAAAGGTTCATCGGAACACACCCTTGAAGTATCAGTGAGTATCGATAATGGCCTTTTAAATCCGGAGGAGGAAAAAGAAACCGTTCAAACATTCAGCTATACTTCTCAAAATCCGGGTATTACCAATAACTCATACCAGCGTTTTCTGGAAATACAGCAACAGCAACAATAGAAGTGTAGCAAAGTAATAATAAGTGTAATTAAACACAAAGAAATATTTGAATCGGGCAGGTTAAAGAAACCGGAGCATTCCGTTAATGATGCTCTTTTGTAATTATTATTTCATTCGATATCTTTTATACACCTGAATCCCACTGTTGCATTTCTTTCAAAGCCCTGCGATACCCTAATCAGCATCTGGCGGTAAGGCAATGGTTTGGGGCCTCCCTGAACATACCACCAACTGCCGCCGGGTTTATAATAACTTCCTCCCTTAAGCATAATATATTGATAGGTATCGCTCTGGTACCAATCGTTGGTCATTTGCCATATACAACCAACCAGGTCATATAACCCAAGAGGATTAACCCCTTTATTATATTTACCAACTGCATATAATTTTCCATCCCCGGAGTTACAAAAAGATGGATCAGGAATCCCATAATCAACCAATGTTAACGTAGTGCTTATATTTTTTTGTTGATTGCCTTTTTGCTTTACTGCATTACCCCATGGCCACGATCTGCCATCAGAAGTTTGTGCCGCATATTGCCATTCTGCTTCTGTGGGTAGCCGCTTCCCGGCCCATAAAGTAAAAGCCTGTGCATCCTCATAACTGATATTTACCACCGGAAAATCTTCTTCTCCCGGTTTTGGTTTACCCTTTATCCAATGTTTTAAAAAATTAATGGTATCAACTGGATGATAGGTTGTTGCATCCACAAAATTTTTGAACTGCAAATTGGTAACCGGGTATTGATCCATATAAAAACTGTTCATATATAAAGTTTTTGGAAAACCACCGGAAGGATAAGCAATAAATTCATCCCCATTAGTTACCTGCATGGTAAAATTTCCGGCAGGTATTTTAACCATCCCATCCCTATTATTTTCTGCAGGCAACGTTTTTTTTAATGCTGAGATCAACAGCGGAGTTCCGGGAGCAATAAAAAGTATTTGTTCATCCAGTAATTCGTTTCCATCAAAAACCTGGATCACATACTTACCTTCTGTTCTTCCAAATTTTTCAAACAGGTGAAAGGAAGCAGCAGTACCGCTCACTTCATAACTTTCCTTTCCAAACCCCGGATTTCCTGGCCATATTTTAAGACCTGTTCCTTCCTCAGCATGAATGAAAATTTTATCCCCCTCCGTTCTTACCTGTAAAAGCACCGGTAAAAATGCAACTGCATTTACTGTGGCTTCATTATTAGTTCCCAGGTATTTTTTATTGAATGACTCCAGTTCAACTGCTGCATATTCTTTTCCGTTTATATTTTTCAACTTCACTTCTTCATGATTCCATAGGTCTACATAATGATAACCTTCCCTGGATTCAACTTCAAAT
>JAYTOF010000265.1:0-3970 GCA_043747955.1 Chitinophagaceae bacterium
CTCTTTCAATAGCTGCATAAGTATCTTTTTTAAATTCAGTCAGCAGCTCTTCTTTTTTGTATTGATGAAAGGTATCCACGATCTCATCTGCAAAACGTACAAATCCATAAATATTATAGATAGGGGTACGCAGATCGGTATGCAGTAATTTAATAGCGCTACTGAACGAAGTGCTGTACTTTTCAGTAACCGCCCTGCTGCAATGCTGGCTTACTTCATGGAAAAGCTTTATCATTTCCTTTTAAAATTTTTTTTACTAAATGTAGGGAACATCAATTAAAATTCATTTCCCTGTGTTCCTGCCTGTTAAAAAAATAATTTTATCATCCATAATGTTTTGTTGCTTCTTTAGCAACAACCTCTCCGCTTATTAAACAGGGCGGCACACCCGGACCAGGTACTGTTAATTGACCGGTGTAAAATAAGTTTTTTATTTTAATACTCCGGCAGGCAGGCTTTAAATTTGCCGTTTGCAATAAAGTATTTGCCAATCCGTAAGCATTTCCTTTAAAGGAATTATAATCATTTACGAAATTACTCACTGAGTAGGTTTTTTTATAAATAATTGCTTCTTTTATATTTTGCCCGGTATATTTTTCAAACCGCTCAAGTATTCTTTCAAAATAGGCTTCTCTCAATTCTTCTGTATCGCCCTGCAATCCGGCGGCAACAGGTATCAAAAAAAACATGTTTTCATGTCCTGCAGGCGCAACTGTTTCATCATTAACGGATGGGACAGATACGTAAAACAACGGATCGGAAGGCCATTGTTTTGTTGTATAGATTTCTTTACCATGTATTTCAAAGTTACTGTCGAAAAAAAGAGAATGGTGTAAAACCCCTTCCAGTTTTTTATTTAAACCTACATAATATATCAGGCAACTGGGCGCCATTACTCTTTTATCCCAATACTGATCGCTGTAACTTCGGCAGTTTTCGGGCAGCAATTGGGTTTCAATAAAATGATAATCAGCAGCCCCTATCACTACATCAGCATTATAAGAAATCACCGTATTGGCAATAACCTGCTTTGCTTTTCCATGTTCCACTTTAATTTCGGTTACGTTGCTGTTGAAAATAAATTTAACCCCCTGTTCTTCAGCAACTTTAAACATACCTTCAACAACCTTGTACATACCCTCATGCGGATACCAGGTGCCCAGTTTTATATCAGCATAATTCATGAGGCTGTATAATGCAGGGGTATTTTCCGGCAGTGCTCCAAGGAATAAAACAGGAAACTCCAGTAATTGTTGCTGTTTAGGGTTTTTAAAATGTTTACTAATGTGTTTTTTCATAGAAGTAAACACATCCAGTTTAAAAACGCCTTTAACCAGATCCCAGTCTAAAAACTCAGTATATGACTGGCCGGGTTTATGAACCAGTTTATTAATACCCACTTCGTATTTATAAACGGCTTCTTCCATAAAACGATCCAGTTTTATACCACTGCCCGGTTCAATATTTTCAAATAACTTTTTTAAGGCTTCATAATCAGCCGGAACATCCATCGGTTCATCGTTCCAGTAAACACGGTAAGATGGATCAAGCCGGTTCAACATGTAATAATCAGAGACTTTTTTTCCAAAACAATTAAAAAACCTTTCAAACACATCAGGCATCCAATACCAGCTGGGGCCCATATCAAAAATAAAACCTGCTTCTTTTAATTGCCTTGCACGCCCACCCGGAACAGCCTGCTTTTCAAGAACAGTTACATCCCATCCGGCTTTGGCCATAAAACACGCAGCCGATAATCCTGCGAAACCACTTCCTATAATGACTGCTTTTTTCAAAGTGCTAAAATACGCTATAGAATTTAATAGAAAAAAGCATCAGCGGGTATTATTTTATTAATTATCCAAAATTGACAGTATTTTGATACAATACCTTTTCTGTCCGCAGAAAGCGATTTAAACCGGGTTGTTATCGGAACCGCAAGACCTGCCAAATGGAAGATGATGGTGGTATTAAAACCTGGTCAATTGCTCCTTTAATAATTTACGGGCAAAATGTATTCTGCTTTTTATAGTGCCTAATGGTTCTGCAAGTATATCAGCTATCTCGTGGTACTTATACCCTTCAAAATATAATTCAAAAGGCTCTTTAAATATTTCGGGCAGTTGATGAACCGCTTCCCTGATCTCTTTTAAGGAAAGCGTTGTTTCTGCAGCATTTGCGGTTGTAAACTGGTTATAATTCAACAAAAAATCGTTAGGCGAATTATCAAAAATGGTATTTTGTTTAGCACCCCGCCTGTAATTATTAATAAAAATATTACGCATGATGGTATACATCCAGGCTTTGATATTGGTACCGGCATTATACTTGTCACGGTTGGCTAATGCCCTGTACAAAGTTTCCTGAATTAAGTCCTTTGCCGATTCCATATCTCTGGTCAATGTCATGGCAAATGGCTTTAAATACGTAGAGTTGCTGATAAGCGATTGGTTGAAATCTACTGTTGACATATAATTTTGTTTAAGTTTTGAAGTGTAAAGTTCAACAATAATTTTAAAAAAACAAATTTTTTGTTTAATTTTTTTAAATAAAGATTAAACAAACTGGAAATCAACGATTTAGGCAGGAAATAAATTATTACGAGTGGGTACTATTACAACTCGGCCAAAAATTCCATAACTTCTGCATAAGATTTTTTGAAGTTTATAGGGGGTAATATCTTTTTTTCGTACGTATTAGTAAGATGCCCGGAAATAATTACGGGTGTTTTGGGGAAACTTTTGCTAAGGCTAACTATAAATTTATCGAAATTAAACTTTGAACCTACTGTTGTTAAATGGGTATATATATAATCAGGCTTTTTTAACTGAGCAAGATACTCCACATCTTTTAACGGGATACTGCAACCCAGATATATAGTACTAACGCCTTTATTTTTCAACATATAATTCATAAAAAGCAGGCTTAGTTCATGATACTCATTCTCCGGTAAAAATAATAAAACAGATTTATTTATTTTAACCCTGCTTCTTATGCTTTCGATACCAACGATAAGTTTTTGCCGGATCATATTTGTTACCAGATGCTCATGCCCTGGATTTATATGATTGGTCAACCAGAGTATTCCGATTTTTTCCAGAAAAGGAAATATGATCTGAGAAATGGCTTTTTCAATACCTTTTGCTGCAATAAAATTATCCAATACTTCTTCAAAAGTTTCTAAATCCAGGTCAACCATATTTTGAATCAATGTATTTATGATCTTTTCCTGCAGGGCTTCCAGCTGATTTAATGAAAGGATCTTTTCATTAATCTCCACCTGGTTCATTTTATCAATATGAGAAATTTTGAAACCAAACTTATTAAGCAAAGCAACATTAAGAATCATTTTTAATTCATCATTACTGTAAAAACGGATATTGGTGCCGGTCCGGCTGGGTTTTAAAAATGAATAGCGTTGTTCCCATATACGTATGGTATGTGCTTTTATCCCCGATAAATTTTCCAGATCCTTAATTGTAAAAGAATGCATATTTAATGTTTTAGCCAAGCATAATACAAGTTCAGACTGAAATTGTTTAATCAATCAGCAAAAATTGTTTAACAAAGTTAGTGAATTGACTTAAAACGGCCGAACAGGCAAATCTTTGAAGATTTTATGTGTCAGCTGGTTTTTGGGAACCACTAATGACCAGGCAGTAAGAAATATGATTATAAAATCGGTGTACAGCGATGCATTTTTTTGATACCATAACTCCAGTAAGCCTTTGTAAGGATAGATCATTGCATACTTGGCTTTGGGATCTGCAGCATCAGAAACAATTTTTTCTTCATCCCGGAAAATGAGTGAACCAATACCCGTTATACCGGGCTTGCAATTATAGATCACCTGTTGAACATTTTCAGGATACAGTTTAAAACTCACATCCATCAACGGCCTTGGGCCCACAATACTCATATCTCCTTTTAAAACATTAATGATCTGGGGCAGTTCATTTACTTTGGTCAT
>JAYTOF010000266.1:0-9493 GCA_043747955.1 Chitinophagaceae bacterium
TAGGCAGCGAGGAAGTGGATGAAGAAGCAGGTACCATTCCGGGTAATATTGCCAGTTTACTCGGCGATATTGCGGGTATTCAAAACCAGCGAACCTCAGGAACTACCGGCAGTATTGACCTGCGGGTGCAGGGCCTGCCGGGTAAATACACCCAGATCCTGCGTGATGGCCTGCCTTTATTTGGTGGCTACAGTGGTAATTTCAGTGTGTTGCAAATTCCACCTCTCGATCTAAAGCAGGTAGAGATCATTAAAGGGGCAAGCTCAACTTTATATGGCGGCGGTGCTATTGCCGGCATGATCAACCTGATCTCCAAAACACCCAGGCTTAACGATCCGCTGCATTGTGTTTTGGTGAACTACAGTACATTGAATGAATTTAACCTGAATACTTTTCACAGCCGGAGAAACAATAAAACAGGCTATACTTTTTTTGCAGGCACCACACAGCAAAGGGCTGTAGATGTAAACAATGATGGATTCAGCGATGTTCCTGATCTTAAAAGTTATTTCTTTCACCCTAAACTGTTTCTGTATCCCAACGAAAAAAATATGGTAACACTGGAATATGATGGCACGTATGAAGACCGAAACGGCGGCGATATGCAGGTGCTGCACAAAACAAAGGATAGCATTCACCAGTTCTTTATTCAGAACCGATCATTCCGTAATTCCATTGCCGGCACCTGGGAAAATAAACTGAATAAAACTGACCGGTTAAATTTTAAAGGCGTGGTCAGTTTTTATAGCAGGGATATTAATACCAATGTGTTTGGTATGAAAGCCAAACAACAAACTTTCTTTACCGAGCTTTCTTATTTAAAAAAATGGAATAGGTATACCCTGGTATCGGGCATCAATGTATCGGGTGAATCGTATCAAAATAAACCACCCGACTCATCGGGCATCAATCCAAACAGCAATACTTTTTTAGGTGTTTTTATACAGGATGACTGGAAGCTTACACCAATGTTAACAGCACAAACAGGTTTGCGGTTTGATCATATTAATAACTACGACCCTGTTTTGCTGCCGAGATTATCTCTCCTGTATAAATTCAATCACCTGTTTACTTCAAGGCTTGGAGGCGGTATGGGTTATAAAGTGCCCACAGTTTTTACCAATGATGTGGATGAACGCGAACTGCAAAATCATAACCTGGCTGCAGGCATACTTACCGAAAGATCCATTGGGGCCAACTGGGATATCAATTACAAACAAAAGATTAATGGCTGGCAGCTTACTGTTAACCAGATGTTTTATGTAACTCAAATCAACCGGCCGGTAATTGAAGATCCGAATGGGGGTGTTAATTATAATTATATCAATGCCAGTAAACCACTAAATACAAAGGGTTTTGAAACTTATGTTGCAGTAATACACCACGGACTGGAAATGTACCTGGGTTATACCTATACCATTGCCAAACAATTATACAATCCGGTGCAGCCATTTGTGCCACTCAGTGCAAAAAGTAAGTTTGCTGCTGTTATTTCCAATGAATTCAGTGCAAGGTTCAGGGCCTGTATTGAAGCCTCTTATACGGGCAAACAATATCTGGATGACGGAACAAAAACACCCGGCTATTTAGTTGCTGCAGGCATGATCAGGTACGATATAAAAAAACTATCGCTGGTTTTAAACTGCGAAAACTTTTTTGATTACCGCCAAACCCGGAAAGAAAGTATTGTGTATGGCCCAATTTCAAATCCATCATTTAAACAAATATGGGCACCGGTTGACGGGAGGGTGGTTAATTTATCGGCAAGGATAAATTTTTAATTGGAAAATAAAACCCGATCTCTTGTAATTAATTTCAGTAATTTCAGAATCTCCTTTTTGCCCATCTAAAATTACTTGTAAAATGAGAAAATATTTTTTATTCATTGCCGTCATCAGCTTTTTTATTTCCTGTAAACAAAAAGATAATACAGAAATACCGGTTGCTTCTTTGTATGAATCGTCATACATGCCGGCTGTTTTTTCAGATCCTAACCGGTTGGATAAAATAAAAATGGCATTTGCAGTCATCGACAGTTTGTATAAAAAACATGGGGAAGACAATCATTTTCCGGCCATTTCTTTTGGGCTGGTAGTAGATGGGCAACTGGTATATAAAAACAGTTATGGCTATACCGATGTAGAAAAGAAAATACCCGCTACAACATCTTCACTATTCCGTATTGCCTCAATGAGTAAAAGTTTTACAGCTATGGCTATTTTAAAATTACGCGATGAAGGAAAACTGGATCTGGATGACCCGGCTTATCTGTATATTCCGGAACTGAAAAATTTAATATATCCAACAGCCGATGCGCCACCAATTACGATCCGGCATTTAATAACGCATGGCGCCGGTTTTCCGGAAGATAATCCCTGGGGCGACAGGCAGCTTGCCGATACGGATAAAGACCTGATGGAATTCATCGGCAAACAGATATCCTTTTCCAATCCACCGGGTATTGCTTTTGAATACAGCAATCTGGGCTTTGCATTACAGGGAAAAATCATCACAAAAGTTTCGGGCATGCGGTACCAGGACTATATCAAAAAAAATATTCTTGAACCTTTAGGAATGAAAACAACAACCTATGAATATGGAGATGTGGCTGCAGATAAACTGGCACATGGTTACCGCTGGCTTAATGAAAAATGGAATGAAGAAACATTGCTGCATGATACAAAAGATGGAAGCTGGGGAGCCATGGGAGCCATGATCAGTTCTATTGATGAATTTGCAAACTACATGGCTTTTCACATGAGTGCATGGCCGCCCAACAATGCCAAGGAGGACGGGCCCATAAAAAGAAGTTCGGTAAGAGAAATGCATCATCCCTGGCGATGGAATGGGTTTAATGCAAATTTTAAATTTCCTGACGGCAGAACCTGTGCCGTTACTTCGGCGTATTGTTATGGGTTAGCTTGGCTAAAAGACTGCGACGGCAAAACCTATACCTCACACAGCGGTGGACTGCCGGGTTTTGGAAGCCAGTGGCGCATTATGCCCGATTACGGAATTGGTGTGGTTGCCTTTGCCAACCGAACCTATGCACCCATGGGTACAATAAATTTAAGGGTGCTGGATACCCTGATTAAAATTGCGGGCCTGCAACCCAGGCAAATTATACCGTCAAAAATTTTATCACAACGCAAAAATGAATTGCTAAAAATTTTACCTGATTGGAACAATGCCGAACAGAGCGGCATTTTTGCCGAAAACTTTTTTCCGGATTACCCTATTGACAGTTTGAAGAAAGAAGCGAAGGATCTGTATACCAAAGCAGGAAAAATAATTTCCATTAAAGAAATAATACCCGAGAATCAACTGCGTGGTACTTTTATTATTGAAGGTGAAAAATTAAATATCGAAATTTATTTTACGTTGTCGCCCGAAAATCCGGCATTGATACAGGAATTTCATATTAAGGAAGTACCGAAGCAATAATTTTTTTACCGCAGAGGCGCAAAGACGCGGAGGTTAAGACAGATTGTATTTTTTCCTCCGCGCCTTTGCGACTCCGCGGTTTATTTATTTCTCCCCGGGATGATATGTTCGCTCCACATGCTTCGTTACATCTTCTTTATAAAAAAGCACCTCTTTAAACAGCCCCTTGCTGTACATCAATCCCTGGTCAAAAAAATGTTTTGAATTTACATCACCACTTTGGCCACCGGCCAGTAAAGACTTTGCTTTTATCTTTTTACCAAACTCCACAACACAGATAAAACTGTTACCGTTTACACCATATTTTTTTATAGTGCCGGGAAAAGTTTTACTGCTGTAAGAAGGGAGCATACCCCATTGCGAAGAGGCAAAACCAACAGGTATACTCGGTTTGTTATCATCAAATTTAGTATCAATATCATTTGATATACGCTGAAACCGGTTGATCTCACCCCAGGGTATTTGCCATTTGCCAAAATTATTTTGCAATTCTTTAATTGTATTCTTTAGTGGTACAATCAGATCATCGGCTGTTGCTTTATCTGCAAATCTTTCCGTGCGGGTTACCTGGTCAATAAATTCATATACTTCAACTGTCTCTGTCATTTTTGCTACCAGTTTTTGCCCCCACTCAACTGCCAGTGTAGTTGCAATGGAATTTTCACCACAACGCAGATCCCATTTTTTTAAAAGGGTTACCGCATCCAGTAATTCATTAAACATTGAATCATTGGTAAAAACATTTTTCTCAAATGCATGTACCAATGCCGGGATCAGCTTTTCAAAAGCAGCCAGGTACGTATCATAACCCGCAGCTATTACTTTATCTATATTGTATGCTTTTTCTTTATCTAAAACACGTACCGCATTAATGCCCCGGAAATTTTCACCATCGGGTGCCATATATACCGGGTAATTTTCTTTTTTGGGACTGTTTTTACCGGCAACAGTAAAAGCGCTGGAGTTACAATTTTGCAGCCAGCCATTTACAGGATTAATGCATTGTACTATTTCACTGATTGGATGATAGCCGGTCCATTCCGTTGCTTTTACAGTTCCATCTACGGCTTTGGTCCAGTCATATTTTTTATCCTTTACAGGTATGCGGTTCCCATGCCAGTAAGCAATATTTCCTTCCCCATCTGCATATACGGTGTTGTTCGAAATATTTCCTTTCAGGTCCAATGTTTTTTTAAAATCAGCAAAATTTGTTGCTTTGGTTCTTTGCCAGCACTGGATCAATCCATCCATAATGCGGTTATCGGCCCTTAAGCTAAGTATCTGCCCGTTGCGGTTTGCCATAAGGGGGCCATGATGCGTATAAAGTGCCGTAACGGTCTTGCCGGATATTACGCCTTCATCACTGCGATATCTTAAGGTTATCTTTTTTTCTCTTACGGGCCTGATGCTGTTGTCATATTCATACACCCAGTGATCATTTTTTTTAGAGATCTTTTCAATGTACGTATCTCCTGCATCCACACCACTTGATGTATGCATC
The DNA here is from genome assembly GCA_043747955.1 of Chitinophagaceae bacterium. Lineage (GTDB taxonomy): Bacteria > Bacteroidota > Bacteroidia > Chitinophagales > Chitinophagaceae > Ferruginibacter. The sequence continues at coordinate 4,946 of JAYTOF010000266.1, forward strand.
CATCCGCAATGTTCATTAAATCCCTGGTACACAAAAAACTGTCCCCAGGTAACGGCACCATACGCATTTAGCCCCCGCCCGAACGGGTCATCCTGGCTTGCTTCCTCACTCACCATATGTATTTCCGGCCTGAAATAAAAAGTAACATGTGGATTGATATATAAAATAGCATTGCCCGAAGCCGATATATTTGGGGCAAAAGCAAAACCATTTGAGCCGGTAAGTATTTCTTCTTTATCCTTTATTTTAAAAGTTGAAAAATTGTTACCCTTAAAATAAAAATCATTGAATTCTTTTTCAGTTATATCTGCTGTATTGAGTGCATTGATACTGCCATCTGTCCACAACAAAGGATACCATGGTTGGAATCGGTTTAACAAAGCGGGTTTGGTACCCGGATTTTTATATAAATAATAATTAATGCCATCGGCAAAGGCATTGCAAAGTTTTTTTAACCAGACGGGTGCTTTACTGTAATCATTTACCGCATCGGCCGAATCAAAGATCATCCGGTTTAAAAGGTCCCAGGCCAATGCACCTTCTCCGGCCATTTCAGAAATACGCCCAAGTTTGTCCAAATAATTCATCTCCACCCTTTTAAAATCATCTTCGCACTGGGCATACATTAAACCAAATACGGCATCGGCATCTGTTTTACCATATATATGGGGTACCCCATAATTATCGCGGATGATGGTTACATGGGCAGCCTGTTTTTCCCATCGGGTAATTTCAGATGGAGAAAACGGCTGTGCAAATAGGTTACAGCAGATTATTGTAACTAGTATATAGCAGGTCATTTTTTTCATAAAATCGGTTGTTTGATACCATAAACTTAATTTTCTTTTTTCAGTTGTTCAATTGTTTTCTTCTTTCCTGCTAATTCATTAGTAATCATTTCTGCAGGTTCTGATACCGGGATACTATGATAAAATTGTTTTTGATGATGGTCGAAACGATGGCATTCCTGCTGCCATATTGGTTTATATGGCTTGCGAAGATCCGGCTAATACGTACAGGGAAAAAATAATATCGACTGTAGACTTACGTACAGGCGAGCGGGGGAAATGGCCCCAACAAAGATCACCAACAGGAAAAAGCGGAGTGGATCAACCTCTGTTTTCTTTTCTTTTAAAATAAAAATATAAGGGTACACCGGTCAATATCAGGCCTACGCCGATCAGGGAATATCTTGTGTGTACCATAAATGTGTTTATAATTAAAGCGGTTGAAAATAAAATAAGAATTACGGGGATGACCGGGTAGCCGATCACCTTTGTTTTAATGGTCCTATTCCTTTTCATTTTAAAAAGAGCAACCGCAATCAGCGCATAAAAAAGAAAACCTGCAAAGATCACCATGTCGGTAAGTATGTCGAATGTGCCTGACATCACAAGCACACTGCTCCAAATAAAAGTATAGAACAACGATACATAGGGTGTTCTGTATTTGGGATGTACTTTTGCAAATCCTTTAAAAAAATATTTCTCCCTTGCCATTTGAAAAAATACCCTGGTGTGTGCCATTATAACCCCATTGAGAGAGCCAAACACACTAACCATAATGAGAACAATAATTAATGTCTTTCCTGTTTTGCCGATCATTGTTTCTGCAACAACCACTGCTCCGATAGAGTTCTGGTTAACCGCAGCAAGTTTTTCTAAAGGCAATACCTGCATGTAAGCATAATTAACCAGCACATATAAGAACATGGCGATACTTACACCGATAATTATGGCAAGAGGAAGATTGCGTTTTGGGTTTTTTATTTCGCCGCTTATATAGGTAATATTACTCCATCCATCATAGGCCCAGAAAGCACTTAGCATGGCGCCAAACATAGCGCTGTAAAAAGCAATTCCATTCAGTGTAACAGGATCTGTTTTGGATCCCGGTACATTATCTATGGCCGGTGCGGTATAAAACAATCCAAAAACAATAATTATAAGTATTCCCAGTATCTTGGCCGAGGTGATAACATTACTGATGGAACCACCTTTTTTAACACCGAGATAATTTATCCATGTTAATAAGGCAATGGCTGCAATGGCAAGAAGCTTGATACCCGAGTTTGCAAAAGGAAAAATGAAATCAGCAATGGAAATATACTGCAGTGAACTTAATGGGTTGGGTAGCGGGGTGAGTGAATTTATGGTTTGGGCAAATATATAACCTAATGCAGCGATGGATGCAGGTCCCATGATTGCGAAGTCTGTCCAGCCAAATAAAAAGGAAAAGAAATTACCAAAGGAAAGACGCAGGTATTCATAAACGCCGCCGGACTGTTCAGACAATGATGACAGGCCGGAAATTGTAAATGCCCCAAACATGGTGATGACTCCGGCAATGATCCAGGCGCCCAATATCCAGCCTTCGCTCAGGCCGGTTTGCGACATGGGTATGATTTTTTTGAATACACCAGAACCGATCATAATGCCTGATACCAACAGTATTGTAGTAAATAATCCCAATACCCTGTTCAATGGGATCTTAGACCTGTCAGTCGTTATTTCTTTTTCATTCGCCATAAAAAAATGAATTTTTAAAATCTGTTGATGCATTATAAATAACCCAGCTACTTTTAATCTTTATGGTTGGTTTTTAAATGAATGAATTTGGTTGTTATCTGTAATTTTATTTTGACTGATTGGCTTCAAATATCCGCATAAAATTTTCACCCAGTATTTTACGTATATCTTTTTTGCTGTACCCTCTTTTTAAAAGTTCTCTGGTAATAAGTGGCATGGCTGTAACGTCATCTAATTGTTGTGGTGCAGAATTAATTCCGTCAAAATCACTGCCCAACCCAACATGATCAACACCGATCAGTTTTACAATATAATCCAGGTGATCAATCAACATGGAGAGTGGTGGACGCAGGGCCTTTACTTCTTCAGTATATTTTTCATATAAAAAAACATCAGAAAAATATGGCTCGGGATTTATTTTCAGTAAAGAGTCTCTTTCTGCCTTATGATTGTTGTTAAATATTTCTGAGCGTTGTTCAAAACTGCTGTCAACAAAACCGGAATAAAAATTAAGATGAATCACGCCGTCGTTTTTACCAACAGCTTTTATCTGGTCATCTTTTAAATTGCGCCTGTGCGGACAAAGGCTGTATACACAACTATGCGAAACAAGAACAGGTTTTGTCGTTGTATTAATGGCATCCCAAAAAGTAGTTTCACCTACATGGCTAAGGTCAACCAGTATGCCCAGTTCATTCATTCGCTTTATAACCTGTTTTCCAAAATCAGTTAAACCCATTTTTCTTGTGGAGCCCGGCTCTCCCTCCTTTGGAGGGAGTTGGAGGGAGGTTTCTGTTAGTGCCGATGTTGCCCAATCTGTTGAATTATTCCAGGTTAGTGTCATATACCGTACACCCCGGTTGTAAAAATTATTGAGGTTATCTAAATTATTTTCGATCATATGCCCGCCTTCTACACCAAACATGGCAGCCAGTTTTTTTTCTTTAACAGCCTTTAATAATTCAGCAGGATTACCCACTTTTACTATTTTATCCGGATTACGTTTTGCAACCGCATCCAGGGTATCTATCTCCCTGTTGGCCCAGGAATAGGGGTTTTCTTTTAACCCGTCGCACCATACAGAAAAAAATTGAACATCCACGCCGCCTTTTTTAAAACGGTTGAGGTCGGAATGTGTTTTACCGCTGAGGTCCTGGTCAATGATCAAACCCTTGTCAATGGCAGTTGTAAGCAGGTCATTGTGTGTGTCAACAACAATTGAATTGAAATGAAGTTTTTTGTAAGCTTGCGCAGAAGCAAACAGGCAATTGGCAATAAGCAACAGACAAACAGATATTTTTTGGCACATAAAAATTATTTTATAAGAGTAGCAATGATTTTTAAATATAAGCAGAGTTTATCGTAATCTAATTCTTTTATAAAATTCCTATTGTCTTGATGTTCGCCTCGGTTTGTGGCTCACGAACCGAAATGCCATTGAAAAAAATTAACTTAGAACATACTCCCGACTCTTCGTAAATAAAATACTTATTTTGGTAAGTTATACTTTTGGACAGCCTTTATACATAAATGGCTCCCTTTACTTGATACTGATAAAAACAAAAAACTAATTACAGATTATTTAAAACAGCTTTCAGATAAATGGCTGATATTCGTTAAAGCTTTTGTCATCATGCCCAATTATATTCACCTGAAATAGCAGCAGGATGAGCTAAACGTAAAAAAACACCTAAAGGTAGATTCCGTAAATTTTCATTGCATATTTTCCTGAAAGAACTAAAAATGGCTGATCAGACACTTTTATGCCAGGTGAATGCAGCCAATAAAAAATATGAAATTTGGCAACGGGATTCATTAGGTATTGAAATTTACAGCAAACCTGTTGCAAAGTAAAAGCTTGATTATATTCATTTTAATCCGGTAAACGGAAAACGGTAGTTAGCCAAGAACGACCTGAAGTATCAGTATTCATCTGCCCGTTTTTATGAAACAGGCATTGATGATTTTGGATTTTTAAATAACTTATATACCGTTTTTAGTGGAAAATAGTTTCGGTTCG
>JAYTOF010000267.1:0-5499 GCA_043747955.1 Chitinophagaceae bacterium
TAATACTTCAACTTTTGTTGGCAGGTCTTCAATTCGGCTGTTGGTTCTTGAAGAAGTAATGATCACTTCTTCTGCTGCTTCTACTGCTGCTTTTTGCAAATAAATAATTTGCACCGTATCGCCCTGTGGTATTTGAAAACTTACTGTTTGGCTTTCATATCCCACATAAGTAAAAATAATTTTTATACTGCCTGCTACAAGATTTGAAAAGGCTATACTTCCATTGGCATCGGATGCAGTAGCTTTTGTTCTGCCGGAAATTTTTGCGGTTACACCTGCAAGTGTTTCCTTGCTCTCTGCATCTTTTACAAAGCAATTAAAATTATTTTGAGAAAAAAGGTTACTCCAAAATAACAGCATTGCTGTAGTTAATATACTAATGATTTTCATTTAACAAATTTAAAAAACAGGCGTTTACTAATGAATGCACAAAGGCTGATTATTTCCCAATAACTAAAACCTGAAAAGTTCCCGGTTTCATTTTAGGCCTCACTTTTTGATTGGGATCAGCCGCTTCAAATTCTGCTGTTGGTAAATAAGATGTGTTTGTTTATCCAATGCAATTGTTCTTGCTCCTCTTTTCGTTGCTACATTTTCAAGCACAGTAAACTTAGCAGCATTCTCTTCATGAATAACAGTCATGGTTCCGTCGCTGCCATTGGAAGTATATATATTCTTTGTAACTGCATCAAAAGCCACGCCATCACATCCATCACCAATGGCGATCTTATCCACGATGACGCCATTGGCTGCATCGATCACCATTAACAATTTTTCGCATATTGCTGATCTCCATATCGGTTTCTACCCAACTGCCATCAGTTAAAAAATTGGCAGAGGCTGATCTGCCATTTAGTTTAAACTCTGCTTCATATTCACTGGTATTTTCTTTTCCCCACTTTATATTGGTTGCAGCAGGAAATTTTTTTGCAAAAGCTTCTTTTACTGCTATTGGTACATTAATGGCAAAACCTTGCAGGGTTATAACAAGCATAGTTACCACCAATAAAAAATATTTTTTCATTATTATGATTTTTTGTTTCAATAAATAGCGTGACCCCTATTATCAAAATTGAATTGATAAAAAGATAAAAGATAAGTTAATTTTATACCCGGGGAGGTTGAAAAATTTTATGCGTATTTAAACGGGAGAAATACGGACTGTGATAAGCCGGCTGATTTAATACAACAGGTTGTTCTGTTTTAAAAGGAATTATTTCCGGTTCATTGATATAATAAACTATACTGGTTGTGGTGGTATGGAATGGTGTTGGGTTATGGGGCAGTTCGTGTTCATCTGCCATGTCATTATCTTCGGGCATATCATCCAGGTTCAGCAGGTGTTCAGTAACAAAGTCCCCCAAATTCATATCCGGATCTTCAACAGTTTTACAATGATGATACATATCCCTGAGTTGCGATAGTGCTGAAAAATCTCCCTGGGGCAGTAAAACATTGCCGGTTAAAAAATAAATGGAAGTTAGTATGAGTATAAACCTGTTTAGCATATTTATTTTATAAATATAGTGCAGCTTTCTTAATTTATAGAAAAAGATTGGTAAAGGAATGGTCATACCCCCTCACATTAATAATTCATCAATTTCTGCACCGATTCATCCAGCCTGCTGTATGCCATAAAATTTTTCTCCAACTCCAAATTAAAGGGAATGGGTGTATCCAATGAAGCACATCGCATTACCGGAGCATCTAAATGATCAAAACAATTTTCAGCGATCCAGGCAGCTATCTCGCCACCGATTCCGCCGGTGAGTGTGTCCTCATGTAAGAGTAAAACTTTTCCGGTGGCAGCAACGGCTTCATTTATGGCATCATAATCCAAAGGAAGCAGCGTTCTTAGATCTAAAATATGAATGGAAATATCGGGATGATTTTTTGCATAGTCCATCGCCCAATGCACACCTGCTCCATACGTAATGATACTAATATCATCGCCACTGGTAACCAGCCTGGCCTTACCAATTTCCACTTCGTAATATTCCTCCGGAACCGGGCCGCTAATACTCCGGTATAAAGCCTTGTGTTCAAAATATAAAACCGGGTTGGGGTCATTGATCGCAGCGATCAGCAAACCTTTTGCATCAGCAGCCGTGCTGGGGTAAACTACTTTTAATCCGGGTGTATGCACAAACCAGGCTTCATTGCTTTGACTGTGAAAAGGCCCTGCTCCCACACCTCCACCTGTTGGCATACGGATGACCACATCAGCATTTTGTCCCCAGCGGTAATATATTTTTGCCAGATTATTGATGATCTGGTTAAAACCTACCGTTGCAAAATCGGCAAACTGCATTTCCATAATGGCTTTATAACCTTCTAAACTTAAACCTAATGCAGCCCCTACAACAGCGCTTTCGCAAATAGGCGTGTTGCGTATTCTGTCTTTACCAAATTCTTCCACAAAACCTTCGGTAATTTTAAAGGCCCCACCGTATTCAGCAATATCCTGCCCCATGATGATGAGGTTGGAATGTTTAACCAAACTTTGCTGAAGGGCTTCTTTGATGCCATCGATAAATCTAAAATCGTTTCTTGTTTCTTGTTTACCGTTTCTTGTTACTCTTTGGCTCTCATTGTCAGTTGGGTCTTTCACAAACGAGAAACGAGAAACAACTGCCTGATACACATCATTCACTTCTTCTTCTGTATTCACTTCCACTGGCTTTGCCTGAGATCCGATCTTTAATTCAGTTTCTATATGGCCCCTGGTTTCAGTCTTTATATTTTCAACCTGTTTTGCCGTTAAAATATTTTCTTCAATCAGATATTGCTCATAATTTTTTACCGGGTCCTTCTGTGCCCAAAACTCAAACATTTCGGGAGGCACATATTTAACACCGCTTGCTTCTTCGTGGCCCCGCATTCTGAATGTCATGCATTCTATTAAATATGGTTTTTGATTTTTGATGCAATAATCCCTTACACCTCTAATGGTATCAAAAACACTTAGAATATTATTACCATCGATCTGTATGCCTTCAATACCATAACCAACAGCTTTATCTACCAGGTTTTTACAGCGGTACTGTTCATTAACCGGCGTACTCAAACCATACCCGTTATTTTCTATAATAAAGATTACGGGCAGATCCCAAACAGCAGCAATATTTAATGCTTCATGAAAATCTCCTTCGCTGGTGCCGCCATCGCCGGTAAAGGCCAGAGAAACCTTTTGTTCTTTTTTTAATTTATACGCCAGTGCCACACCATCAGCAATGGCCATTTGAGGGCCCAGGTGCGATATCATACCACAGATATGATGGTCTTTTGTACCAAAATGAAAACTCCTTTCCCTCCCCTTACTGTATCCTTCTTTATTACCCTGCCACTGCATGAATAATTTACTCAGCGGCATTTTACGGGAAGTGAATACACCCAAATTACGATGCAACGGCATGATCCATTCATCTTGCTGCATGGCCATCGTGGCACCAACAGAAATGGCTTCCTGCCCGATTCCGCTGAACCATTTACTGATCTTTCCCTGCCGTAATAATACCAGCATTTTTTCCTCGATCATGCGGGGCAGCAGCAGCTTTTTATATAGTTCCGTTAATTCTTCGTTGCTTAAATCTTTCCTTTCGAATTGCATAGTATATAATCTGGTAAATTATTACCCGGCCGGATGAATACCTTTCGGGCGGGGTAAAGTTAGCTGATGTTATAATAGCTTACAAAATCACTTTTATAATGTAAAGTCTGAATTACTAAATGTTAAAATGAGTATAAAGAGAAGCTGCCTTTTTAAAACAGGTGTGCAATTATTCGATCCCCTGCATCTACCTGAAAACTATTCATTATGACACGACACTTTAAACCCGCCGCCGTAATTTTTTTTATAGTAACGGTCTTTATCATTTCAGCATTTACAAATACCTCTATACGATCATCCCGGATACCTGTTTTAAAGAAGGCCAACCCTAAAATACAGGCTGCCATTTTATTAGATGTCAGCGGCAGTATGGATGGATTGATCGAACAGGCCAAAGCACAATTATGGAATATGGTAAGCACCATGGGCAAAGCAACATGTGATGGAGGTATTTCTCCAAAAATTGAAATTGCCTTATATGAATATGGCCGATCAACCAACAACCAGGCTGCCGGTTATGTTAAACAGATTTCAGCTTTTACCAGCGACCTTGATATGCTGTCAAAGAATCTTTTTAGTTTAACTACCGATGGTGGTGATGAATTTTGCGGACAGGTGATCTATACTTCTTTGCAGGAACTGCAATGGGACACTTCGCCCGAAAATATGCCTGCAGTACAGGCAAGTTATAAAGTGATCTTTATTGCAGGCAATGAAGATTTTTTACAGGGTAACCTGTTGTACACAAAAGCCTGTAGTGAGGCAAAGCAAAAAGGCGTAATTGTAAATACCATCTATTGTGGAGACCGTATGCAGGGCATCAGGGAACACTGGAACCTGAATACCGAATGTGGTAATGGCAGCTTTACAGTGATCAATCAAAATGAAAAAATTGAGGATATACCTACTCCGTATGACAGCATGATCATTTCTTTGAATGATAAATTAAATAATACCTATTTGACTTATGGTTATGCAGGCGGCAGAAGTATGGAAATGCAGGCAAGTGTTGATAATATGAATTCCGGTATAAGTATTGGTACAGCAGTAAAAAGAGCCGCAGTAAAAAGCAACTCTACATTGTATAAAAATGAAAGCTGGGATATGGTTGATGCTTACGGTACAGATGAAAAGTTTATTGAAAAACTGGATAAAAAAACGTTACCCGACAGTTTAAAAAATAAAACTACGGAAGAACTTAAAGTAATTGTAAAAGAGAAAAGTATAGAGCGGGGAAATATTCAAAAACAAATTGTTGAAGCCAGCGCTAAAAGGGAATCTTTTATTGCAAAAGAAAAAGCAAAGACTGCAGTTACACACCATACAGCTACTTTAGAAACAGAAGTTGAAAAAATAATTAAGGAACAGGCCAGGCGGTATAATATGATCATCCGGTAATACATGCTGATCTTTTTTGCCGGGAGGAAATACTTTGAGAGGCGCCGCAGTGGAAAAAAGAAAGTACTGCATCAGCTCTTTTTCTCTTTTGTATCCCCGGCTTAACTTTCAGCATTTTTCTTATTCGCAGGAAATGCCCATTTATGTACCAGGGAATTAAAGAAAGAAAGTAATGCGCCAAACAATAAAGCATGCCAGAAAGTTTTTACTTCGAAGCCATGAACAAAATGCGCATCAATTAAAATAATTGTGGCATTTATTACAAAGAGGAAAAGCCCCAGTGTTAATATTGTAGCCGGTAAAGTGAATAAAATAAGGAGTGGCTTTACTACTGCATCCAGCACCGACAGTAAAGCAGCAACCATAATAGCAGTAAAAAAATCCACTATGGAAATACCTGGTAAAATATAAGCCAGTATAAAAACATTTACTGAACAAACCAGTACCTTAAAAAACCATTTTTTCATACAACATTTTTTGAGCAGACATAC
>JAYTOF010000268.1:0-20385 GCA_043747955.1 Chitinophagaceae bacterium
GCGAAGGGCATTAAGCACAATGGTTTGGCTACCTGTTATTTTTCCCCGTTCAACGGCATCTATTCTATTGGCATCAGTTATATACGTAAAGTTGCCAAACCTGAACCCAAGTACAGGCATTTTTAAATGCCACACCAACACCGGTAAAACAGGAATATCGCCAACAATGAACGGAGCATCATCAATTGTATTTAAATTGATACTGGGAATACCAGGATATTTTTTATCTGAAAAAGCATAGGCAAATTCCCTTTTTATGGTTTCTTCTGTAAGAGAATTGGTATAAACTTCCATCGGTTTTTTCTGAAAATAATTGTAAGCCCTTACATCATCAAGCCCGGCCACATGGTCTTTGTGTGGATGTGTAAATAAAACAGCATCCAGTTTTTTTACCCCTGCCCTTAACATCTGGTATCTGAAATCGGGCGTAGTATCTACAACAATCGAAGTGGTTTCACTCTCCACAAGAATACTTGAACGTAACCGTTTGTCTTTTTTATTGGAAGAGGTACAAACTTCACAATTACAGCCTATCATGGGTACACCAATGCTGGTACCGGTACCCAGAAATGTTATTTTTAAAGGAGGGCATTGCATCATGTAAAAATAGGCAATTGGCAATACACAATAAGCAATGGGCAATTCACAATAGGCAATGGGCAATAAGCAATTGGCAATGGTTATTTAACTTATGTGGATGTAAGCCGGGTTTGTAAGTATAATGAATGTTGAATTTGGCAGAAAACAAATTGCTTATTGCCCTTTGTCTTTTGCCTATTTATTATTCGTAACACTCATCAGCTCATCATACATCTTCTGGCTTTCGTGTGTGAGGGCATCAATATTTATCTCTAATTGCGGCATCAGGTCTATCAGGGTATTCATCCTGCCTTCGGTTTGAAAAAACTTATTAATAACCACCACTTTTCTATCCTGTAATATGCAGTAACCGCTTTGAAAAGTACCTCTTTCATAACGGATAACATAACCGCATTCTCCGGCAATTTTTTCTATCTTATCTAAATTATGTTGTGTGTATTTCATATTACCCAATCCGCCGCGGCGGAGCTTTTGGCTCTTTTATTTACATGCAACTTCAATTAAATACAGAGTATTAAAAAATTAAATTTTCAACAATCGTTGATAACTAAAAATATAAGTTGACTGAGTTTCAGTCAACTCATTAGTAAAAACTCTCTTAAGTTCCCCCTTTAGGGGGCCGAGGGGGCTACTTATTCGTCATTCTTATCACCGGCACAATCATCTCTTCCAGACTGATACCCCCATGTTGAAATGTATTGCGGTAATAATTTGCAAAATGGTTATAATTATTGGGATAGCATAAATACAGGTCGCCTTTAGCAAATATAAAAGAAGAATTTACATTGGGCACAGGTAACCCGGCTTCGCGGGGATCCCTGAAAGCCAATACTTCTTTGGCTTCATAATTTAAATTTCTGCCATGTTTATAACGAAGGTTGGCGGTTGTTTGTTTATCACCAATAACCCTTGCCGGTGTTTTTACCCGCACGCTGCCATGATCAGTTGCCACGATCATCGTTAATTTTTTATCAGCAATTTTTTTAAGCGCCTGGTGCAAAGGTGAATGTGCAAACCAGCTTTCGGTTATACTGCGGTAACTGGTTTCATCACCGGCCAGTTCTTTCAGTACTTCCATTTCTGTACGGGCATGGCTGAGCATATCTACAAAATTATATACAATGATATTGATATCATTTTCCATCATGTTGTGAATATTATCCACCAGCTTTTGACCATCATGATTATTGGTGATCTTTGTATAAGAATATTTTAAATCCCCTTTACCGATTCGTTTTAGCTGTCCTTTAAAAAACTCTTCTTCAAACATATTCTTTCCCCCTTCCTCATCATCATTTTTCCATTGTGTTGGAAACTGTTTTTCAATATCAACAGGCATCAACCCTCCAAATATGGCATTACGGGCATATTGTGTAGCAGTAGGAAGAATGGCATAAAAAGTTTCCTCTTCCTGAATGCGAAAACTTTCTGCAAACATGGGCTGAATGGTTTTCCATTGATCAAACCGTAAATTATCAATCAACACAAAAAATAAAGGGGTGCCTTTTTCCAAATGCGGAAACACTTTAAATTTCATCAGGTTATGGCTCATAATAGGCCCCTCGCCGCTTTTAGGGCCCACCCATGATGCATAATTCTTTGAAATGAATTTAAAAAATTCGGTATTGGCTTCACTCTTTTGTGTTTGAAAAACTTCCTGCATTTCGGGACTATCACTCTTTTTCATTTCCAGTTCCCAATAAACCAGTTTCCGGTAAATATCCATCCATTCATTATAGTCAGGATTACTGTTAAGCGCCATAAATAAACTGCGGAACTCCTGTTGGTATGCCGAAGTCGTTTTTTCAGCCACCAATCTTTTATTATCAATTATTTTTTTCAAACTCAGCCAAACCTGGTTAGGATTAACCGGCTTGATTAAATAATCACTTATCTGTGAGCCAATGGCTTCATCCATTATATTTTCAGCTTCATTCTTGGTAATCAGCACAACCGGCAAATTACTGTTCACTTCTTTTATCTGCTGCAAGGTTTGCAGGCCGGTAATACCCGGCATGGTCTCATCGAGCAACACTACATCAACAATATTATCTTTAACATATTCCACCGCATCAAAACCATTGGTTTTGGTTTGCACTTCATATCCCTTATTTTCCAAAAACATAATTTGCGATGTAAGGCTGTCTATTTCATCATCAACCCAAAGTATTCTGGCTATACTCATTCTTTGTTTTTTAAGATTTGATAATCCAATTTCTACAAATTTAATTTTTTATACCAATGCTGATGAGCTTTATTTAGCTTTGTACATCTTTTAACAAATATAGGTTTATGGTAACGGCATAACCTTAAACCACAAACTACAAACTATCAATGCCTTTCAGAAAAATAATAAATGACCCGGTTTATGGCTTTATAACAATTGATGATGAACTCATTTACCAGGTAATTGCCCATCCTTATTTTCAGCGCCTTCGCCGTATTAATCAAATGGCTATGGCAAACCTTGTTTACCCTGGTGCTGTTCACAGCAGGCTGCATCATGCATTAGGCGCCTATCACTTAATGAGCAATGCACTTGGCGAACTGAAAAATAAGGGCATTGACATTACTCCTTCTGAAGAACAGGCCGCAAAAATTGCAATTCTGCTGCACGATACCGGGCATGGGCCATTTAGCCATGCCCTGGAACATGTATTGATCGAAGGAATGCATCATGAAGAAATTTCGTTACTGATCATAAAAGAACTAAACAAACAATTTAAGGGGAAACTCGAACTCAGTTTGCAGATCTTTACGGATCAATATCCAAAAAAATTCCTGTACCAGCTCATCAGCGGCCAGCTTGATGTAGACCGTTTGGACTATTTAAACAGGGACAGTTTTTTTACAGGAGTAAATGAAGGGGTGATTGGTTATGACCGGATAATAAAAATGCTAACAGTGCACGATGGCGAATTAATGGTGGAAGAAAAAAGTATTTATTCTATTGAAAAATTTTTAGTGGCACGCCGGCTTATGTATTGGCAGGTTTACCTTCATAAAACAGTTTTATGTGCCGAGCAAATGCTGAAACGGGTTATTAAAAGAGCAAAATATATAAAGGCTGCAACGCATCTGCCTTTGCATAATTTTATAACACAACCCATACAGACTGTTACACTCGAAGCGTTTTGTAACCTGGATGACTATGATGTAATAGCCGCAATAAAGGGATGGTGCCTGCATGAAGATAAAATTTTATCATGGCTCTGTAATGGGATCATAAACCGGCAATTACTTAAAGTTCAGTACTTTGCTAATCCTGTGGATAAAAAAATGCTTGAAGAAAAAATTGCAGAAGCCTGTAAAAAGTTAAATTTAAATACTGAAGAAGCCGGCTGGCTTGTTTTCGCCGGAGAAGTTAGCAGCAGTACCTATAATCTCGAAGAAGAACATATTCATATTCTTTTTAAAGATGGTACTGTAAAAGATATTTCTGAAGTGGATAATGCCCTGATAAATCAAAACCTTATGGGCAAGGTTAAAAAATATTACATTTGTTACTTAAGATAGCATCAAGCTATAAGCTTTTAGCCTCAAGTATTTGCCCCGCTAATGGCTAGTAGCTAAAACCTAAAAGCTTTATATGCAATTTACCGCAGCACAGATAGCGATGATGATCAACGGCAAAGTGGAAGGCGATCCCGGGGTTGCAGTAGCTTCATTTGGTAAAATTGAAGAGGCGCAAAACGGGCAATTGGCTTTTTTAGCCAATCCAAAATACGAAGAGTATTTATACCTTACCAAGGCCAGTATCATAATTATTAATGAAGCGCAGGAATTAAAACAAAAAATTAATGCTACGCTGATAAAAGTTCCGGATGCTTATTCAGCTTTTGCTACCCTGCTGGATAAATACCAACAAATACAAAAGCAGCAATTAATCGGTATACAGGAACCGGTATATATTGCAACTACCGCTAAAATCGGTGAAAATGTTTTTATTGGCGCTTTTGCTTATATAGGAGAAAATGCAGTGGTTGCCGATGGTGCAAAAATTTATCCAAATGCTTATTTAGGAAATAATGCGGTGGTTGGAGAAAATTCAATCATTCATCCCGGTGTAATAATTTATCATGATTGTATCATTGGTAAAAACGTAGCCATTCATGCAGGCACCGTTATTGGCAGTGATGGTTTTGGTTTTGCCCCGCAGGCCGACGGTACCTTAAAAAAAGTGCCGCAGATTGGTAATGTGATCATTGAAGATGGTGTGGAAATAGGAGCCAATGCCACTATTGACCGGGCTACTATTGGCAGTACGCTTATAAAATCAGGTGCTAAATTAGATAACCTTTTACAAATTGCACATAATGTTGAAGTAGGAAATAACTCTGTAATTGCAGCACAAAGCGGTATCAGTGGCAGTACAAAAGTTGGTAACAATGTAATGATTGGCGGACAGGTAGGCATTGTTGGCCATATAAAAATTGCTGATGGCACTAAGATCAATGCGCAAAGCGGAGTCAGCAAATCTATTAAAACCCCTAATTCTGCAGTTACCGGTTCTCCTGCTTTTGACTATACTTCTGCTTTAAGAAGCCAGGCTGCAAGCCGCAATTTACCGGGTCTTGAAAAAAGGGTATCGGATCTTGAAAAGAAACTGAAAGAAATGATGGAGAAAAACAGTATTTAATTTTGCTTACTGAATTTTTTAACCCACGCCATTGTCACACAACCCACACCTTGTGATGCTTAACATATTCTTAGGCTGATTAGCTGTAAAAATAAAATATATTTGCCAGCTTTAATAAAAGTACAGTTATGTTTTTATAAGGCAGGAATTCCATACCCAAAGCTTAAAAATTATATGTTGCATATTTTCAGATACATTATCTCGTTTTTACTTATTTTTTTTGTTACGGCTATTGCTTTCGGGCAATCTATTACTATATCCGGGAAAATAATTGATGGCCATACCAAAGAACCGGTAAGTTATGCTACAGTATATTTTACCAAAACTGGCATCGGAAAATCTTCTGACAGTACAGGCAATTTTTCTTTTTACTTTAATAGTTTCAGTAATGATACATTGGTTGTAAGCTTTACCGGATTTGCTTTATATAAAATTCCAATAACCAGGTTAAATAATGAAAAACCGATTACCATACAATTAGAAAGAGGTGGACTTAAAAATGTAGTGATCGTAAAAACAAAATTTAACAGGGGGCTTGCTTTATGGAAAAAAATAATGAGCAAAAAGAAGCAGTATAACCGGTACGATCTTGACAACTTTAGTTATGAAGCTTATAATAAACTGGAGATCGATATTAAAAATTTTAACGCAGATAAAGCTAAAAAGAATTTTTTATTTAAAAATTTTGCATTCATTTTCGATAATATGGACAGCACTTCTGAAGCTGCCCCTTTTTTACCAATATATCTGACAGAAACACTGAGTGACTATGCATATCAGAAAAAAGTCAATAAATTTAATGAAAATCAAAAGGCAAGTAAAATAATAGGTGCTGAGAATTTAGGTGTTAATAAAGAAAGTCTCAGCAAATTACTGGGTGTAATGAATCAAAACATCAGCATCTACAGCAATTTTGTAAATGTGATTGATAAGGACTTCATAAGTCCTTTCAATGATAATGGAGATACTTATTACACGTTTACTGTACCCGACACACAGATTGTTAGTGGTAAAAGATTATTTCATTTTGTTTTTCGTCCAAAACGTGTGGGGCAAAATACCTTTGAAGGCGATGCCTGGGTAACAGAAAAAACTTTTCAAATTCAAAAGATATCACTTTACCTGGGTAAAGATGCCAACATCAATTTTATCGACCGGGTAAGTATATTTCAGGAATATAAACCCCTCAATGATTCTGTTATATTTTTAACCAGGGATAAATTCTTTGCTGATTTCAGGATACTGGGAAAAAATTCATTAACCCTCATCGGCCGAAAAACCACTTCTTATGAAAAGATCGTCATTAACAGTGATTCATTAACTGAAGTTTTTAAAAAACAAAACATTGAAGAAGTGGTAACCGCAATAAAAGGATCTGCCTTAATATCTGATTCTTCCTGGAATACATTGCGACATGATACCTTATCAAAAAATGAAAAAGCAATTTATACAACCATTGATAAGCTGTTGGAAATGCCTAAATTTCAAAAGTTTCAGCGAAATATAAAATTTTTAGCCGGCGGTTACCGGGATGTTGGTAAATTTGAAATTGGCCCCTGGTTTAACTGGATCAGTGCCGATACGGTACAGGGTACAAGGTTACGTTTTGACCTTGGGTCCAACAAAAAACTATTTAAAGATGTTTATCTGCATGGCTACCTTTCATACGGAATTCGGGATAAAAGATTTAAAGGACAGGCAGAAGCATTCTGGATTGTAAAAAGGGATCCAAAGCGTATCAGGTTACACCTCTCCTATCAAAACGATGTAGATAATGCCATTAACCAGGTTGGTGAAGTAAGCCAGGATAATATTTTTTCACTCGCTATCAGAAAACCTGGAATCAGTAGAAAATTCATCAATGTAAAAGATATAAGGTTTGAAGTTTTTAATGAACTGGGAAAAGGCTTTTCAACAGAATGGTTTGTATCACACAGGCAGTATACCCCCCTGCTGAATTTACCAGATATTTCTAATTTCCCGGTTAACAGCGGCACACCACTGACCAGTTTTGAATTAACCCTTAGATTACGTTTTGCTTATCTGGAACGTTTTTTAGAAACAGATTATAACAGGTTTTCAATAGGCACCAAATACCCAATTGCAGAAGTATGGCTGGTTAAAGGTATACCCGGTGTGTTTAACAGTGCATATAGTTATACAAAATTCGGAGCTTCGGTTAAGGATTTTATGAAAATATCCCCCTATGGTACACTTTCGTACAAAGTATATGCAGGAAAAATAAATGGGGCATTACCTTATACAAATTTAGAGATCCATCCTGGTAATGATCTTTATTATTATAATTTAGGATGGTTCAACCTTATGAACCGGTTTGAATATGTAAGTGATAAATTTGCAGGTATAAATATTGAGCACAATATTGGCTCTGGCTTATTCCGCTTTATTCCCATAACCCGTAAATTAAAATGGCGGCAGTTTTGGAACGCAAAAACTGTTTGGGGGTCATTAAGCCAGGAAAACATTGCCCTTAATAATAAAACCGGCACTTTTAAAATATTAAATGGCAAAACCTATATTGAATTGGGTACCGGAATTGATAATATTTTAAAAATATTCCGCCTTGATTTTATTTGGCGGCTTTCACCATCCCCTGCTTATGCAGGAACGGGGTCTAAATTTGGGATTTTCGGAAGCTTTCAAATTCAGTTTTAGCAACCATTTTAACTGCATTCCGCTATATGTGTTCAGGCAGGATATTTTAAATATCTTTGCCAAAAAAAAATTAAGCATAACACATGGATAAAAATTTCAATCCGGATAAACAACATACATTAGTTAAGGCTGTAAGTATTTCGGGTACCGGTCTGCATTCAGGTGTTAATGTGGATATGACACTTAAACCGGCCAATCCCGGTTTTGGCTACCAGTTTCTGCGTACTGATTTACCTGGTACACCGGTAATTAAAGCTGATTGTGACCTGGTTACTGAAACATCCAGGGGAACAACACTGGAAAAGGGAGATTGTAAAGTGAGTACTGTTGAGCATATTTTAGCTGCCCTTGTTGGAATGGGTGTGGATAATTGTTTAATTGAATTGAATGGCCCTGAAATTCCGATCATTGATGGCAGTAGCGGCCCCTTTGTAAATATTATAGAAGAAACCGGGGTGTTGGAACAGGATGCTTCAAAAGCCTGGTATACGATTGATACCAATATTTCATATTTTGATGATGAAAAGAAGGTTGAGATGACTGCACTGCCTTCAGTAAATTATCAGATAACAACTTTGATAGATTTTAACAGCCCGGTTTTGGGTACCCAGCATGCCAGTTTGAAATCGATGAAAGAATTTCAAACAGAGATCGCAACCTGCCGGACCTTTTGTTTTTTACATGAACTGGAAATGCTGTTGGATAATAACCTTGTAAAAGGTGGTGATATAAATAATGCCATAGTAGTGGTTGATAAGCCGGTAACGGATGAAGAGATGGGACGCCTGGCAAAAGCTTTTGGCAGAAAAAAAGTAGAAATAAAAAGTGAAGGGTATCTGAATAATCTTGAACTGCGGTTTGCAAATGAACCTGCCCGTCATAAATTATTAGATGTAGTTGGCGACCTGGCATTGATTGGCTATCCCATTAAAGCACATATTATTGCTAATAGGCCGGGCCACAGCAGCAATGTGGAATTTGCAAAAAAGATAAAACAGTACATTAAAAAAAACAGGCACACTAAAGGCATTCCCATTTACGATCCTAACCAGGAGCCGGTTTATACACAGGAGCAGATCGAGAAAACACTTCCGCACCGTTTTCCTTTTATTATGGTTGATAAAATTATCGAGCTTACGGATTTACAGATCGTAGGAATAAAAAATGTTACATTCAATGAATACTTTTTCCAGGGGCACTTTCCCGGAAACCCGGTAATGCCCGGTGTTTTACAGGTAGAAGCACTGGCCCAAACCGGCGGGCTCCTTTGTATTAATGCTATGCCCGACGGACAATATGATACTTACTTTTTAAAAATAGAAAACTGTAAATTTAAACAAAAAGTAGTGCCCGGAGATACCATGATCTTAAAAATGGAATTAACAGAACCCATACGCAGGGGAATTTGTGTAATGAAAGGAAGTGTGTATGTAGGTAATAAATTATGTACCGAAGCCGACCTGACAGCACAGTTAGTGAAAAGAAAATAACCTGTTACCCCATTAAAATTTAAATACGGATTAACTAAATAACCAATAAACAACCAGATGATTCATCCGCATACATATATACATCCAAACGCAAAACTGGCAACCAATGTTAAGGTAGATCCTTTCAGTGTTATTCATCAAAATGTAGAAATTGGTGAAGGTACCTGGATAGGAAGTAATGTAACCATTATGGAGGGTGCAAGAATTGGTAAGAATTGCCGCATCTTTCCCGGTGCAGTTATAGCTGCCATTCCCCAGGACCTGAAATACGAAGGAGAAGAAACTACAGTTGAAATCGGAGACAATACAACCATACGGGAGTTTGTAACGGTGAACCGTGGCAGTAAAGACAGGTGGACAACCAAAGTTGGCAACAACTGCCTCATCATGGCATACAGCCATATTGCACATGATTGTATTGTTGGTAATAATTGTATCATGAGCAATAATACGCAAATGGCCGGCCACGTAACCTTGGGCGATAATGCAATACTGGCTGGTATGTGTGCCATTCATCAGTTTGTGCAAATTGGTCAGCATGCTTTTGTAGCTGGTGGCTCCCTGGTAAGTAAAGATGTGCCCCCCTATATTAAAGCAGGCCGTACACCTCTTAGTTATGCAGGTGTAAATTCAGTGGGGTTAAAACGTAAAGGTTTTTCATTGGACAGGATCAATAAGATTCTGGATATCTACCGGATCATTTACAACAAAGCCATGAATACATCACAAGCACTTAATTTTATTGAAGAAGAATTACCGGCAACAGATGAACGGGATGAAATTGTAACTTTTATCCGGGAAAGCGGACGGGGAATAATCAAGCGGTTTACCAAAGGAAGTGCAGAAGACGAATAAAGAAGCTACATCCCCCTCAACCCTATAATCATAAATGAGTAAATGATCAAAATTCAAAGTTCAATCTGCCATATTCAATGTTGAAGTTTGCAGACCAGAAGTTCCTGAACTTGAAAATTGAGCATTGAATATTGTGTATTGAATATTTTCAGAATGACCAATGACTCAATGACCATTTCTTTATTAAATACCGGCAAACGATATAACCGGGAGTGGATATTCCGCCACTGCAATTATGAATTTACTTCCGGTAAAAGCTATGCCATCACAGGGCCCAACGGCTCGGGAAAATCAACCCTGTTACAGGTTATTGCCGGTGCTACCTTACATAATGAAGGAACCGTTGAGTACAAAGAAGATACAGGATACAGGATGCAGGATATGAAAGTTAAAGTACCTGCGTCAGAAATCCGGTATCCGGTATCCGGTATCCAGTTTTACAAAATGATCTCCATCGCCACACCCTATCTTGAACTGATTGAAGAAATGACCGCCAAAGAAATGCTGCAGTTTCATGCCCAATTCAAACCATTAATACAATCATTCAGTATTGAAGATATCCTGAAAACTGCCGGGCTGGAAAATGCGGTCAACAAACAGCTTCGATATTTCAGCAGTGGTATGAAACAACGGTTAAAACTGGCACAGGCTTTTTTCAGCAATACGCCGGTTCTTTTATTAGATGAGCCTACCACCAACCTGGATGCCGATGGTATTGCACTATACCACACCCTCATCAACAATTACACAAAAGACAAACTGGTAATTGTAAGCAGCAATGTAAAGCAGGAATATGATTTTTGTGAGGAGGTTATTGAGATTGGGAAGTATAAATAATAATTACCTCCTGCTCGCTATCAGTAAATTCAGATCTGTGAATTTCAGATCAAATCTTTCACTCAGGTAAAAATTGGTAAGGCTTCCCTTGTATAAATAAATACCACTGCGGATATTTATTTTATGCCATACAATATGATCAATTCCGCCATCCTCTCCGGTTTCCAGCATCAACGGCATCAACACATTGCTGATGGCCTGTGAAGCGGTTCGGGCAAAACCACTGGGTATATTGGGCACACAATAATGGATCACATCATATTTAATGAAAACAGGCTTTTCATGTGTGGTTACCTTACTGGTTTCAAAACAGCCCCCATGGTCAATGCTAACATCAACAATAACACTGCCCGGCCTCATATTGCTTACCGTTTCTTCTGTAACTACGATTGGTGTTCTGCCACCAATACCACTCAAAGCCCCTACTGCAACATCACAGGTCTTTAACTGTTTCGCTAAGATTTTAGGTTCAAGAACCGAAGTCCAAAGCCGTACACCGATATTATTCTGTAAACGTTTTAACCGGTAAATGCTGTTATCAAAAACCTTTACGCTGGCACCCATTGCCAATGCCGTACGTGCCGCATATTCTCCAACAATTCCGGCACCAATACTAATAACTTTTGTTGGCGGTATACCACTTATGCCTCCCACCAATACCCCTTTACCGTTATTTGTTTTACTTAAATACTGTCCGGCAATCAGCATCACTGCACTACCGGCAATCTCGCTCATGCTTCTTACGATGGGGTTATGCCCCGTATCATCCTTTAAATTTTCAAAACTTAATGCAGTAATTTTTTTGTCCATCATTTTCTGCAGGATCTCCCTTTTCATTACCGCCAGGTGTATGGGAGATATAATGTATTGATTTGATTTCAGCAATTCACATTCACTTTCACTGACCGGGGCGCTTTTAACCAATATATCACATTCAAAAACTTCTTTTTTGTCGTAGGCAATTTTTGCTCCTGCTTCGCTGTAATCCTTATCTGTATAACTGGCTCCATCACCCGCCCTGGTTTCCACCACTACCCGGTGCCCGTTGGCAATCATAACACCAACTGCTTCAGGTGTAAGTGCGATCCGGTTTTCATTAAATGAATTTTCCTTAGGAATTCCGATTAACAGCTCAGCGCCCCTGGGCTTAATATCCAGGGTCTCTTCAAGTGTTTCATAGGTAAAAGAAGAAGATACAAAGGGTTTTGAAGAAGCCATAATTTTGTTTTGAAAGTCTACAAATTACAAATTATATTTCAGCTTTCTGGTATTATCATCTACAGAAGTTAGCCACAGGTGTAAAGTTTCATCTGGAAAAATACCCGGCGCTTTTTCCGGCCACTCCACCAAACATATATTTCCAGAGTACAGGCAATCCTCAATACCGGCATGTACAGCTTCATTTTCGTCCTTTATACGGTATAGATCCATATGGTAAACGGTTTGCCCATCAGTTGTTTTATATTGATTGATGATAGAAAATGTGGGGCTTGTAACAACATCTTTTATGCCCATGGACAGGCATAAAGCATGAATAAAAGTTGTTTTACCTGTACCCATCTCTCCATGAAATGCATACACTTTATTATTGACGGTAGCAGCCAACAGCAATGCAGCTGTTTCCTGTACCTGTTCCAGTTTAAAATTTACCTCCATGTTGCAAAGATATTTTCCTTCATTAGTAATCGAGTCACAATTTCAATGAATAATTTTGCATTATGGAAAAAGTTGACTGGAAAGTAGAAGGAATGACCTGTACCAACTGTGCCTTAACGATCAACCGCTTTTTGGAAAAAGAAGGACAGAAAGATGTAAAAGTAAATTTCATTGGCGGTGAAGTAAGTTTTGAACTGAACGACAACCATACAAAAGAGCAACTTGCAAAAGGAATTGAAGACTTAGGTTATAAGGTAGTTAACGATAAACAAACAACAAGAAACGAGAAACGGGTTTTCTTCTCCAATCACTTACAACGTTTCCTTTTCTGCCTTCCATTTACACTGATTTTAATGTTGCACATGCTGCCCTGGCATATTCATTTTCTGATGAATCCCTGGATCCAACTGGCGATCTGCATTCCTGTTTACATGGTAGGTATGGGTTATTTTGGAGTAAGTGCCTTTAAAAGCCTGCGACATGGAATTCCCAATATGAATGTTTTAATTGCCATTGGCGCAACTGCCGCTTTTGTATACAGTTTAATTGGCAGTATCGGCAACCTGGGCATGGATTATATTTTTTACGAAACAACAGCAACAATTATTACCCTGGTATTTTTAGGCGAATGGATAGAACATAAATCAGTTACATCTACTCAAAAGGAATTAAACAAACTGGCTGTCCATCAAAAAGTAATGGCAAATATGATCGCTTTTGATGAGGAGCATAAAGAGCTGATCTTTCCTGTTGAGAATACAACACTGCATGTTGGTGATCTTATTTTAATAAAAACCGGTGAACAGGTACCCATTGATTGCAAAATACTATGGGGCGATGTACATGTAAATGAAGCGTTATTAACCGGCGAAAGTAAACCGGTAAACAAAATAAAAAAAGATAGTTTAATTGGTGGCAGTTTAATTACAGAGGGTACCGTTAAAGCACAGGTAACCGCTGTTGGAAAAGACACGGTACTTAGTAATATATTAACGCTTGTAAAGCAGGCACAGGGAGAGAAACCTCCCATTCAGCAATTGGCTGACAAGATCAGTGCTGTTTTTGTTCCGGTAGTTTTAGGTTTAGCAGCCATTACTTTTTTAGTCAATTATTTTGCATTTGATATCAGCGGCAGTAATTCTTTAATGCGTAGTATTGCGGTGTTGGTGATCAGTTGCCCCTGTGCCATGGGCCTGGCAACACCTGCTGCCATTGCAGTTGGGCTGGGACGTGCTGCAAAAAACGGAATATTGTTCCGCAATGCAAAAAGCCTGGAACTGTTTAAAAGTATTACAACAGTTGTTTTTGATAAAACAGGAACACTCACTAAAGGACAAATGAGCCTAAGCAACCTGCCTGCCGGAAGGCAGGGTTGGCAAACATCTATCGATGAAAATTTATTTAAGCAGATCATTTTTTCACTTGAAAAATATTCCAATCATCCCATTGCAAAAGCAGTAACTGCCGAATGGAAAATAAATAATGCCATTCATTGGAAAAAAATTGAAGAGATCAAAGGATTGGGTATGAAAGCTGAAGATGCAGCAGGTAATATTTATAAATTAGGTTCTTATAAAATTGCTGATGCACTTACTGCTGATGCAAGCCATACTGCCTATTTATTGCAGAATGAAATACTGATTGGCTGGTTTGATATGGAAGATGAAATCAGGCCCGAAGCTAAAGACGTGATCAGTTACCTGCATTCAAAAAATATACAAACCGTTTTATTAAGCGGCGATAGTTTGGAAAGAACTAAAAAAATCGCTGATTTTTTAGGGATTGATAAAGTATTTGCTGAAAAAACGCCCGAAGAAAAATTACAGATCATAGGGGAGTTAAACAGTAAATCTCCTGTTGCCATGGTTGGTGATGGCATTAATGATGCGCCGGCACTGGCTAAGGCAACCATCGGCATTTCCATGAGTGATGCAACCCAGTTAGCTGTACAAAGTGCACAAGTGGTTTTAATGAACAAAGGGATTCAGCATTTACCGCTGGCGTTGGGTTTGGGCAAACATACTTTCATCACTATTAAAGGAAATCTTTTCTGGGCTTTTATCTATAATATTGTTGCTATTCCCATTGCAGCTATTGGTTTATTGCAACCCGGCTTTGCAGCGCTGGCCATGGGTTTCAGTGATGTGGTACTGGCCATAAATTCTATCTGGCTGAATTATAAGAAAGTGGTTTAATTTCAAGCCACAATTGATGATGTTGACCATTCATGAAATTTTAAAACAATACTGGGGTTATGATCATTTTCGCCCGCTGCAGGAAGATATTATTAATGCAGTACTGGATGGAAAAGATACCCTGGCTTTACTACCTACCGGCGGTGGAAAATCTATATGCTTCCAGGTACCGGCTATGTCAAAGGATGGCTTGTGTTTGGTGGTGAGCCCGCTGATTGCTTTAATGAAAGACCAGGTGGAGGGTTTAAAACAAAAAGGCATTCCTGCTTTGGCGATTTATTCGGGCATGAGTTTTATAGAAATAAAAAAAACTTTGCAAAATGCAGCTTTTGGCAATTATAAATTCCTGTATGTTTCTCCCGAGCGTTTAGAAACCAACCTGTTTTTAGATTTGCTGTCATCCATGAAAATTAACTTGCTGGCTGTAGATGAAGCACATTGTGTTTCGCAATGGGGGTATGATTTCAGGCCACCCTATTTGCGGATAGCAAGCCTTAGAGAAATGCTTCCCAATGTACCTGTCCTAGCCCTTACAGCTTCTGCAACCAAAATTGTTCAGGATGATATTTGCGAAAAGCTTTCATTTAGCAAAACACAACAACGTTTTCAGCAATCCTTTGAAAGAAGGAATCTTTCTTACTCGGTATTTAATGTTCCTTCCAAACAAAATAAATTACTGGAGATATTAAAAAACGTACCGGGTACGGCCATTGTTTATTGCAAAAGCCGTAAACATACCCGCGAGATATCGGATCTGCTCAAATTACATAAAATCAATGCGGATTATTATCATGCCGGGTTAAATAATGAAGAAAGAAATAAAAAACAGGAAAACTGGATCAGCAATAAAACCCGGGTTATTGTGAGCACCAATGCATTTGGAATGGGTATTGACAAGCCCGATGTAAGAGCAGTGGTTCATTACGATGTACCCGACTGCCTTGAAAATTATTACCAGGAGGCCGGACGTGCCGGCAGAGATGGAAAAAGAGCGTATGCTGTTTTGCTTTACAACAATAAAGAAATTGAAAACTTACTGGAACAATCCAATATTCGTTTTCCAAAAGAGGAGGCTATTAAACAGGTTTATATTGCTGTTATGAATCACCTGCAAATCCCTGCAGGTTATGGCGAAGGAATAAGTTATGATTTTGACATCGCTGCATTTTCATCTGCCTTTATATTAAACATCCTAACTGCAACCTATGCCATTAAAGCTTTGGAGCAGGAGGATATCGTAAGTTTTAATGAGGTCTTCTTCAAACCGTCTACCGTTGTATTTACAACAAACAGGGAAGAGCTTACCGATTTTGAAAAGCAAGAGCCGGCTTTAGAACCATTACTAAAAGGGTTACTACGTTCTTATGAAGGTATTTTTGATTTTCCGGCAACGGTTTATGAAAGCAAATTGGCAAAGTTTATTCAGGCGAATACAGAAGATTTAAAAAAAGACCTGTTAAGACTTAATGAGTTTGGGATCATCAGTTATACTGCACAAAAAGACAAACCCCAAATAACGTTGTTACAAAACAGGATGTATAATGATAATTACCAAATAAATACAACTGATTACCAGAGGCGTAAACAAAATTTTGAAGAACGGGTACATGCCATGACCGGCTATATAAAAAAAACTACCGGATGCCGGAGTCAGCATATTGCCCATTATTTTACTGATGTAAAAATAAATGCCTGTGGCATCTGTGACAATTGTATCCATGAAAAGGTCATCTATATCTCAGCTGAAGAATTTAACAGCATTGGGGCTCAAATCATGAGCCTTACAAAAGACAAATTTGTTTCTGTTAACGATATACTGACAAGCCTGAAAGGAATTAAAAAAGAAAAGGTATGGAAAGTGACTGATTACCTGCTGGCAGAAGAAAAAATAAAAACTGATAAAGAAGGTAATATTGGTTTTTCAGGCTAAACTAAGGGTCTTAAAATAAAAAAAGGGACCAAGATAGAAATCTAGTCCCGCTTTAAAATCCAATATCCTATGAAAAACCGAAACGAAGATAATGGGGTTTTTACTATTATACAACATTTTGACAAAGTATTTTGAAAATCCTGCCAAAAAAGAATGTGTAAAAAATACAATAAAGGAATACTAAATATCCACTTATTTGATTGATTATTAAATTTTTATGATTTTATTTATGAATCTATTTTACACTTTTGTACTTGCCCATTTTATATTGAAAACTTGCCCCCTGGTACCAGGCAATTGCCTCACTGATCAGGCTATCTGAACCTGAAACAAGGGAATTATCGCCTGTGATAAAATCAGGACGGTATACCTGTACATTTTGTCGGGGAGATAATATTACCATTTTACCCTCTTTAATATACCCCATATCCTGGTACGTACTGATAAAAGCCCGTTCTTTTCCCGGGCTCATATTATAAATATCGTAACCAAAGAAACGGCTGGTGTAATTCATGTTCAGGAAGCCCAATATAGTTGGAGCCAGGTCAATCTGGCTTACCAAACGATTTTCAATGGCGGGCCTGATCAGTTGGGGTGCATATATAATGCAGGGGATGTGATAACGGTTTACCGGCAGATCGGTTTTACCGGCACTTTTTGCACAATGATCAGCAACAATCACAAAAATGGTATTATTAAACCAGGGCCTTTTCTGTGCGTCTTTAATAAATTTATTAATGGCATAATCAGTGTATTTAACCGCTCCCTGGATGGATTGATGTGACGGAGAAATATCAATTCTGCCTTCGGGATAAATATAGGGCCGGTGGTTACTCACTGTCATTATATGATTAAAGAACGGTTTACCGCTGCTGAAACTTTTATCGCATTGCTTAATGGCAAAATTAAATGAAGCTTCATCATCAGCTCCCCAGGCTGTGGTCAGTTGTATCAGGCTGTCAGGTATATCTCTTTTATCTAAAACTTTATAACTGCTGTTACTGAAAAACTTACCCATATTATCAAAAAAGGAATTGCCACCATAAATATAATTCACATCATAACCTTTTGATCTTAAAACACTGCCCATGGTGAACATATCTTCATTACCGGGGCGCCGTACAATAGATTGCCCCGGTGTTGGCGGAATAGCCATGGACAAAGCCTCAAGCCCCCTTACTGTACGGGTACCAGTTGCATAAAACCGGTCGAACCATAATCCAAATGGAATAAGGGAATCTAAACAGGGCGTTAAATTTTCTGTATTGCCAAATCGTTTTAAATAATCGCCACTAAAACTTTCTACACTGATGAGCACAACATTCCGTTTATGTTCGGGACTATCACTTTTTATCTGCCGCTCAATACTTAACGGATCGTTGCTGAATGTTGCATTGGGTGCCTGCAACAGGTGCCGCAATATTTTAAAATTGGCAGTATCGTTACGGGTAGCATAAAATTTATCGTACTCAATTTCGTTGTTCCAGAAAGCAGCGCCAAACTCATAAATGCCATTGCCGCCTAATTCATTTACATAATTATTATTGCTGCTGTTTTTAATACGGTTATTTACTAAAAAATATCCTGCAACGGGCAACAGCATAAATACAAAAAAGAAAATAGTTCTTTTTCCAAAGCGCATACTTACTTCCTGCGAAGTCGTTAATTTTTTTCTTACCAGAACTAATATAGCTGCCGTTGCAATTGCTACAGCAGCAGCAATTAAAGGGATATTATACGACTCCCATATATTTCCCAAAACCTCAGTAGTATAAACCAGATAATCAACTGCAATAAAATTATAGCGCACATTAAATTCATTCCAAAAAATAATTTCACCACCAACATTAAGTACCAGTATCAGTGTTATTAAAAAGAAAAGAAAGAAAAGCGGGATGCGCTGCCATTTTTTTTGATACCAGCTGTCCTTCATCAGCCAGCAATACAGGGCAACGGGTATGGTAAAGAAACTGAATACTACCAGGTCGTAAAAAGATCCAATGAAGAAGATACCAAAGAAATGAAGAATGTTCAACTCCAGGTTGGGCCAGCTTATTATCATTAATGTTACCCGTGTAACAAAACTCAGCATAAACAATATAAGTGCCAGCACAGCCAGTGGACCAAAACGGTGTTTGAATAAAGGTTCCAGTTTTTTCATGATGCAAAAATACGAAGAGCCCGTTTAACAACGGGCTCCTGTAAATAATCTTCAACAGCTTAGTTAAACCAGCCCTTGCTTTTCGTACTCCTGCTGCGGCCGCCCAAACCCAAAGCCCCTAATAAAGAGCGCACAATCGTATTACCTGCTGTTCGGGCCATACTTTTAACAACCGTATTATTTGTTATTTTATCAAATGCAGTAGGTTGTTCTTTTCCGGATTTTTTTGATGACGTTGTGGTTTCTTCCTGCGCTGATTTTTCTGCAGCCTCCTCCAGTTTGGCGGTTAATATTTCGTAAGCACTTTCACTGTCAATGGTTTTGTTGTATTTGGCAACCATTTTCGACCTGGCATTAATGGCATCAATTTCTTCATCAGTTAAAATATCCATACGGCTTCGCGGCGCACACAGCATGGTATGAGCAAGCGGTGTTGGAATTCCCTTTTCATTGAGCATGGTTATTAATGCTTCGCCAATGCCCATTTGCGTAATCAGGTCTTCGGTTTTATAAAATTCAGTTTCGGGATAATTCTCTGCGGTCTGTTTGATCACTTTTCTATCGGCTGCAGTAAAGGCACGCAATGCATGCTGTACTTTTAAACCCAGCTGCGATAATACACTCGCAGGTACATCCATCGGGTTTTGTGTACAAAAGAAAATACCAATACCTTTTGAGCGGATTAGTTTTACTATTGTTTCAATCTGTTGTAACAATGCTGAACTGGCTTCATTAAAAATAAGGTGGGCCTCATCAATAAACATCACCAGTTTAGGTTTGTCCAGGTCGCCTTCTTCGGGGCAACTGGCATACAGCTCAGCCAGCATCTGTAACATAAAAGTGGAGAAAAGCTTTGGCTTATCCTGCAGATCGGTAACCCGCAACACACTGATCATTCCCCTGCCGTCATCAGCAATACGCATCAGGTCGTCCACTTCAAAACTTCTTTCCCCAAAAAAAATATCAGCGCCCTGTTGCTGCAGTTCAATCACTTTACGCAATATGGTTCCGGTAGATGAGGTTGAAATCTTTCCATAAATCTTTTCAATTTCAGCTTTGCCCTCATCACCTATATATTGCAGTACTTTAATAAAATCCCTTAGATCGAGCAATGGTAATTTGGTATCATCACAATATTTAAAGATCATGGCTACCACCCCTCCCTGTGTATCATTCAGTTCTAAAATTTTACTCAGTAACACCGGCCCAAACTCACTTACCGTTGCCCGCAGGTGAACGCCTTTTTGCCCGGTCAATGTCATAAGCTCTGTTGGAAACAAAGCCGGTTTAAACTCCATCGTCAGTTTCTGGTAACGGTCCTTTATTTTTTCATTTTCTGCACCCAT
>JAYTOF010000269.1:0-8992 GCA_043747955.1 Chitinophagaceae bacterium
TGTGGATGGGAGAAAAAAAATAAAAGAGCTGATTGAAATTATTGAGGAGTATAATAAAATTAAATAGTTTTTATAAAAAACAGTTAACGAAATTCCACACCGGGTTTAGTATATGAGTAGAAAATTGTTACTAGAAAAAGCACATGTAGAAAACATCAGGTTATATGATGTGTACCGCCGTGAAGGCGGTTACCGCAGTGTGGAGAAGGCTTTAAAAATGTCTCCTGCCGATATTGTGGAAGAAGTGAAGAAGAGTGGCTTAAGAGGCCGTGGTGGTGCAGGTTTTCCTACGGGCTTAAAATGGAGTTTTATTGCAAAGCCCGAAGGCGTTCCCCGCCACCTGGTGGTTAATGCCGATGAAAGTGAACCCGGTACTTTTAAAGACCGTTACCTGATGGAATTTATTCCGCATATTTTAATTGAAGGAATGATCGTTTCTTCTTTTGCACTTGGCTCCAATGTTTCCTATATATATATACGTGGGGAGTACGCCTGGATCGTTGATATTTTAGAACAGGCCATTGCCGAAGCAAAACAAAACGGTTTTTTGGGTAAAAATATTTTAGGAACCGGATTTGATTGTGAGATTTATGTTCATCGAGGCGCAGGTGCTTATATCTGCGGAGAAGAAACAGCATTGCTTGAATCGCTGGAAGGCAAAAGAGGAAACCCAAGGATCAAACCTCCTTTCCCGGCTGTAAAAGGTGTATGGGGCAGGCCAACCGTTGTTAATAATGTAGAAACCATTGCTGCTGTGGTACCCATCATTAATGACGGGGGTGATGAATATGCCAGGATCGGAGTTGGTAAAAGTACCGGAACAAAATTAATGAGCGCCTGTGGTAATATTAATAAGCCCGGTGTTTATGAAATTGATATGACCATCTCCGTTGAAGAATTTATTTACAGCGATGACTATTGCGGGGGTATCCCCAATGGCAAAAAATTAAAAGCCTGTATCCCGGGCGGGTCATCGGTTCCAATACTGCCGGCTAATTTATTACTAACTACTGCCAAAGGCGAAAAAAGATTAATGAACTATGAAAGCCTCAGCGACGGCGGTTTTGCAACCGGCAGTATGATGGGCTCTGGTGGTTTTATTATTTTGGATGAAGACCAGTGTGTGGTAAAACATACGTATACTTTAGCAAGATTTTACCGCCATGAAAGCTGCGGGCAATGTTCGCCCTGCAGGGAAGGCACCGGGTGGATGGAAAAAATATTATTGAATATCGAGAATGGAAAAGGAAAGTTGAGCGATATAGATCTGCTTTGGGATATTCAGCGTAAGATTGAGGGGAACACGATTTGCCCGTTGGGCGATGCAGCGGCCTGGCCGGTTGCAGCAGCGATCAGGCATTTCAGGGATGAGTTTGAATGGCATGTTTTAAACCCGGATGAATGTTTGAAAAAGAATTACGGCCTCGCACATTATGCGGATAAAATTAATGTACCTGTTTTAGTGTAACAAGAATGAAAAAGATCATCATAACAATAATGCTCTGTTTTTTTGTGAAAGCCGGTTTTTCACAAAGTGGCGTACGTTTTTCCAATACAAAACAAGGACAGGTATATATATTGTGGGGATGGAACCGGGCAGCCTATACAAAAAGTAATATAAGTTTTAAGGGCAATGATTATGATTTTCAATTAAGAAAAGTGGCTGCACATGACAGGCCAAGTCCGGTTAGTTTTCACGATTATTTACAAATAAACAGGCTTACCATACCGCAAACAAATTTCAAAGTAGGCTATTTTATCCGTAAAGATTTAGCCATCTCTGTTGGTTTTGATCATATGAAATATGTAATGGATAATGACCAGACAGTATTTATGAAAGGAGTTATTGAACAGGCAGGTTTATTTAAGGGATATTATAATGCAGATAAAAAGTTGACAGAAGATTTTCTCAGGTATGAACATACCGACGGATTAAATTATATAAACCTGGAAGCTGAAAAATATGTAAGCCTGTATCATGCTTCCAACAGTAAATTTATTGTTGATGCTTTGTTAGGAGCAGGTGCCGGGGTATTAATGCCCAGAACCAGCGTACAATTGCTGAATTATCAAAAAAGTGACCAGTTTCATATTTCGGGTTTTGGACTTAGTTTAAAAGCCGGGATACAGGCAACATTTTTTAAGCACCTTATCATTAGATTTGAAAACAAATACGGATATATAAATATGCCTGATATTATTTTGCATAAAAAAGGAATTGCTGGGCGGGCAAAGCAATCCTTCTTTTTTACTGAATTTGATGGTATGATTGGAGGAAGTTTTTCGTTAAATGGTAAAAGCAATAAAAAGCACAAAAGTAAATAGTACGGAACAATGGCTGAAGAAGTTAAAAAAGAAACACCGGCAAATTTTAAAGTAACTATCGACAACATCAGCATAGATGTTGCCCCCGGTACTACGATATTAAATGCAGCCAGGCAAATTGGTGGCGATGTTACACCGCCAGCCATGTGCTATTACAGTAAGCTGGAAGGCAGCGGCGGTAAATGCCGTACCTGTTTGGTGGAAGTGGCCGCTGGCTCCATGGCCGATCCAAGGCCCATGCCTAAATTAATGGCCAGTTGCCGTACAACTGTGATGGATGGAATGGTAGTTAAAAACATGACCAGCGAAAAAGTAATTGATGCAAGAAATGGGGTGGTTGAATTTTTACTGATCAATCATCCGCTTGATTGTCCCATCTGCGACCAGGCCGGCGAATGTCATTTACAGGACCTCGGTTACGATCATGGAAAAGAAGGTACACGTTACGAATTTAAAAGAAGGACTTTCGAGAAAGAAGATATTGGTCCTTACATTCAGTTACACATGACAAGATGTATTCTTTGTTATCGCTGTACGTATGTTGCCGATCAGATCACCGATAAAAGAGTGCATGGTATTTTGGATCGTGGAGATCATGCAGAAATATCTACCTATATTTCCAAAGCCATAGAAAATGATTTCAGCGGCAACATGATTGATGTTTGTCCGGTTGGCGCTTTAACGGATAAAACATTCCGTTTTAAAAACAGGGTATGGTTTACCAAACCGGTAGATGCACACCGCAATTGCGAAAATCCAAAGTGCTGCGGTAAAGCTACCTTGTGGTTACGTGGTGATGAAGTGTACAGGGTAACTGCCCGTAAAGATGAATGGGGCGAAGTACAGAGCTTCGAAGGTAAGCCCGGCTGGATATGCAATACCTGCCGTTTTGATAAAAAGAAAACCAGCGACTGGACAATTGAAGGATTAACAGCGATCAGCCGCCATTCAGTGATTGGTGCAAATAAATATGCTACTTTAGAGATGCCCAATGATACCATTAAAAAAGTATTGCATGGCCGGGATCCAAAATTGTTGATGAACATACATAATGTGAGCGGCGTAAATAATCCTAACATTCATTTAAGTGAAATTGAAAGGCCATCGCACATGGAAGATTTTGCCAGATCACGAGACTTTGTAAAGGGAGAAGGAGAATCAACGCAATGGGGTTTACCAAAAGAATAAAAAAATATAAAACAGGGATATGCTTTTAGCTATTGATTTGGCTTTAATTATTGAGAAACTGGTTTTGATCATCATAGTGGTTATGGCTTCTTTGGTTATTGCCATGTATGCTACTTATGGTGAAAGAAAAATTGCAGCTGTTTTACAGGACAGGCGTGGACCCAACCGTGCAGGGCCTTTTGGAATTTTGCAACCGCTTGCCGATGGCTTGAAATTATTTTTTAAAGAAGAGATCATTCCTGATTTTTCTTCTAAATTTTTATTCATACTTGGCCCCTCACTGGCCATGCTTACTGCAATTATGACCAGTGCCATTGTTCCCTGGGGAGATAAAGTGCATTTCTTTGACAGGGATATCTCATTACAAATTGCGGATGTTAATGTGGGTATTCTATATGTGTTTGCAGTGGTAAGTATGGGCGTGTATGGAATCATGATCGGCAGCTGGGCAAGTAATAATAAATTTTCTTTAATGGGCGGATTAAGGGCAGCCTCACAGATCATCAGTTACGAACTGGCCATGGGTATAACCATCATTGCCCTGCTGATGGTAACCGGAACATTGAGCCTTAAGGAAATGGTATTGCAACAGCAGGCCGGTTATTGGAACATTATATATCAACCTTTGGGTTTTTTATTATTTTTAATTTGTGCATTTGCAGAATGTAACCGATCGCCATTTGATCTGGCCGAAGCAGAGAGTGAACTGATTGGTGGTTATCATACCGAGTATTCCTCTATGAAATTAGGCTTCTATCTTTTTTCAGAGTATATTAATATGTTTGTGAGCAGTGTGATCATGTCTACTTTGTTTTTTGGCGGATATGATATTCCGTTTTTAAATGAAGCAAATTACGATCAAAACTGGATGGCTTTGTTTGGTGTACTGGCTTTAATGACAAAGGTCGTTTGTTTTATTTTCTTTTTTATGTGGGTACGCTGGACCATTCCCCGATTCAGATACGATCAGTTGATGAACCTGGGATGGCGGATATTGATTCCCATATCTTTATTCAATATGCTGGTAACGGGAGCAATTATTTTATTGAAACAAAACGGATGGCATTTTTAAATTAGAAATTCAAAAACGGTCAGCCTGAGCCTGTCGAAGGCGGGTTGAAAGCGATAATAAAAATATGCAAGCATTAACAAACAGGGTAAAGCAGGTTGATCGCCGGAAAATGAATTTCCTGGAACGGCTTTATTTAGTCGCCATTTTTAAAGGTATGCTTATAACTTTTAGTCATATATTTAAAAAGAAACCTACTATTAATTACCCTGAAAAGACAAGGCCTTTCAGCCCGGTTTTTCGCGGACTTCAAATTTTAAACAGGGATGAAGAAGGACGTGAAAATTGTACGGCCTGTGGTTTGTGTGCAGTTGCCTGTCCGGCTGAAGCTATTACTATGGAAGCTGCCGAAAGACAGCCGGGTGAAGAGCATTTATACAGGGAAGAAAAATATGCAGCTAAATATGAGATCAATATGCTGCGATGTATTTTTTGCGGGTTATGTGAAGAGGCTTGTCCAAAAGATGCCATTTATTTAAGCGAAACTTTTGCACCTGCCGATTACCAGCGCAAACAGTTTATTTATAAAAAAGAAGAATTATTGATTCCGCACCCAACAGAAAACCCTGAAGCCTATAAAAAGGCTTTAGGTAACAGGGCGAAGAAAGAAATTATTAATTAACGAAAACACCCTTCTGCCAGTTGGCAGAGAGATGGGAAAGGCTTATGAGCATTACTGATATATTATTTTGGGGTTTATCTGTTTTGGCCCTGTTCAGTGCCATTATGGTAGTGGCCAGTAAAAGTCCGGTGCACAGTATCTTATTTCTTATTGTAGTATTCTTTGCCATTTCTGGCCACTATATTTTATTGAATGCCCAGTTTTTAGCTATTGTAAATATCATAGTTTATGCTGGGGCCATTATGGTGCTGTTTTTATTTGTTGTAATGCTGATGAATTTAAATGCCGAATCGGAGCCAAAAAAACGCAGGGTCTTACAGTTTGCCGGATTGATATCGGGGGGATGTCTTTTCCTGGTTTTAATTTCGGCAATATCAGAAACTGAACAGGCATCCAATCTGGTTCAGATGGGTGCTGGCGATTATGGCCTGATCAAAAACCTGGGAATGGTTTTATTTAACGATTATGTGATACCATTTGAAATCAGCTCGGTTTTGTTTTTAAGTGCAATGATTGGTGCTGTGGTGATTGGGAAAAAAGAAGGATAAAACTTATAACACAAATTAAAACGGATTACACGGATTAGCGAATCAGCAATTAGTGTAATTCGTATAATCAGCTTAATTAGTGAATATGGAAATTAAATGGTACATCGGTTTGGCAGTGGCGCTTTTCTGCACAGGAATTGTCGGGGTGTTAACACGCCGTAATTCCATCATTATATTTATGTGTATTGAGTTAATGCTTAATGCGGTTAATTTATTGCTGGTGGCATTTTCAAAAATGCATGCAGCTTCGGAATTGGTTCTAACCAATCCAAATGTGGTAAGCGATGCGCAGATTTTTGTATTTTTTATCATGGTGGTGGCAGCAGCAGAAGTGAGTGTGGGACTGGCTATCATTGTTATGTTGTATAGAAATACACATTCGGTGGATGTGAACTTTTTAAACAGACTTAAAAATTAAAAAATCAAAATTCAAAAGTAAAAATTAGGCTCTTGCTTCTTTTTACTTTTGACTTTTCACTTTTGACTTATTTTATGAGTAATATTTTTCAAATGGTCTGGTTGATTCCTCTACTGCCTTTACTTGGCTTCTTAATTAATGGCCTGGGCAGAAAGCAGCTATCTAAAACAATGGCCGGTATCATCGGTAGCGGAACTGTGCTTATTTCTTTTATCATCAGCCTGCTGATTTTTTTACAATTGGCAGCCGGTAATGTTCCTAAGGAAGCCATTCATTATTTCGATTTTATAAATATCACGGCACTTAAAATTGGTTTCGATTTTCAGATCGATCAGCTTTCTTCCATCTTCTTATTGATCATTACCGGTGTTGGTTTTTTAATTCATGTGTATTCAACAGCCTACATGCACGATGAAGAACCCAAAAATTTTGCAAAATATTTTTCCTTCCTGAATCTTTTTATTTTCTCCATGCTGATACTGGTAATGGGTGCCAACTATGTTATCATGTTTATTGGTTGGGAAGGGGTGGGGCTTTGTTCTTATTTGCTCATTGGTTTCTGGTTTAAAAATACCAACTACAACATAGCGGCAAAGAAAGCCTTCATTATGAACCGTATTGGGGACCTTGGTTTTTTACTGGCTGTGTTTTGGTTGATTTCAAAAGTTGGATCTGTCGATTTTTACACAGTTTTTGAAACAGTCCCTGCTTTATTTTCTTCCGGAAAAATAACAAGCTTTGATATTACAGGCATCACACTATTATTATTTGTTGGTGCCATGGGTAAGAGTGCACAAATTCCTTTGTACACCTGGTTGCCCGATGCCATGGCTGGCCCAACACCTGTGAGCGCATTGATACATGCAGCCACGATGGTAACTGCCGGAATCTACATGATTGCACGCAGCAACATATTATATACCATGGCACCCGTTACACAGGGGGTTGTTGTTATTGTTGGTTTATCAACTGCCATACTTGCTGCAACCATTGCTTTAAAACAAAACGATATTAAAAAAGTATTGGCTTACTCAACCGTAAGCCAGTTGGGTTATATGTTTTTGGCATTGGGTGTTGGAGCATACACCGGCGCTGTATTCCATGTGATGACGCATGCTTTCTTTAAAGCCTTGTTATTCCTGGGTGCCGGAAGTGTTATACATGCTATGAGTGGCGAACAGGATATCCGCAATATGGGTGGATTGAAAAAATACATGAATGTTACGCATATTACTTTCTTATTGGCTTGTCTGGCAATTGCAGGTATGCCGCC
Source organism: Chitinophagaceae bacterium (assembly GCA_043747955.1). Taxonomy (GTDB): domain Bacteria; phylum Bacteroidota; class Bacteroidia; order Chitinophagales; family Chitinophagaceae; genus Ferruginibacter. Next base: position 7,444 of record JAYTOF010000269.1, read on the forward strand.
TTTCTCAGGTTTCTTTTCCAAGGATGAAATTTTAGCTGCGGCTTATGCAAGAAGTCCATTGCTTTGGGGTGTAGGCGTTGCAGGTGCAATCATGACCGCTTTTTATATGTTCCGTTTATATGCCATGACCTTTCTCGGAAAATTCAGAGGTACGCATGAGCAGGAACATCATTTGCATGAAAGCCCAAAAGCTATCACTATTCCTTTAATTATTCTTGCTATCTTATCCATTATCGGTGGATGGATCGGTATCCCTGAAGTTTTCATGCATGGCGGACACAATCTGGAAGAATTTTTAGCACCTGTTTTTGCACAAAGCAATACCATCTCGGCTAAACATCACCTGTCGCATTCAACCGAATATATATTAATGGGCATTTCTGTTGCTGCTGCATTGGCCGCCTTGATTTATGCATGGAGCAAATTCAGTAATCCCGATAACTATCGGGACCAAAAAACAGATGCGGAAGAAACCGGGCTTGGAAAAGTATTGGCCAATAAATGGTATGTTGATGAGTTGTACGATGCCATCATTGTAAAACCTGTATTAACAATCGCAAGATATTTCAACAATATTTTGGAGAAGAAGGGTGTTGACGGTTTTGTAAACGGTGTCGGCAAAGCTGTTAATTATAGCAGCCGGCAAATACGGTTATTACAAACAGGCCAGGTGGGCACGTATGTTTTGATGATGGTGCTGGGCATTTTGATATTTTTTATTATTCAGTTGTTTTTGTAATTAGAAGATATGGACCCAAAAAATATTTGGATAACATTTCCGGAGTTGTTGATCTGGTTTCCGTTAATAGCGGGGTTGCTGGCATTGGTGATACGTAAGGAGAAAACAGTTAAGGCCTGGGCAATATTGTCTTCTTTGATAACTTTAATGATTTCCGTTGCAAGCCTGTATTATGCTGAGAACGGAAAGTATTTTTACTATAATAATGTAAGCTATTTCTGGCTAAAAAACCTGGGCAGCAATTTTACTTTAGGGCTTGATGGAATGGGACACCTGTTAACCGCATTAACAGCAGTTTCTTTTCCTGTAATATTTATCGCTACTATAAAAACAAACTATAAAAATGCAAATGTATTTTATGGTTTAATGCTGTTAACACAGTCCGGTTTAATGGGTGTGTTCTCTGCTATGGACCTGTTGGTCTTTTATTTTTTCTGGGAGCTGGCCGTTATACCCGTTTACTTTTTGTGCAGCCGCTGGGGCGGTGAGCGGAGAATTCAGGCAACTTTTAAATTCTTTGTGTATACTTTTACCGGCTCGTTATTAATGTTAACGGGTATTATTTATGTGTATATGCATACGGTTCCGGCTGCTTTTGCCGATCATTCATTTGGAATGAATGCGATCTATTCAGCAGTTCTTTCTCCGGCAGAAAAGAACTGGATATTCTGGCTGTTCTTCATAGCCTTTGCTATTAAGATGCCGGTGTTTCCTTTTCATACCTGGCAGCCGGATACATACGAGCAGGCACCAACTTCAACAACCATGGTGCTGAGTGGTATTATGGTTAAGATGGGTGTGTTTGCAGTG
>JAYTOF010000270.1:0-18001 GCA_043747955.1 Chitinophagaceae bacterium
CGCATTGTGTACCCGAAGTAATGGAGCAACTGGGTATACTAAGCCTGGAAATACAACGCATGCCTAAAAAAACAGGCAGCGAATTCTTTCATCCCAATGATGCACCTTACCTGAGTGTGGTGTCGCCATCTACACATGATATGAGCACCATACGTGGCTGGTGGGAAGAGGATAATTTTAAGACCAAACATTTTTATAATTACCTGATGGGCCAAAGCGGTGAGCCACCTGTTTATTGCGAAGCGTGGATTAATAAAGAAATTATTCTGCAACACCTGTATTCACCGGCCATATGGAGTATTTTTCAGTTACAGGACCTGATGGGTATGAATGAAAAGATCAGAAGGGAAGATCCCAAAGAAGAAAGGATCAATAATCCTGCCGAAGCAGAACATTACTGGAACTACCGCATGCATATTAACCTGGAAGACCTGTTGAAAGAAAACGATTTTACAAACGAACTAAAGAAATACATAGCGGAAAGCGGAAGGTAATTTCCAGAACGATGAAAGTGCGATACAAAATATATAACCTTCCTTTTCATCATCCATTTACTATTTCAAAGGGAACAAAAACGCATCAGCCAACACTTGTAGCTGAGCTGGACTTTATGGGCATAAAGGGTTATGGCGAAGCACCATCTATCAGTTACTATAATATAACTGTTGAAAAAATGGCAGAGGACCTGGAGCGCAAAAAAATATTTGTTGAAAAATTTGCTTTCTCCGATCCGGAAAGATACTGGCATTACCTGCATCATTTATTTCCGGCAAACCCGTTTTTGGTTTGTGCTTTGGATATGGCCGGATGGGATATTTACGGCAAACTGAAAAGAAAACAACTGCATGAATTATGGGGGCTGGATATTGCAGAAGCACCCCTGACCGATTACACAATTGGCATTGATACCATTGAAAAGATGGTTGCCAAAATGAAAGAAAAACCCTGGCCCATTTATAAAATTAAGGTTGGGGTAGATGGCGACATTGACATGGTGACAGCATTACGTAAATATACGGATGCCGTTTTGAGGGTAGATGCCAATGCCGGCTGGACAGTGGAACAGGCATTGCAAAAAATACCAATCTTAAAAGAATTGGGGGTTGAGTTTATTGAACAGCCTTTGGGAAAAGATGATTGGGAGGGAATGAAAATATTATTTGAACATTCTGCACTTCCTCTGATCGCTGATGAAAGTTGTGTTGTAGAAGCAGATGTAGAAAAATGCTACAATTATTTTCACGGCATTAATATTAAACTAACCAAATGCAGCGGCATTACACCGGCACGGCGTATGATAACCCGGGCCAGAGAACTGGGCATGAAAGTAATGGTGGGTTGTATGAATGAGAGTTCTGTTGGCACAGCTGCCATTGCACAACTGGCACCTATGCTGGACTATGTGGATATGGACGGGCCGCTTTTACTTGCAGAAGATATTGCCTATGGCGTACAATTTGATTTTGGGAGAATATTGTTTAATGATTCGCCTGGATTAGGTATTAATATTCAATCATTTTAAATTTTATTTGGCAGATCAATGCATCAGCCTTTACTTTGCAGGATCAATGAAACAAATCATAAACATACATCATCATCATACTTTACCAACCGGTAAGCTGTGTTGACGTATGTATAATTAAACATATTTTCAAAAGGGCTTACTGCAAAGTGAGCCCTTTTCTATTGTTGTAAACTCAGATAAAAATTAAAACATGTTAAAGATTGCTATTCAAAAATCGGGCAGATTATACGAGGAGTCGGTAAAACTTTTAAAGGAATGTGGCATTCAGTTAAATAACGGGCACAATCAGTTAAAGGCCGTTGCAGAAAATTTTCCATTGGAGGTTTATTTTTTAAGGGATGATGATATTCCGCAGTATGTGTATGACGGCGTAGCTGACATTGGTATTGTAGGTGAGAATGTATTAATGGAAAAAGCAAAGGAAATAGACCTGGTCTTCCGGCTTGGTTTTGGCAAATGCAGGTTGAGCATTGCGGTCCCTAAAACTTTGGCTTACCAATCCGTTGCTGACCTGGATGATCTAAAGATCGCTACTTCCTATCCGGGTATCCTCCAAAACTATTTAAATGAAAAAGGCAGCAATGCAGAGATACATGAGATCAGTGGCTCGGTTGAAATTGCACCCGGCATCGGTTTGGCTGATGCCATCTGCGATCTGGTGAGCAGCGGAAGTACACTTTTTACCAACGGATTAAAGGAAGTGGAAGTTATTTTACATTCAGAAGCAGTATTGACTGCCAATAAAAGCCTGTCGGTGGAAAATAGGTTATTGCTGGAGAAATTATTGTTGCGTGTCAATTCGGTTAAAACAGCAAAGAACAATAAATACATCATGCTGAATGCGCCAAACAGCCAGTTAAAAAATATTATTTCTTTATTACCAGGCATGAAAAGCCCGACCGTAGTACCCCTGGTGGAAGCCGGCTGGAGCAGTGTACAAAGCGTGGTTAATGAAAATGATTTCTGGGAAGTAATTGAAAAACTAAAGCAGTATGATGCGGAAGGGATATTAGTATTGCCGATTGAAAAGATGATTGTTTAAACAGCCCCGCAGCAGGGGGTAGTTAGGAATAAAAAAAATGATAAATAAATTTTTAATCAAAGCTCCATAGGAGCAATATGTTGAATTATGAAAATTTACGTAAATCCTGAGCAAGAAACCTGGCAGAAAATTTTAAACCGCCCCGCTTTTGATCATAAAAATCTGGAAGCAATAGTTTCTGCCATCCTTGAAGATGTAAAAGAAAACGGTGATATTGCCATTAAAAAATACAGCGCACAGTTTGATGCTGTTGAAATAAAAGAATTTACGGTTACCAAAAAAGAAATATCTGAAGCCATTACAAATGTTGATGCAGACCTGAAAGCGGCAATTGAATTGGCTAAAGATAATATCTCTTCCTTTCACAATTCACAGCGTGAAAAGATGGTAGAGGTTGTAACAACAAAGGGTGTTACCTGCTGGCGAAAATCAGTTGCCATTGAAAAAGTGGGCTTATATATCCCTGGTGGTACAGCGCCTTTGTTCTCTACTTTATTGATGCTCGGTATCCCGGCACTGCTGGCGGGTTGTAAAGAAATTATTGTTTGCACCCCGCCGGGTAAAGACGGAAAAGTAAATCCGGTTATTTTGTATGTAGCCCAACTCATTGGTATAAAAAACATTTATAAGATTGGCGGTGTGCAGGCAATTGCTGCTATGGCATACGGCACCAAAACAGTTAATAAGGTAAATAAAATATTCGGCCCGGGTAACCAATACGTGACCTGTGCCAAACAATTGATTAATGCAGCAGGCATAGCCATTGATTTGCCTGCCGGGCCAAGCGAACTTGCTGTTTATGCCGATGAATCCTGTAATCCGGCTTTTGTTGCCGCTGATCTGTTAAGTCAGGCCGAGCATGGGTCCGACAGCCAGGTGGTGTTAGTCGCTTCATCGTTATCTGTTATCGAAAATGTAACTGAAGAAATTGAAAAACAAATTTCTTTATTAACAAGAAAAGCAATTACTGTGCTGGCTTTGCAAAACAGCCTGGCAATTGTACTGGAAAATGAAGCTGATGCATTTGACCTATTAAATGAATACGCACCGGAGCATTTGATCATTGCAGCTGATCATGCAGCAAAACTTGCAGAATGGGTCGTTAATGCCGGCAGTGTTTTCCTCGGGCATTATTCTCCGGAAAGTGCCGGTGATTATGCATCAGGTACCAATCACACACTGCCTACAAATGGTTTTGCAAAAGCATACAGCGGAGTTTCACTGGACAGCTTTGTTAAAAAGATAACTTTTCAGCAATTAACCAAAGCGGGAATAAATAATATTGGCAAAGCTGTTGAAGTAATGGCAGCAGCAGAAGGATTAGATGCTCATAAAAATGCAGTTACGCTCAGATTAACAGAATTAAAAAATTAAAAATGGAATTTGATCTTCAAAAATTAGTAAGAACGCATATCCGGAACCTGAAACCGTATTCATCTGCCCGGCATGAGTATACAGGTAAGGCTTCGGTGTTTTTAGATGCCAATGAAAATGCTTACGGTTCCCCGCTGCCCGCTTCGCATGGAGCAGGACTGGGAGTAAGGTATAACCGATACCCTGATCCATTGCAATGGTCATTAAAATTTCAATTGTCAGGGATAAAAGAGGTACCCGCTGAAAATATTTGTATTGGCAACGGCAGCGATGAGATCATTGACCTGGCTTACCGTATCTTTTGTATCCCGGGTAAAGACAATGTGATCATCTGCCCACCTACCTATGGCATGTATGCAGTTAATGCTGATATCAATGCTGTTGAAATAAGAAAAGTAAATCTTACCAAAACATTTCAATTAGATGTGGAAGGAATTATGGCTGCAGCCGATACAAATACAAAATTGCTGTTCCTCTGTTCACCCAATAACCCAACCGGTAATAATATGAACAGGGCAGATATTGAATTGCTGCTGAAGAATTTCCCGGGAATAGTAATGATTGATGAAGCTTATATCAATTACTCAAAGCAAAAATCCTTTATTGATGAGTTAACAGCATATCCCAATTTGATTGTGATGCAAACATTGTCAAAAGCCTGGGGGCTTGCAGGGTTAAGGCTCGGTTTGTGTTATGCCTCGTTGGAAATCATTGATTTATTCAACAAAGTAAAACCGCCATACAACATAAATGAAGCCGCCCAGCAAATAGGTATTGAAGCTTTGCAAAATACATTGCAGGTAAATGAATGGATCACTCAAACCCGGGAGCAAAAAGAAAAATTGCTGCAGGCATTCAATGATTTTACTTTTGTAAAAACTATTTATCCTTCCAATGCCAATTTTATTTTGATCAAAGTTGATGATGCAGATACACTTTATAAAAACCTTATTGAAAAAGGTATCGTAGTAAGGAACAGAAGTAAAGAAATCGGTTGTGAAAATTGTTTACGGATCAGCATTGGAACTCCTGATGAGAATAAATGTTTATTATCAGCCTTAAAAGAATATCAGCCATGAAAAAAATATTATTTATCGATCGTGATGGCACCTTAATAAAAGAAGCTCCGCCAACTTATCAGCTGGATGATTTCAGCAAACTGGAGTTTTACCCTGACATGTTTTTTTATTTACGCAAAATTGCTGAAGAGCTTGATTATGTATTTTTAATGGTTACCAACCAGGACGGATTAGGAAGTGCTTCTTTTCCGGAGGAAACCTTTTGGCCGCTTCAAAACATGGTCATGAAAAGTCTGGAGAACGAATCGATAAAATTTGCCGAGGTAATAATAGACAGAACCTTGCCTGCAGAAAATGCGCCCACCCGTAAACCAGGTACAGCATTGCTTCAAAAATATATCAACGATCCGGATTATGATATTGCCCGTTCATTTGTAATTGGAGACCGTATTACAGATATGCAACTGGCAAAAAATTTACATTGTAAAGGGATCTGGCTGAATACAGATGCTGCTTTAGGGGCAACAGAAATTAAAAACAGGATAGAAGACCTGAAAAAAGAGGTTGTCGTGCTGGAAACAACCAACTGGTCAGATATTTATCATTTTCTGAAATTGCCACCCCGAATCATAACCCATCAGCGCAATACCCATGAAACAAAAATTACAGTCGAATTAAATTTAGATGGAACCGGTAAAGCTGTTAATAAAACCGGGTTGCCCTTCTTTGATCATATGCTTGATCAGATTGCCAGGCATGGAAATATTGACATTAACATAACTTGCAATGGGGACCTTCAAATAGACGAACACCACAGCATTGAAGATACAGGCATTGCCTTAGGGGAAGCCATGGCTAAAGCATTGGGCAACAAAAGCGGGATAGAGCGTTACGGGTTTTCTGTGCCTTCCGGCAGGCAGGTATTACCTATGGATGATTGCCTGGCTCAGGTAGCCATTGATTTTGGCGGCCGCAGCTGGATCATTTGGGATGCAGCATTTAAAAGAGAAAAAATAGGGGAGGTGCCAACAGAAATGTTCTTTCATTTTTTCAAGTCTTTCAGCGATGCAGCTAAATGCAATCTGAATATTAAAGCTGAAGGTGAAAATGAGCACCATAAAATTGAATCCATTTTTAAAGCATTTGCCAAAACCATTAAGATGGCAGTAAAGAGAGACATCAATAACAATGCACTGCCGTCAACTAAAGGAATATTATGATTGCACTGATCAAATACAACGCCGGTAACGTACAAAGTGTGCAGTATGCTTTGCAAAGGCTGGGGGTTGATTCGATAGTAACAGATGATGCGGATGAAATCCGAAAAGCAACAAAAGTTATTTTCCCGGGTGTTGGCCATGCCCATGCCGCAATGGAATATATACATGAAAAAAAACTGGATCAGGTAATTGTAAACCTGCAGCAACCTGTGCTGGGAATTTGCCTGGGTATGCAGTTGATGTGCGGTTATTCGGCTGAAGGCGATACAAAATGCCTGGGTATTTTTGATACTAAGGTATCATTGTTTGAATCTCCAGTTTTAAAAGTACCTCAAATTGGCTGGAATACTATTTATGATTATCAATCTGTTTTGTTTGAAGGGTTACCGCAGGAAGCATTTGTATACACCGTACACAGTTATTTTGCTTTACTGTCAATTGATACGGCAGCAAAAACGGATTATATATTACCGTACAGTGCAGCACTTCAAAAGAATAATTTTTATGCTGTACAGTTTCATCCTGAAAAATCAGGCAGGGTTGGAGAAACCATTTTAAAAAATTTTATACTGAACACATGATTATAATTCCTGCAATTGATATCATCAATGGCAAATGCGTACGCCTCACCAGGGGTGATTATGCAAATCAGAAAATATATAATGAAAACCCGGTTGATGTAGCCAGGCAGTTTGCCGATGCTGGTTTTAAGCGGCTGCATATAGTTGACCTTGATGGTGCAAGATCAGGGCAGATCACAAATATTGCCACACTTGAAAAGATTGCTGCTGCTACCCCATTGATCATTGATTTTGGAGGTGGCATAAAAAATATTAACGATGTGGAAGCTGTATTCAATGCCGGGGCTGCCATAGCTACTATTGGAACCCTGGCGGTTAAAAAACCGGAAATACTGGAAGAATGGCTGATGGAATTGGGTGCAGAAAAGTTTTTGTTTGGCGCTGATGTACTGGACGAAAAAATAAAGATCAGTGGCTGGCTCGAAGACGGAGGAATTAATATTTTTGATTTTGTCGGAAGGCTGATCAGTCTTGGTGCAATGAATATATTTTGTACTGATATTTCAAAAGATGGAATGATGCAGGGCCCTTCGATCGATTTATATAAAAAGATCAGGGTACAGCATCCCGAAATTAATTTAATTGCCAGCGGCGGTGTTAGCCATATTGATGATGTAAAAAAACTTGAGGAAACAGGCTGTTCTGCTGTCATTATCGGAAAAGCGATCTACGAAAATCTAATAACGCCTGACCAACTAAAAACCTATAACTTATAACTTATTACTTTTTACTTACAACTCATAACATAAAATCTTGCTTACAAAAAGAATCATACCCTGCCTGGATATCAAAGATGGACGAACCGTTAAAGGCATCAACTTTCAAAGTATCCGTGATGCGGGTGATCCGGTGGAACTGGCCATGCTGTATTCCGAACAGGGAGCTGATGAACTGGTTTTTCTGGATATAACTGCCACTGTTGAAGAAAGAAAAACGTTGACAGCACTGGTGAAAAGGATTGCTTCCCATATCAATATTCCTTTTACAGTTGGTGGCGGAATATCAACCGTTGCTGATGTTTCCACCTTATTACAGAACGGGGCAGATAAAATATCTGTAAATACAGCAGCATTTAAAAACCCGGCTTTATTAAATGAATTGAGTAAAGCTTTTGGAAGCCAATGTGTGGTATTGGCCATTGATACCAAAAAAGAAGCTGATGGCCAATGGTATGTTTATTTACATGGCGGCAGAACAAAGACCGAAACTAAAACAGTGGATTGGGCAAGGCAGGCAGCAGAAGCCGGTGCAGGCGAGATCCTTTTAACCAGCATGAATAACGATGGCACTAAAAACGGCTTTGCACTGGATATTACGGCAATCCTATCAAATAGTTTGCCGCTACCGGTTATTGCATCAGGTGGCGCAGGAACCATGGAGCATTTTAAAGATGTTTTTGAAATTGCCGGCGCTGATGCAGCTTTGGCTGCCAGTATTTTTCATTATAAGGAAATAGAGATACCGGCATTAAAACAATATTTAGTTCAGAAGCAAATAGCAATAAGAATATGACTCTTGATTTTAAAAAATATGCTGATGGCCTTGTACCTGCTGTAATTCAGGATGCCACAACCAATAAAGTGTTAATGCTTGGGTTTTTCAATCAGGCAGCATTAGACAAAACCATGGAAATACAGAAAGTAACTTTCTTCAGCCGCAGTAAAAACCGTTTATGGACCAAGGGTGAAGAAAGCGGTAATTATCTTTTTGTGAAAGAAATTAAAGTTGATTGTGACAATGATACACTACTGATCAAAGCAAATCCAGCCGGGCCGGTTTGCCATACCGGAGCAGATACCTGCTGGAATGAAAATAATGCCCCCGACAATTTTTTGCTGCAACTTGAACAAATCATTGCAGAACGAAAAAATAATCCCGCTGAAAAATCTTATACCAGTTCTCTTTTTGAAAAGGGTATAAACAAAATTGCACAAAAAGTAGGAGAGGAGGCTGTGGAACTGATTATTGAAGCAAAGGACGAAAATGATGAATCGTTTAAAGGTGAAGCCGCGGATCTTTTATTTCATTATTTGATCCTGTTACAGGCAAAGGGTTTTACACTGGAGGATATTGCTGGTGTTTTGAAAGCCCGTCACCTGAGTTCAGCCAGGTAACTATTCAGTAATACCATGTATTTATTTACATCTGCCATGTTTATTTTCAGCATGGGTCCTGCTGCCTGCATAGCACGAAGGGCATTCACTTTGGCCCTTACATTGGCACGGTAACATTTATAATAAGTAAAAAGTAACTGTTCTTTTTTTCCGAATTCGTTTTTTGTTTTACTAAAATAGTGATCTGTAAAGGCCCTGCTTAATTTGTAAAACCCAACTGCTTCCAGGTCCATGCAAAAGAATGCGAGTTCATCCAATAGATCAATCTGCCTGAATTCGTCATTAAATTCAATACAATCAAATACTACCGGCCTGTGATATAAAAAGATATTACGGGAATGCAGGTCTCCATGGCAATCTCTGATAAAGCCCCCTTGTACACGTTGCACAAAAAGATCATGATGTGTTTTAAGAAAATAGTCAGATACCCTTACTGCTTTTTCCAGTTTTTCAAGTGATGCCGGTCCCAGGGCAGTTTTAATAAAAGCTGAAACGGAACGTATATCATTAAACCTGGAAGCAAAATGCTGTGGGTTGAATTTTGTTTTAATTACGGTTGCCTTCCTGTGAAAATTTCTGATCAAAAGGGCAAGCACTTCTATATGCCTTTTGGTGACCAGTTTGTTATCCAGCATCAGGTGCATTTGTTTGGCTTCCTGCAGCCGTTTCATTTGCAGGGCATATTCAATTATTTTTCCGCCTTTGCCATCAATAATCAATTCATTATTGATGCGGAGTATTGGAACAACTTTTAAATACACCCCTTTGCTAAGCCTGTTATTCAACAAAAGTTCCTGTTCACAAAAATATTTGCGTTTTTTTAATGTTGAAAAATCGAGGAATGAATATTTAATTTCCTTTTTAAATTTATAAGCAAGCGGCTTGCCCAATAAAACAAAAGAAATATGCGTTTCAACCAGTTTCCATTTTATGCCGCTCTGCAGCATTTTTTTGGATAGTAAAAGAGCATTGATTTGCTTTTTATTCATTTGGCTGTATTAATATATTCGATGGCCTGCAGCAGTGCCGGAGCTATATCACTGTTGGATGATATCAGCACGAGGTGCTCTTGCTGCATCGGTTCAAATAGTGCTTTCAGTTTCAGATAAACAGCAAAGTCTGCCTCACTGTAACGGGGCCTTTCTAACCGCTCTGCAATAATATCTTCAGGTGCGGTAACTTCTATATAAATTATGCGTTCATTAAATGCTGCAGCCTTCTGTTCAAATGAATTCCGTATGGCCTCCTTATAAAAAGTTGCATCCAGCACTATTGCCCGGTTAGTAATGAGGGCGTCTGTCATTGCTGCTGACATGGAATCATAAACCAACAGTTTTTCAGCATCCGTATACGTTCTTGTTGAAAACATGTTCATCCGCAGCTGATCACTGTTAACATAAATGGCGTCCAGTTTTGCAGCCAGCCTGGTAGCAAAATAGCTTTTGCCTGAACCGGGCAATCCAAAAACAATAATCACCATTTTTAATTTCTTTATAGCCTGCAATTAGAAACCGGCCCTGATTTTATTATGATCTGATCAACACAATTTGCATTGCTGAAAAAGAAACCGGGTACCTTTCCAAAGAAAAAGTCAGCCCCCCAGTAACTTATTCTTCTGCAATACATATTCTTCCTGTGTAATGGCACCTTTCTGCATCAGTTCAAAAAGTTTATCCAGTTCATCAGCGATCATTTGCGGTGATGCCTGTACAGCAGAATTGGTTTTGGCAATGGCCTGGGCCAGTTGTGTAGCCTGGTTGCTTATCTGCATTTTTTTATATTCTTCCTGTGCATGGGTAATGCTGTCCTTTAAAAGTTTGGGATGATGAATGAGTTGGTATTTTGTTTCGCCCAGTTCAGCAGCGGTTTGTATATCTACATTACCAAAACCAAACAAACGTCCCCAGATGGATTGGTCGTACTCTACATTATTTATTTTATCCAACGGGCTCTCTTTGGAGTAACGGGTAAAAAAGCCGGTTTCATCCACTACTCTTAAATTGGTAACGCACCAAAGATTGTGCCGCCAGTTTACATACTCAATTAACGGGTAAAGGGCAGCCAGTAGAATAATGATGTAAGCAGCAGTATTGTTTAACCACCAAAATAAAATGATGGTAAGCAACAACCAGGAAATGAAGGGCAGCACTAACCTTAGCCAATGCTGCCTAGTGATGAGTAATATCTTTTCTTCTTTTTTAAGTACTGTTCTCATTTGAATCGGTTTGATTACTGCACAGTAAATTACAAAAAACGGGCATAAAATAAGCTGAAAATAAATTTGTGGAAAGATGGCAAGGCGTTTTAATCATTTTTTTTCTTCCCTGCATTCCTGTATGACAAAATCAAAAGATGAGTTTACCAAATCCTCACCCGTAAGCTATCGGCCCTGTACATTTTATCGGCAGGCTTAATAGTAAAGGTTGCATAAAATTCATCCACATCTACAAAGGGCCCGTTAACCCTGTATTTAGCCGGAGAGTGTACATCAGTCAATAAACCGTTACGCAACTGTTCTTCACGGGTATGGCCCAACCAGCCCAGGGCATATCCCATAAAATACCGTTGCATGGGCGTTAGGTTACTGATACTTTTATTTTCAGAATACTGTTGTGTTTTTTTAAAGGCCTCAATGCCTAATAAAATACCGCCAAGGTCAGCAATATTTTCTCCCAATGATGCTTTACCATTTATATGATATCCTTTTACGGGCTCAAATTCATTAAATTGTTTTACCATTACTTCTGCTCTTTTAGTAAAGGCTGCTTCATCTGATTTTGTCCACCAGCTCACTAAATTCCCTTTATCATCAAACTGTCTTCCCTCATCATCAAATCCATGGGTTATTTCGTGGCCGATCGTGCTGGCACCGCCATAACCGTAAACTACAGCATCATCCAGTTCTTCATCCCGGTAACCGGGTACCGTAAATATGCCTGCAGGTAAAACAATTTCGTTATTGCTCGGGTTATAATAGGCATTATAGGTTTGAGGTGTCATTTCCCATTCATTCCTGTCAACAGGTTTCCCCAGTTTTTCATATTCATAATGATGCCACCACAATCTTGAATTCATATAATTTTTGGCAAGACTTTCCCTGCCGATCTCCATTGATGAAAAGTCTTTCCATTTATCGGGATAACCTACTTTACTTTTTATGGCTGCTAATTTGATATAAGCTTTTTGTTTGGTACTGTCACCCATCCATTCTAGTTTGGCGATCCTGTCTTTCAATGCGGTCCGGATATCTTCCACCATATTGCTGTACCTCTTTTTTGCCGTTTCGTTAAAGAATTCCTTAACATATAACTGACCCAGCATTTCTCCCATAGCACCTTCTTCCATTTGTATAGCTCTTTTCCATCTTGGCTTTCTTTCTTTGGCGCCGCTGAATAATCTGGAAAAATTAAATGCTTCATTGCCATAGACATCAGGCAAAACGCCCGACAGGTCACTAATCAGATTAAATTTTATATAGTGCTTCCAGTCGCTGATAGGTGTTTTGGTTAAAGCATCATTAAGTGCCTTAAAAAATTCCGGTTGGCCTACAATTACCGAGTCCACACTTTTTACGCCCAGGTTTTTCAGATAAGAGACCCAGTCAAGGTTACCGGCCATTTTATTGAGGTCGGTAATGGCCATTTTATTATAGTTCCGGTGTGGATCCCTAAGGTCTTCTATTTTACGGGAAGCTGTGGCCAGTTTAGTTTCCAGGGCAAGAATATTTTTAGCTGCACTGGCAGCCACAGCAGCATCTTCACCTGCCAGGGTAAGCATTTTGCTTATGTGATTTACGTATTGGTTTCTGATATTAATGGTTATAGAATCAGTTTTAAAATAATATTCTCTTTCCGGCAAACCTATTCCCCCCTGCCATAACTGGAAGGCCATAACATCACTTTGTTTGGCATCCTGGCCCACAAATTCACTGAACAAAGTATTAGAACCGATCTTTTTAAAATCAACTACGGTACTTACTAATGTTTTTATATCGCTTACTGCATTTATTTTATCCAGCAAAGGCTGAATGGGTTTTAAACCGTCTGCTTCAATTTTGGTACTGTCCATTGCCATGGTCCAAAAATCGCCGATCTTTTGATCGTTACTGCCTTTCGCAGCAGCAGCCGCCGCCGCTTTTTCAGATATTTCTCTCAGGCGCTTCAGGTTTTCTTCAATTACCAGATTGCCAATGCCCCAACTGGATTGCTCACCCGGGATCGGATTTTTCTTTATCCAACCGCCATTGGCATAATCAAAAAAGTCTGCACCGGGGCTTACCGTACTGTCTAAATTGGCAAGCAATATATCGGGCTTAGCTGTTGTTGTAGATGAATTAGTATTGCAGGAAATTATGCCGGCAATAGCAGTAAAAGCTAAAAATATTTTTTTCATTACAATTTGTTTTATCAATAAATATAAAGAATGATTTTTGGGTAGCGGATGTTTTTTTACAGGCGGTTCTGGTTCTGGAAATAAGTAGCGGGGAAGTAGTGAATACAGTAAAACTAAAACTCCTGTTTTACTGCCTTAGGCAGAAAATTACAATTGCAGTAACCCGGTTTTGTATAACGTGTTCACGGGCTTATTATCCCAAAACAATTCAAAATCTTCCAGCCCTGCATTTTCATAATCCGTTTTCACTTCCTGCAGGGTTATTGTTTTTGGGTTTGCTATCGATAAAGTTTGTAACATATGGGACAGCCATACTCCCTGTTCCTTATCAACTTTTATATTGATGGTTTCTTTTTTTGTTTCAAAGGTCAGCGATAACAGTTCCCAATGGTTTCCTTTTTTACTTTTGGTGATCACTTCTGTTGCAGGCTGCGTACCCAAAAAAATAACTTTTGTATTTGGGTTTCTATTTATAATTTCAACTTCTTCCATTACTTTAATGATATAATCCGGTGCTATGGATGTTTTTGGAACTTTCTGTTCAAACCATTTTTGCAGTGGATAGTCAAAGCAGGCACCATGCATAAAATTGAGTAAAGATTTTTTCAGTCCAAAACTGAAACTTTCATGATCAGCACCGCCAATATCAATATGTTCAATATCATTGTTGGCAAAACTGCCAATGGCTTCTGATACTTTTTTTACCGAAAATTTTTCAGGATGCATTCCTACAGGGCTGTGTGCCGTCATAGTAAACAAATGCCAAAAAGCAGATTGTAAAATACCGGTTTCAAAAAGCTGCCTGACCATTTCTAAAGAGTCAATGGTTTCCTGCGCCGTTTGTGTGGGAAAACCATACATCAGATAGGCATGAACCATAATACCAGCTTCCGTAAAATGTTTATTTACCCTGGCAACCTGTGCAACAGTTATTCCTTTTTGTATCAGCTCCAGCAATCTGTCAGAAGCTACTTCCAATCCACCCGAGACAGCGATACAGCCGGATGTTTTTAATAAAATACAAAGATCTCTTGTAAAACTTTTTTCAAAACGAATATTGGCCCACCAGCTTACCGTTACTTTTCTGCGGATGATCTCAATAGCCAGGGCACGCAGTAAGGCAGGTGGTGCGGCTTCATCTACAAAATGAAATCCATGTTGCCCGGTTTGTGCTATCATTTCTTCAATGCGGTCGCATAGTAATGATGCGGTGATGGGTTCGTAATTTTTTATATAATCAAGCGAAATATCACAGAAAGTACACCTGGCCCAGTAACATCCGTGCGCCATAGTGAGTTTGTTCCAGCGCCCGTCGCTCCACAAACTGTGCATAGGGTTAATTACTTCAATGGCCGAAATATATGTATCCAGCAGGAAATCGCTGTAATCGGGTGTACCCACCTGGCCCTGTTTATAATCAGTGCAGGTGGTATTATTGATATAAGTTACCCGGCCATCAATTAAAGTAAAAGTTCGTTTTAGTTCATCAATGGTCTTTTTGCCTTGTATATGCTGCCATAATATTTCAACCGGTGCTTCACCATCATCCAACGTAATAAAATCAAAAAATTCAAAAACACGGGCATCAGATAAAGAGCGTAATTCGGTATTGGCAAAACCACCACCCATCGCCACTTTTACAGAGGGATAATTTTTCCTGATCCATTGACCACAGCGCAGGGAAGTATATAAGTTACCCGGAAAAGGAACAGAGATAGCAACCATTTTTGGTTGAACGGCAGCCATCTTTTTTTGTAAAATATCAATGAGTATTTTATCAATATAAGTATAGCCCTGTTTCAATGCAGCATACAGTTCATCAAAATGGTTTGCCGATCTGCCCAGTTTTTCAGCATACCTGCTAAAGCCAAAATGTTCATCAACTGTTACTTTGATGAAGTCACTCAGGTCTTCCAGGTACAGGGTAGCAATATGTTTGGCTTTATCCTGTGTACCCATGCTGCCAAAGGCCCATTTCAGATCATCAAGCTGGATAAAGCGTTCTGCTTCCGGTAAAAAATCTCTTTTGCAGATCAGGTGGGCAAGTGTAGGACTCTTACCCTGCAAAAACAACATCACTGCATCAATGGTATTTATATAATCATCCTGAAGCGTAATTATTCTTGCCGCATTTGCCGAAAATTCTTTTTGCTGAACATGAATTCCTGTAAATAAATTTTGTAACCCGCTTTTGGAAAATAAAGCCACGGTAACCTCAATACCCAGATCGGCCTGGTAGGATTTGATGTTTTTTGTGTTGAGAAAACCTTTCAGATACGCTGTAGCCGGGTAAGGGGTATTCAGCTGGGTAAATGGTGCTGTTATTAATAAGATGTCAGTACTCAAACCTGGTAGTTTATGGGCAAAAATATTCTTAATAAATATAATTACACGGATTTTTACTAATTCATAAATTTCCCTAATTCGTGTAATTAGCGTAATTCGCTTAATTAGTGTAACTGATCTTATCCTAAATTGCAGCATGACTCCCGAAAGAAATGAACGACTTACTTCAGTTTTGAATAAACGACAGCCCGATCTTACGATTCTTTTGGAAAATGTGTTTGACCCGCATAATATATCGGCTGTAATGAGAACCTGTGATGCAGTGGGTATACAGGATATTTACATTTTAAATACCAAAATTCCGCCCCATAAAAAATGGGGAGCAAAAAGTTCATCCAGTGCTGCCAAATGGCTGAGTATTCACCAATTTACAGATGCGGTTACCTGTTTTTCAGCATTAAGAAAACACTATAAAAAGATATTTACCACACATCTCAGTACAGATGCTGTTGGCCTGTACGAATTAAATTTAACCGAACCGGTGGCTTTGGTTTTTGGTAATGAACACAGCGGTGTAAGTGAAGAAATTATTGCCATGGCAGATGGTAACTTTATTATACCACAGGTAGGGATCATCAAATCACTCAATATTTCTGTTGCCTGTGCGGTGAGTTTGTATGAAGCCTACCGACAAAAAAATAATGCCGGGCATTATGAGCAGGTTAAACTGGAAGGCGAAAAACTTAATACCCTTCGGGAAGAATGGGGGTTTATTAAAGACTAAGTTTCTTGTCTAATTTCTCTTATTTGTAAGTTAAATCAGAACCTTCGCTAAAAATCTTCCAGTTCCCGCTCATCAGAGAGAGGTTGGGGTGATGAATTCTGATCCATTTCCAATAACTTTAACGCACTAAAATTAATTGTATGAAGAAAATATTTCTCCCGGCATT
Organism: Chitinophagaceae bacterium; assembly: GCA_043747955.1. Taxonomy (GTDB): domain Bacteria; phylum Bacteroidota; class Bacteroidia; order Chitinophagales; family Chitinophagaceae; genus Ferruginibacter. The sequence continues at coordinate 16,504 of JAYTOF010000270.1, forward strand.
ACTATTGCTCAGTTTTTATATATCTGCCCAAACTAAAAAATCTTTGGATCATTCCGTGTACGACGGCTGGAAAAGCCTGGGCGAAAGATTGATCAGTAATGATGGGCTATATGCTGTTTATTCTATAAATCCGCAGGAAGGCGATGGTGACCTGATCATTCAGCAGCTTGCATCACAGGATAAAAAAATAATTGCCCGTGGTTATGGTGCAGTGATAACCGAAGACAGCCGTTATCTAGTGTTTAAAATAAAACCCATCTTCCAGGAAACCAGGCAGGCAAAAATTAAAAAGAAAAAAGCCGATGATATGACCAAAGATTCCATTGGCATTGTTGAATTGGGTAAAGACGGGATTGTAAAATTTGCCAGGATAAAAGGATTTAAAACACCTGAAAAAGGGTTTGGTTTCCTGGCGTATCAAATGGAAAAAGCATTACCCGATACCACCAAAAAAACCAGGAAGGCACCAGTGGCAGATTCTGCCAAAATGAATATTGACATACTGGTAAAGCTGGCAGATTCTGTTATTCGTAAATCAATGGAATCGGTAAATGCTGAAAATCTTACTAAAGAAGAAATGATTGGTGCAGCCAACAAAGCAGTTAAAGAAATTATTAAAAAAGGAAAAGATGAAATGATAGCAGCAGAAAATAAATTGAATGATGCCGAAGGAGATGATGCAGCAAGTGGAGGTGCTGCTGCTGAAGGAACCGATTTGGTGGTGCGCCGGATGAGCGATGGTAAAGAGAAGACATTTAAACTAATCAGTGATTATGCTTTCGATAAAAAGGGAACCAAACTGGTCTTGAAAACAACAAAGGCTGCAAAAGACAGTAACAGCATTGCATTTGTTTTTTTGTATGATCTGGCATCTGAAAAAACAGATACCATCATGCGAAGCCTGAACGATGCAAAAAATTTCAGTTATGATGAAGAAGGAACACAACTGGCATTTGTTGTTGAGCGCGACAGCAGCACCAAAGCCCTCCAGAAATTTTACAAGCTTTGGTATTATACAAACGGGCAGGACAGTGCAAAATTAATTGCAGAAAAGAATACAGTTGGAATGCAGTTAGGATATACCATCAGTGAAAATGCATTTCCGGTTTTTAGTAAAGATGGCCGGAAAATATTTTTTGGTGTAGCTCCCATCACCCCTGCAAAAGATACCACACTTGTAGATTTTGAACTGGCCAGGCTGGATGTTTGGCATTATAATGATGACTACCTGCAGCCACAACAGCTAAAACAATTAAGTAATGAATTACGACGCAGTTATATGGCGGTGATGAACCCCGGTGAAGATAGAATTATTCAGCTGGGTGATGAAGATGCTGACCGAATTGCAATAGTTAATGAAGGTAATGCAGACTGGGTACTTGCCGAAGGTAACAAGGGAAACCGTATTGAAGGCCAGTGGACGGGCCGTACAAAAACTTCGGCATATGCTGTTAGCACAAGAGATGGAAAAAGAAAATTGATCAAAGCAAATTCACTG
>JAYTOF010000271.1:0-5820 GCA_043747955.1 Chitinophagaceae bacterium
GCCACCGGCAAGGCAATACACATAAACCGGTTTGTTCTTGTCAATATAAGCTATGCGGCGCTCAAATTCTTTTTTATCATTCCAGTTGGCCTGAAGTGCTTTTTTTATATGGCCCGAAAAAAACTCAGCAGATGTTCTTACATCCAGTATCTGAATATTCTCTTTGGTGGTTATTTCTTTTTCAAACTCATCTGCTGTTAATGCATATTTTGTTTGTGCCTTGCAGGAAAAGATTGCGGCTGAAAATAATAGGGTGCCAATCAGGGTACTTAAAAATCTCATTGTACAATTTTTTACAAATTTACTTCAATAAAATTTGTAAATCGGCTGCTGAAACATTTAATAAATTCACTTTTGGTAAACGTTTTGTTAACTCACGCCAATTTGCATCTTTTGCATAAATTATTTGCAACATTTTTGATGCATCCGCCACCTTTTTATTATTCGCCAGTGTAATGGCTGTCCAATATTGCATTTCTACATTCTCAGGAAACATTTTCATGGCAGTACCATATTCTTCCATGGCAAGTTTCATATCATTCTTTTCTGTAGCCAGATCGCCTTTATCCATGTGCTCATAAGCCCTGTATAATTTCAATAACCTGTCAAGTTCATCCAGGGGTGCCTGGTTATCATCTACCCGTAAATCAATCAGTCGTTCGTTCCAGGGTTGACCGGTGCTTTTTCCTGCAACCACCAGAATTGCGGCTGATTGTTTGCCACGTATATCTCCACCTTCAGCCTCTGCAGCTTTTAAAGCAATTAAAACCCTTTCTGCCAATGTTTTTCCTTCACTGCCTTCATATGCTTTCGACATGGCAGCATTTACTTTATCGGTAAGCATCATATTGCTTTGTACCGAGTAGTTTTTGCCAACCATATTGCCGGCATGATCAATACAGTTTTTACCTGTCCAGGCATTTACATTGCCATTCACATCAATCATGGCCACTTGTCTTACTTCCCGGCCTTCATCTGCTGCCAGTAGTTCTTGTAAAGCTTCCTGTGCTGTTTTTCCTTTTTTCATCAGATCCAATCCTTTAATACCATAACTTTTATTTACAAAACTTTGGGTGGCTATCACACCAACACCTGCTTCGCCCCAACTTACCAAAGTACCAACACTAAACCAATGGGTTTGCACGCCCACGGCCATCTCACCGGTTACGGGGTCACGGGCAACAATAGAAAAAGTATGTGCAAGGCCGGCATCTTTTTTAAAGAACTGTGCGTTGGCTTTTGCAATAAAAAGCAGGCTGATTAAAATCAAGGATTTTTTCATATAAAATAATTTATACTAAAACTACAAATAAAAAAGCCACCCCGATAATTAATCGGAATGGCTTTCGAAATGTAAAATGTTTATTTTAAAGCGGAGACAGGTATTGTGCAAAAGCATAACCTTCTTCACCATCGGCAGTTTTAATTTTCCACCAGCTGTCATCGGTTTTTTCAACCAGGGTAACCACTTCATCATGTGCAGCTTTACCTACAATTGCACCTTCTGTGCTTGGGGTACTTCTGATGTTAAGGTTGCTGGAATCGGTAGTAACTTTTAACTGGGCGCCTGCTTCAGCTTTAATATCAATATTCATCATCAGGTCGCCACTTGCCATATTCGGATCGATCTTATCGTACAACGACCAAAGTGTATCATAATCTGCTGTACTTTTTGCTGTACCGCTTACATGTAGTGTGCCGTCTTTTTCTGCTACTGCCAGGTCAGCTACACCAATGATGTTTGCAGTTTGTAACAACTCAGCATATTTATCTTGTAATACCATTTTATTTGTTTTTGATTGTGATTTAAATTATTTTTTATCCATTAACTTAGTTACATCTGATTTTACTTTTGCAGAGGCTAACATTTGCATGATCTTCATCCGGTTGGCTTTAGTTACCTCGCCCGATAAAACGGCGATATCTCCCGCAAATTCAACAGCAACGCCTTTTATATCTTTTAACCCATCTTTTACTATTTGTTGCGTTGCTTCATCTAACATGGTTGTTAAAGAAGCTGGAGGTGGAGGTGGAGGAGGTGGAGGTGCAACTGTACAATTGTTCACAGCAGATTTTACACCTTTAACTGCGAGAACTGTTTTTTCGCACATGGCTTTGCAGGCATCGTCTTTACAAGTACCGCCCATGGTAACAACGCCATCTTTAACATCTACGGTTGTTCCCGACATCATTGGGTCGGCCTTTAATGCAGTTTCAACAGCCGCTTTAATATCAGCATCTTTTGGTTTACAGCTTACAAAAAGCATAGAGGCTGAAACCATAACAGCCATAAATAATTTAGTCAATTTCATTTTTACATTTTTTGTTTTAAATTAATAACCAATATTAGATAATTTTTAAGGATTTGAAAATTAATTTTCATCACATCAATCCCCATGTATAAGTAAAAGATGTTGGCAAGCTTAAAAATCAAAGGCACCCTAACCTGCCCCCATCTACCGGTAAATTGATACCGTTAATATAAGCTGCAGCAGGTGAACACAGGAAAGCTACGGCTGCACCAAATTCTTCCGGCTGGCCGATCCTGCCTGCCGGAATTTCAGCAATCAATTGCTTCATGACCGCATCTTCGGTAATATTGCCGGCTTTTGCCTTAGCTGAAATAACATAATCGGCCCTTACTGTTTTTGTAAATCCCGGCAATACATTATTAACCGTAATTCCAAACGGTCCCAGTTCTGTTGCAAGGGTCTTTGCCCAGTTGGCAACAGCGGCCCTGATGGTATTACTTACACCCAAACCGGCAATAGGATTTTTTACAGAGGTTGAAATGATATTGATTATCCTTCCAAAACCAGCTTCCTTCATACCGGGTACAACGGCCCTGGTAAGGTTGTGGTTATTGATCAGGTGGTTATTAAAAGCTGTTAAAAAATCTTCTGCCTTAGCTGATAATGCAGCACCACCAGGGGGGCCGCCGGTATTATTCACCAAAATATGTATTGGATTATTTTTTTTAAAGCCTGTAATGGCAGCTGTAACCGCACCGGTATCTGAAAAATCGGCAACCAGGTATTGATGTTGCTGCCCTTTGGAATTGTCTAATGTTTTAACAGCTTCCTTTAATTTTTCTTCGTTGCGGGCCATCAAAACAACAGTACAACCCAATAAAGCAAGCTCTGCAGCACTGGCATATCCCAACCCCTGTGTGCTGCCACAAACAAGAGCCGATTTATTAGTAAGATCAAGATTCATGTAAATGATTTTTATAAAGCTACTATAAATATTATTTCCTGTATCCTGATTTCCTTTTTAAATACGAAAGGGAGGCAATGGCTCTTAATAAGATTTTTTTATGAAGGGCATTAAATATTTAATTTGCAATTGGATTTTTACTGATAATTACTTTTTTCCTGATCATATCTTTTATGATCATGGTGCCATTTTCATGTGCCAGTATTTCAGTATTGGAGGGGTCGAAAGATTTTGTTTGAACGGAATAAACCAGTTTATCTTCTTTCACTTCAAATAAGTTACTTTCCCAATAATAATTTGTTGAACTAAAATAATAGCCGGGGGTATATATTTTGTCAAATACAGAACTATAATATTTATTGATATCATCAAATGAAGCAACCGGGTTACTGCTGATTGATGGTGGAACAAATAATTCTTCTTTTTGCCTGTTCAGCAAAACCAGGGTTATTATAGCATCAACCCCGGTTTCTTTAAATTCATCAACGATCTCTTTTTTAGTAAGTTTCTTATAAGCTTTTGATCTGTATACCTCTATTGAAGAAACTGTGTGATACCCTTTTTCGATGAGGTCATTAACCAGGTGGGTTTCAATTTGTTTTCTTAAAGTGCTGTCCTTTTCAGTTAAGATGCCCCAAACCATAATATTATAGTATTGTTTTGCCGCATGGTCTTCAGCTTTCCAGGAGGATGTAATTTTAGTGGTACTGCAGGAAAACAGGAGGACTGTCGTAATTATAACCGTAATAACTTTATTCATTTTCATAGTATCTATTTAGGTAAAGCTAAACCCGGTATTTTTAGCAGCTTATGATTTTAAACATTTTAAAAACTAATTTCTGTCATAATAAAAAATGAAGTTCTTAATCAGCTCTTTTTTTGCGCACATTTTTTAATTGATTGTGGATAATTCTTCCCCCTCAAAAATCCGTTCATTCAGTTATATTCGCAGCACTGAAAAAATAAAAATGGCAGAGAACGACATGTTTGATTATACCGAGGAATCTATCCGCAGCCTTGACTGGAAGGAGCATATACGGCTCAGGCCGGGTATGTATATCGGTAAACTGGGCGATGGCAGCAGCCCGGATGACGGGATTTATGTTTTAATGAAAGAGGTTATTGACAATTGTATTGATGAACATACCATGGGTTATGGTAAACATGTGGATGTAAATATTAAGGATAAAACTATTGCGATCAGGGATTATGGCCGTGGTATACCGCTTGGAAAAGTGGTTGATGTGGTAAGTAAAATAAATACCGGAGCAAAGTACGACAGTAAGGCATTTCAAAAAAGTGTTGGCCTCAACGGCGTTGGTTCAAAAGCAGTAAATGCGTTGAGTCATTATTTTAAAGTAACTGCTTACCGGGAAGGAAAAGAAAAAACCGCTGAATTTGAAAGGGGAGTATTAACAAAGGAGTATAAAGAAGCCAAAACGGCTGAAGAAAATGGTACCCTGGTAACATTTATACCTGATGAGAAGATCTTTAAAAAATTTCATTTTGTTCAGGAATACCTTGATAACCAGTTTTGGAATTATTGTTACTTGAATGCAGGGCTGGTGATGAACCTTAACGGTAAACGATTTGTGAGTAAAAACGGTTTACTGGATTTGTTGCAACGCAAAACCAATGAAGACGAGATTCGTTACCCCATCATTCATTTAAAAGGAGAGGATATTGAAATAGCCATAACGCATGAAAATGATTACGGGGAAGAATACTACAGTTTTGTAAACGGGCAGTTTACCACCCAGGGGGGAACACATCTGGCAGCTTTCAGGGAAGCCTATGTTAAAACAGTAAGGGAGTTTTATAAAAAAGATTATGATGCTGCTGATATCAGGGGAAGTGTTTGTGCGGCTTTAAGCATACGGGTTCAGGAGCCGGTATTTGAAAGTCAGACAAAAACAAAACTGGGCTCGCAAACTGTGTATGAAGGTGGCCCCTCTATGCGTAATTTTATTGGCGATTTTTTGGGAAAGGAGTTGAATAATTTTCTGCATAAGAATTCCGAAACTGCTGAAGCGCTAAAAAAACGTATTGAACAAAATGAACGGGAACGTAAAGACATTGCAGGTATTAAAAAGCTCGCCAACGAAAGAGCCAGGAAAGCAAACCTGCACAATAAAAAACTGAGAGACTGCAAATTTCATTATAATGATGAGGCGTCGGGTAAAGAAAAAGATAAAATTGCGGAAAAGCAAAAAGAGAGTACCATTTTTATTACCGAAGGCGACAGTGCCAGCGGAAGTATTACCAAAGCCAGAAGTGTGGAAACACAGGCTGTTTTTAGCCTGCGCGGTAAGCCGTTGAACTGTTATGGACTTACCAAAAAAGTGGTTTATGAGAATGAAGAGTTCAACCTGTTGCAGCATGCATTGAATATTGAAGAAGGCTACGAAGGCTTGCGCTATAACAATATTGTTTTTGCAACCGATGCTGATGTGGATGGTATGCACATCCGTTTATTACTGATGACCTTTTTTTTGCAATTCTTTCCCGACCTGGTAAAGAACGGCCATGTGTATATTCTGGAAACCCCTTTGTTCAGGGTAAGAAATAAGCAGGAAACCATTTACTGTTATAATGAAACTGAAA
>JAYTOF010000272.1:0-5898 GCA_043747955.1 Chitinophagaceae bacterium
TATTGTGAATATCCATCAATACATTTTGTGTGATATAATTTTCATGTAACCCGATCATGCAGTATTTCCCTAAAAAGCCATCTTCCTCTGCATACCTGAATCCGTTACCACTATGTCTTCCTTCAGCAACATTGTAATCGGCATGAGCATCTAAGTTTATACAATTGATCTGTGAAAGAGGAATAATTTCGGCTTTGTGCAAACCTTTGGCAATGCCTTTTATTATGGGATAGGCATTATTATGTCCGCCACCGATAATGATGGGTATCTTTTTTGCAGATGCAATTACTTTTAACAGGTTTTCCACTTCTTCATCAACTATATTTAAAGCATGGCGGTAAGCACTGATTTTTTCCTCCGGGTTATAGGCATTATTTTCAATTAAAAATTTTATATCTCCAAAATCAAAATGCCCTAAAAACAATATGTTCTCGCCGGTTAAATAGTCATTGCTTTGTAAGTTTAAAAAAGAAGATACAAAGGACTGCCAGGCCGTTTCAGCTCCGCCAATGCCATAATTGGCTTTTACGCCAAAATCTTCCGGAATACCTAGTAATACATATGTAGCAGTTGATTCCTGTAAAACTTCGGGCCACTCCATTTCCGGTCTTAAAAATTGCACCCGCTCACCGATCCTGGTTTCAAAACGTCGAACTTTAGTAAGGGATAAAATATCTTCTTTAGAATAAAACTTAAAATGATTCATTGCGGGAAGTTAGGGAAATTATGTATATCTCTTTAGTTTATCCCGTTATCAAAATTTAAACCGGTAAACCCTATATAACCTATAGTTTTATTTTATTTTAAAAGATTTAACTATCTGTTTTCTACAAATAAATCCTCTTGGTATAGTATTTGATAAATGGCTGGTTATGAAAAAACAAAACATAATCTCAGCAATTTTATTAGGACTTTGTACCAGTTTAACCATGGTATCTACCGCTCAATCAAGTGGTCCTGTTTCTCCGGTTACTAAGGGGAGTGTAACTGTAAGTGCCGGTGTTGGCATTGGTACAGAATACAGAAATGATTATTATAATTCTCCCTTTGGCACAAAAGCAGTTATAGAAGCGGGTTTATGGCAGGCAGGGCCGGGGGTAATAACACTGGGTGGCGAAGTTGGAGCTTCTTTTTCCAACGGAGGAAATCTGGATAAATACAAAACACGCACATTCATTATCGCCGGACGTTCTGCCTGGCATCATGGCTGGAACGTAAAAGGCCTTGATACATATGCAGGCCTGTCTGCAGGTGCAGGGTTTCACAGTTACCAGTACAACAAAAACGGCAAAGTAAAGCAGGATGAAGTAATTCCCGTATTTGGTGGCTTTGTTGGTGCATCTTATTTTGTCACCCCTTCATTTGGTTTTAATGTAGAAGCCGGGTCAGATATTACACAAATACAAGGTGGTATTATATTAAAAATAAAATAAGCACGCAGGTTCATTATTTTTGCTGCATATAATTATTGCATGGCAGCAGCAAAAGCATATATCTCCAATCTGATATTTACAGGTGATGACTGGGTGCATGAACAGGCTGTAGTTGTTCACGAAGGAATAATTAACAGTTTACTGCCGGTTAAAGAAGTACCGGCTGATATGGAGCAGGTAAACTTTACCAACAGTATCCTGGCTCCTGCATTTATTGATTTGCAGATATATGGTGCTTTTGAAAAATTATTTGCAGTTTATCCTAATGCCACATCTTTGGAATTATTACATACATACTGCAAAAAAGGCGGTGCAGCTTTTTGTATGCCCACTGTTGCTACTAACAAACCTGAAGTTTTTCAACAATGTATTGATGCAGTAAAAATTTACTGGCAACAGGGTGGCCAAGGAATACTGGGTTTACATGCAGAAGGCCCCTGGATTAACAAATTGAAAAGGGGTGCCCATGTGGAATCGTTGATACATGGTCCTTCATTAAAAGAAACGGAAGACTTTTTGAAGTATGGCAAAGATGTTATAAAGATCATTACCCTGGCACCTGAAGTATGCAGCAAAGAAATTATTGACCTTATCCTTTCATACGGCATCAAAATTTTTGCCGGGCATAGCAATGCTACTTATGAAGAAGCCATACAAAGTTTTGATAACGGCATTACTGCAGTTACTCATTTGTATAATGCCATGAGTCCCTTGCAACACCGCAACCCGGGATTGGTTGGCGCAGCACTTGATCATCCTAAAGTAATGGCAAGTATTATTCCCGATGGCCATCATGTTGACTATGCCGCCATACGCATTGCAAAAAAGATCATGAAAGAAAGACTGTTTGCCATTACTGATGCGGTGACCACTACAACCTTCGGGTATTATCAGCACCAGCCCGGCGGTAATAAATATACAGCCGATGGTATCCTCAGCGGCTCGGCATTAACCATGTATAAAGCCTTACAGAACCTGGTAAACCATTGCGGTATCGATTTAGCCGAAGCCCTTCGCATGTGCAGCCTCTACCCGGCGCAGGTGATGCAGATGGATGATCAACTGGGAAGAATTGCGAAAGGATATAAAGCGACAATGGTATTATTACCTGTTGGGCTGAATAACAGTGCTCTTCAGATGATAACCTGATTAACCGCCGGATGTCATCATTAATCACCAAATCACGGATACATCTGATTTAAATTCTGCACACAGCAACAACTTTGTACTTGCATCTCTGCACTAAAAGAATTAAATTTATACAAGTTCTTTTCTTCACGTATTAAATTATATGTTATGAACCTCATCGAAAAATTTGAATCTTGGGGTGACAAGCATCACCCAAAATGGCTGGATATTATTCGTATAGCGCTGGGAATCTTTCTCTGCTATAAAGGAATTGATTTTCTCAGAAACACAAGCGAACTGATCAGCCTGATGAAAAATACATCTCCTTTTAGTGGGTTTGTGATCATTTTATTGGGGCATTATGTATCATTTGCACATATCATAGGCGGATTTTTTTTAGCCATTGGTATGTTTACCCGTGCAGCCTGCCTGATACAAATTCCAATTTTGCTCGGTGCCATTATTTTTATTAATATCAGTGCCACCCAACCTGCTTTCAGCCCTTATTCCGAATTATTTCTTTCGATAATCATTTTACTGTTGCTGATTTATTTTTTAATAATCGGGAACGGGCCGCTTTCCGTAAAAATGCCGGAAGAAGAACATTTAAAAGAGCATGAAGATTATATCCACAGGGTAAAAGAAGAAAGGCATGAACTATAGGAACTTTTAATCACCCGTTATTTACCATATGTGCTTACCCGGTAATTCCGGGTTTTTTTATACTACTTCAATAATTCATCAATGAGGGCTGGAAGCTTTTTATCCGAAAGAGCAGGAGCATTCAAATCTACTATTTTAAAATCCCTGCTGATGACTGTTAATAAGCTGAGCTGACTTATTTATATTTTGAATCCTTCGCAGAAACAAATAAAAAAATTAACTTCATAAAAAATTATTTATGCGCTTGCTAAAAATAATACTGTATGCATTGGGCATTTTAGTTATTGTTTATTTATTGGGGCCACGTCCGGATACACCCAAATATCTAACTGCTATGCCATTAGTACCTTCTACTGGAGAACTTGAACAGTTTATTGCTGCCGGCGAATCTTTGCATAAACTCAGGCCGGATAACGAAGCAAGGATTGTTTGGGCCAACGACAGCATAAAACAAAAAACGGAATATGCTGTTATTTACCTGCACGGTTTTTCTGCTTCGCAGGAAGAAGGTAATCCAACACACCGGAATATTGCCAAAAAATTTGGCTGCAATTTATACCTGTCAAGATTGGCCGAGCATGGTATTGATACTACCGAAGAATTGATAAACCTGACTGCCGATAATTACTGGGAAACAGCAAAACAGGCATTGGCAATTGGGAAACAGTTAGGCAATAAAGTGATATTAATGGGAACCAGTACCGGTGGAACACTGGCTTTACAATTAGCTGCAACTTATCCGGATGATGTTGCAGCACTTGTTTTATACTCGCCCAACATTGCTATCAATGATGCCAATGCCTGGATTATGAATGATCACTGGGGCGTACAGATTGCCCGATTGATAAAAGGGAGTAAATACAATGTCGCTGATGATGAACGCCCCATTTACAAACAATACTGGAATAAGGTTTACCGCCTGGAAGCAGTTGCAGCACTGGAACAAATTTTAGAAACAACCATGCATAAAGAAACATTCAGCAAAGTGAAACAACCGGTATTGCTGCTGTATTATTATAAAGATGAACAGCACCAGGATGATGTTGTAAAAGTGAGTGCGCTCCGGAAAATGTTTTCACAGTTAAGTACCGACACCACACAAAGAAGGGCCATAGCATTACCCAATACCGGAAACCATGTTATGGGCTCTCATTTAAAATCAAAAGACCTGGCCGGTGTTGAAAGAGAAACCAGCCGTTTTTTAGAAGAAGTGATCAGGCTAAAAGTAAAAGAATAATTATTCTTTTTTAATTTCATAAGCCTGATACAATAGTTTGAAATTGGGGTCAGTTTGTATTTCCGTTACCCGGGATCTTAGCGCCAGATTTATTATGGTTCTTCTCTCTTTTATTGAAACTGTTTTTATCAGGTTCCCTCCTTCCGTTTTTATAAGCAACTCAACAGGAAAAGAAAACAATCCATCCTGTTTTTGCTCAACGGTAACAACAATTTTTTTTCCTGAAGCAGTAGCTTTCCACGTTGTTGCCAAAACGGGCAGGCCCGGTTTGTAGAGCCATTGCCTAAAAAATGATCCCAAATCTTTGCCTGAAATCATGGCTGCAGTAGCAATAAAATCTTCAGTGGAGGCATTTATTCCGGCAAATTTTTTATAATACGCCCTGATGATTTTCTGAAACAATGCATCGCCTGTCTTAATACGCAGCATATGCAAAACCCAGCCTCCTTTTTGGTATGCGTTTGCATTAAGTAATTGCATAAGGTTGGTTGAAGTATCAATGACTGGCGATCCGGAATTGGTTGCAAAATCAATAACAGCTTTGCGATGATCATTTAAATTGCTATGCAGGCTGTCAATACCATATTTTGATTCGATATACAGATCCGTCATATAAGTGGCAAACCCTTCACTGAGCCACAAGTGCTTAAAGTCTGATTCGGTAACCATATCGCCAAACCACTGGTGTGCAATTTCATGTGCCAGCAAATTTTCAAGGCTGCCTTTACCCTGTACAGATCTTTCAAAATAAAAAATAGCACCTGCATTTTCCATGCCTCCAAACCTGGTTTTGGATTGAACATTCGCCAGTTTTTTATACCCATATGGCCCAATATAATTAATATAAAACTGCAAAATATCCCTGGCTAATTCATAATCATGAAAACCTTTTTGATCTGCAAATACCCAACTTGTTACGGGTATATCGCCGGCAAAGGCAGCATCACTCACCCTAAAATCGGCCGCACCAAATACCATTACTTTTGTGGGCAGCGGAACATCTTCTTTCCAGTGTGTAAGTTTTGTGCCGTCTGAAATTAAACGTTCATCCGTTTTTATACCATTACTTACAATACCATAATGTTGCGGGGCAGTAATCAAAAATTCTATACCTGCCTTATCAGCAGGAATGTCGTTACAGGGAATCCAGTAACGGGCCCTGTTGGGCCAGTTATCAGCAAAGAAAGTACGCTTATTAAAAATGTTTTGCCCAATGATCAATCCATCTGCCGGGATACCCTTGTATATTATGACCAGCAGCATGCTGTCTCCCTTTTTTACATCAGCGGGCAATCGAACCAGTAACCTGTTATTGTGGTGATGAAAGGGAAGATGTTTGTTCTTATTCAGTAAAGAAATAACCTCCATTCCTTTTCCGGAACTGTCAACAGTACCCAGATCAAAACTAAAGGAAGCGGCGTCTTTAATGACCTTACA
>JAYTOF010000273.1:0-2462 GCA_043747955.1 Chitinophagaceae bacterium
TTGTAAACCATATTTATCGGCCATTCTTTTATTCACTTCAAAAAATGCAGGTAGCTCATGGTATTCAATATGCCCGTCCTGGAAGGCAACAGCATCCACCGCAGCTTTTATACCATCAAATATCTCACTCCATTCTTCCTCATGTTGTTTTATTGAAATGGCTTCTTCTTTACTTATTTTATCAGCAGCAGCACTTACCGCTTTACTGCCATCTATCCAGGGCGAAATAAAGGTGGGCAGGTTGCCGGATACTTCTTTGCAATGCCTGCCCAGCTGGGCATACAGATCAATAACACCTTTTACCCTGCGGCTTACTTCCTGCGTAAGATACCAGCCTTTAAAGCTTTTGTGATGACCATATTTTTTCCAAACCTCATCAATCACTTTTCGGTTAAGATCTACCTCTTTTTGAAATTCACCTTTAACCCAGTATTTACCCGTATCGTACAATCCAAAGTAAAAATGCATGTGGTGTTTATCTGCCAGTTCAAGAAATAGTTGAACCAGGTCAACCGGTGGTTTGTAACAACCTTCTTCCTGTATCAATAACTCACTGGGGTAGGTAAGCCAGCGGCGGTAACCACTTCTGATCAGGATTACTGTATCAATACCCACCATCTTCATATGACTGAAGTCGGCATCCCATTCATGCCTGCCCCAGTTTTGGTGTGGTATGTCGTGACTGATTTCGTCAATAAATGTTGCTGTTATTTTCATAATTATTTTTTAGCAAAACATAATTGTTCCTCCCATTTTGGGGAGCCTGCCTGCCGGCAAAGGCAGGGCTAGGAGGGGCTTTTTACATCCACCGCATCCCTCAACCCATTGCCCAATAAATTAAATGCCAGCACCAGCAACATAATGGCAAACCCCGGAATTAAAGCCAGCAAAGGATTATGGGTAATGATGAAATTGTAATTCTCTTTAATCATTAATCCCCAGCTTGGTTGCGGCGGTTGAATACCAATGCCTAAAAAACTTAAACCGGCCTCAACAATAATGGCCGTTGCAAAATTAGATGCTGCAATAACCATAACCGGGCCCAGGATGTTTGGTAAAATATGTCGGAGTATGATACGGCTGTTTTTTAAACCCAAAGCACGGGCAGCCTGTATATATTCCATCTCTTTAATAGCCATCACCTGTCCACGTATAAGGCGGGCAACACTAACCCACATGGTAAGGCCAACTGCAATAAATATTTGCCAGAAACCTTTTCCCATAGCCATGGTGATTGCAAAAACCAATAATAAAGTTGGAATACTCCAGGTAACATTTACCAGCCACATAATTACTTCATCAACCCAGCCACGATAGTAACCGGCCAATGCACCTAAAATAATACCGAGTGTTAAAGAGATAAGCACCGCAATTAAACCCACGGCCAGGCTCACTCTTGTACCAATCAACAAACGGCTTAAAATATCCCTGCCAAATTTATCGGTGCCCAACCAGTATTTTTTGGTGATGATATTTTGTTGAATGTTTGAAGGATTATTAAATGTTAACTGGTTGATGGAATAATATTGAACAACCGTAGTATCATCGTCAATAAATTTATTTACTAAAATACTGTCGCCATTTATGCGATAACCTTTGATGGGTGTTATTTGAAAGTTATTTTTTTTACCGCTGGTGAAATGATTCAACCAATTACCTTCCTGAATTTCCTTGTTGGGTATTTTTAAAAACTCTTGTGCATATCCCGCTTTCTTAGCCTGTATCTCCACAGTTTGCAGATCGGCATTGGGCGAATTATCAGGTGCTATTATGTAACCGAAAACAGAAATGAGAACAGCTAATACAATAATGAACAGGCCAAACATAGCGCCCCTGTTTTTTTTGAGACGTTTCCACATTTCGGCTTTAAAAGAAAAATCGGTTTGGGCCATGTTGTAATTTACAGATTCAATCCCGATAGCTATCGGGATTATTTTACTTTTCTTTCTTTCCAGCTATAACTGCCAAACCTGCCCAGCCAGCCGGCAATTACAGTGTATATAATATGAAAGGGCTGCATCGGCGGAAATAGCCATAACATAGATTGCTTATTGAAAAATTTTGCAACCGGATAAAGAAACAATAATTCCACCAATGTTTTTAAAAGCAGTAACAATAACCATACGCCAATCATTGAACATTGAACATTGAACATTGAACATTGAACATTATCAAATACAGCAATCACCGGCAGCACCAGCAACAACACATTTACTAAATAAACCAGCAGCAAAACAGCAAAGATCCTTTTATCATCATACTTATCTGCCTTGCTGGCCCAGCGGATGCGTTGATTAAAAAACTCCCTGATTGAATTTACCGGAGCCGTTTGTACAATCGCCTCTTTTGATTTAAGGAACATCACTTTATCCGGATAAAGTTTATATATTTTATGCATCAGCAGCATATCATCGCCGCTGGCAATAGTATCAATGCCTGCAAAGCCACCCACTTCTTCAAAA
>JAYTOF010000274.1:0-8781 GCA_043747955.1 Chitinophagaceae bacterium
TTTGCGGTTCGGGGGTATTGTTCTATCCGTATCTCGGCCCATTCCTCCAGGTAATAAATATCTGTTCCATTGGCTTCTAAAAATTTAAGCATGGGCAAATCTTTATGCAACAACGCTTTTAATAAATGTGCTGCTCCATAAGTAGCATGCATATTTTCTTTTGCCAGTTGCGATGCAATGTGGAGCGCCTGTTTGGACGAATCGGAAAATGAATAATTTGTATTTATCAGCATTTTGAAAAAATTATTAATAAAAAATCATACTAGAGTATGTTTATAATTGCAATACTTACCATAATTTGTCTTGCATTGGGATTAATAGCCGTATTCATCAAATCAGAATATTCCGTAATAGCACTAAAAACTGTATCTTCTGTTATTAAATCAGTAACTCCATCGTTCAAAGCATCCATTACACTTCTTTGACCAGTGATAGATGTTATTATTGTTTCGATATTTGGAGGCCTGGTGATCACTAATGCGGGTATTATCTTCTCGACAAGTCCATTTGCTCTCCAACCAATGGTTTCTTCACTATCAAAAAAAAAGCCTTCCACAGTTCTTGTCATTCTCGTTTCTCGAAATGCCCTCACTCTTATATGAGTACTCAATTCAAATTCAGTAAATGCTCTTGTGCCTTCAAATTCATACATAATACAGAAACCTCCGTTATGGGATGTTTGACAAAAAGGCATTGTGCCCGGATGTTCAGAATCAACAATACCACTCAACGAAAAGCTGCGTGTCCGACCACCACGTGGTTCTAACCCTCTTGTCCTTACAAGTCCACCACCACTTTCTATCCCTAGCATGGTTACATCTACATGATTATCTTCATCACTTACCATTGGTGTATATCCTCTAACTACAAAGCCTGCTATTATTCCGGCCATTGTCACACTCATAATTTTGCACCTTTTTATTTTATGTAAATATCTAGATTAAATATTTATGAATTTTTATGAAAAATAAATACCTTCCTATGCTGCTGCTTCTTTCTTCACTTCGGTTGTAGGTATCGCATTTTCCTTTTCAGTTTTACTGCCCTGGTTATATTTATTCTCTTCCAGTGTACATACATTATCAAAACCTTTAGCTTTCATATAATTTGCATAGCCGGTTTGTGTATCAATACATTGATGTACCTGGCCAAAACTTTTTTTCAATGTAATGTTGTGTGCATTGTAAATAAGGTACAGGCTGTCAATTTTTTCCATCATTTTAAAATTGTTCCTGTTAAAATAACCTTTAATTCTGCTCATCTCTGCATCTGCATTGGCAACTGATTGATTCAATTTATCCGGAAATTTTATGCCGATCGATTCCAGCGGGCTGCCTGCTGCGCCCATCAAATTACCACCGGTGTATTCCTTTGTAAGTTTCTCCAGATCAAACGGAATTAAATTAACCAGCTTGGTATAAAAATCTTTTTTTGTGGGCAGCATGGGCAAGGTCAGGCAGGATATAGCTTCTGCCAAAAACTGCTTTTGCTCAGCATTCATTTCTTTCACCTCATTTGTTGTTTCTGTTGCCTTGCTGATCAGTTCATGTACTTTTGAAATGAGTCCGCCGGCAAGATCGGGGTCATTTTTTTTAGCTGCTTCAACTGCTTTATCAATATAATCTTTGTCAAAAGGGAGGTAGGTTGGTTTATCTTTTGCAGGTGCAAAAACTTTTTTTATTCCGGCCTGGTCAATGATCTGTTGGGCAAGATCTGCTCCTCCCTTTGTTTTGGGTTTTAATACGCCCAATGAACCGCTGATTGCATCAAATAACGGACAAAGACAATTTAATACCCCGGCAAGATCTGATGGGCCAAGTGAAAGGTTGGTATGTTTGGCCCCATCAATTGCTTTGTTTTTAATATCATCGATCACCGTTTTTAATTCCCCCACACATTTATCCGGTATGGCATCGTAACCCGAACTGATATCTTTAAAATCCGGTATCTCATCAAGCTTTACAAATGAAGTGCCTTCATCAATAAGTTTTTTAAGAAACCCGAGTATATCATCAATCAAACCTTTGATCTCATCTTTTACCTGGTCGATCTTATCAAGATCTTTTGCCGCATCGGGACCGGCACTAATATGTAAGCCCCCTAAAATAATGGCCAGTATATTTACCAGCCTGAGTTTTACTTTACCCACAGCAAGTGACAATGCATTTTTGTTGGAATCTTTTATGAGCGTGAGCAATTTTTCATTGCCGTCAAAGTATTCAATAGCCCCCTCCGTAAGATCGTACAGGTTTCCAAAAGAAAATACAGCTCCTTTACCCTTTTGGCTTTCTTTATTAAGTACATGTACATTCTTATATTGAGGTGCTGCAACATACACAACTGATTTTACATTCCATTTTTCTGATTTAAAGGTACCATCTTTAGCGAGCAGGTCAGTACATTCATTGGCTACATTGCCCCCCTGGCCCAATCCTATAAAATGAACAAAGGATGTATATTTTTTCCAGGATGACATTTTACTTTTTATCTTTTCATTCAGCTCCTTTGCATCTTTTTTCCGGCCATCTGCATCTGTAGAACTGAATTCAAATTTTTCAATATCACTTTCCGGATTCATTTCCTGTAAACCATCTTTTATTTTATCGAGCAGTTTATCCCAGTCAGAATAATCTTTAAAATAAGTATACTCTTTTGCAGAAGCCGTTTCTTTTTTCTCTTCTGTTAAAAACATATTTAATCCGGGAATACTTGCTGCAGCACTTTCGAGGGCACTCACTGCACCTTCAATGGGATTTGTAATGCCGCCCATCAATCCTGATGCACCGGCAGTATCCAGCCCGCCACCGGGTTTAAAACGCACCATCACTACCAATTGCCTGGCATTAATTTGTTGATGTGTTTCATCTGACTGCTGAGCGCCCATCTATATTAATTCTATTTATTTAAAAAACTAATCCTGCAATCTGCAGTTGTAAAGCCGGAAAGATTTGAAGTTTTACCACTGCTGTCCGTTTGGCCCGTGTGCCTTTCTCCATCATTGGTTTCTATCTCATAATCCACATTTGCTATCCCCTTTTCAGCTTCATCCACTAAAGTAAATTGGGCATTAAAATCTTCCTTATTTGTCCGTTCAGCATTAACATCTCCATTTTCTGCTGCCTTTTCCAAAGCCTGTTTATTGGCAATTGCTGCTGCCGCTTTTGCGCCGATTTTTCCCAAATCAACTGGAGGCGCAGCACCAGCACCTCCCCCTCCACCCCCACCACCGCCTGCTTCGCCAATGTAAACTGTAAAGCAACCGAGAATAATAGTACCCCCATGCGAAGTCATATCACCCATTCTGGCAGCAGGTTTACCGCCAATCATTACACCGCTGCTGCCCATTAAGATGGCATCTGGTGGGCCAACACAGATACAAAAATCACCCATCACCGCTGCCGGAAAACCTCCAATAAGCACAGTAGGGCAACCCGGTCCTGTTATAGGGCCACCAACATGTGGCACTAAAACATTAACCAAGGGGCACACATGCATATCCATTAATCTTGCAGCAGGTTTACCCATTTTTTAAAACTTAATAATTAAGTAAAGTATTTTCTTTTTTCTTTTTTTTGCTGTTCGCCTTCAACTGTAGCCAGATTGTTTGATTCTGAATGCTGTGCTTCATAGTCATGCAATACAAACAGTTTATGTAAAGCCAGATCGGTTGTTTGTAATTTACCCCGTTTCAAAAAATAGTTTTTTGCAGTTGTATTTTCCGGGTCAATGCTATAAAAACAATTTATCCCTTCAAAAAAAACATTCAGTTTTTCGATATTACCTGCAGGTAAAAATCTGGCCAGTACCCTTGCATCCCAAAACCTGAAATAATTTTCCTGACCGTTTATTTTTTCATAAATGAATTGTTGAAAATGGGCAAGCAGGGTATTGATTTTTTCTGCTGACTCCAGTACAACAATGGCTTTTAGTGATACTGCCGGGCCATTTATCTTTTTGAATAACTTATCATCAACCTGAAAAATATATGGAGCTACATCTGATAGGCCTTCATCTTTGATCCCTTTAAAAATGGATAGATTAACCGGGTAGGCATTTTGCAACAACATTAATGTATATGGTCCGTTAAGTGCAGTATCATATATTATATAGATCATTGTTAAGTTATTTGTTAACCTACTGTGAAGGAACTAATTAATTTTTACAATAGCGCCTGTTAACGAAGCTAATGCCCCGGCTTTAAAATTAGCTAGAACCGTTCCTTCAAAAGTTGCAGCAATACCTTTAGCTTTTAATTCAGTTTCTGCTTCTACATCAACCTTAAATCCTTTCAGACTTGCTCCTTTTGCTTTACCTTCCAGTTTTAATTCCTGGCTTGCATTTATATTAATATTTGCTGCATTGAGGCTGATGCTTTGGTCGGCATTTAATTCAATGGAACCTTTGGAGTGTATAGTTAACTTTTTACCAGCTTTTTCTAATAGAATCTCTGTTATAATTGTTCCGCTTTCCATCAATCCGATTTTTATGGAGTCGGAATTATTTAATTGAATGACCGATAAATTATTATCATCTTTAACTGATTCAAGTGACAATTGTGTAATACTGTCGTCTCTCAAAAACCGGATAAAATTAATAGGTCGTTTGGAATCAAAGTTATCCATTAATAGAAATTTACCCTCAGCATCATTTATCACCAATCGCCTGCCTGTTTCTGTACCGATCACTTTTAAATTATTCCCTTCAAAAGCATTGCCCGATTTATTTTGTTCCGTATGTATGGCCCCCAGCACAAACGGCCTTTCAGCATTATTATCTAAAAAATCTACCAAAACCTCTTCTCCCACTTCGGGCAAAAACCTGATACCTTTATCTTTTCCGGCATGAGGTGTTACTACATTTAACCAGGGTGTATTATCTGCAGAACCCTGCCAGGGAAAATGAACTTTTACCCGGTCCATTCCGTCTGCATCTTCATTATCTACAATTTTTGCCGCCTGTGCTTTACACAGCGGTACAATAAACGGATTTGTGTAAGGTGGTACTTCCACTTCGGCAGGCACCGCTACAAACTGGTTTTGATAATTGGAATCAGCACTTACACTATGATGTACTTCCGTAATATAGTATTCACCCGAACTATGCCCGGCCGGATCCAGTATTTTTACTTTATCTGCCAGTTTTAAGATGCTGTTATTACTGCGGGCCCTTAAAATTACTGCGGAGGCAGCAGCGGCCTGCTGGCTAAGGGTACTCATATCGGTTAATAACTGTGGTGTTGCAGCTGCAGATATATTGGTCATGGATTGGTTACCCCCATATGCTGTTTCACCAGCCTGCTGAGCGGCCCCAATAAATCCCTGGCCGGTATTAGTTTGCTGCTGATGGGTTATTACATCGCCGGTATGCCTGTTGAAAGAAGCATTGTTTTGCGGGCTTTTTACCAATTTAGCAGAGATGTCGATATGATTAATATCCTGGCCATTGTTTAAAGCAATTGCTTCACCTGTTGGTGCTCCTAAAACCATTTCTGTTCCATTATAATAAAGCCATTCACCATAGCGGGCTGCCATCATTCTTAAAAAAGAAAAACCCGATTGGTTATACTGAACGGTATAAAATAGTTCGCCGGTATTTGTTGGCGAAAGGTTAAGTGTGGTACCCTCAGTATTGTTTACCGCATTAAAAATCTGGGTGATATTTTTTTTATAGAATGATTTACATTCCGGTAGCTGGTTCAATTTTTCGAATAAGCCTTTACCGCTAATATCATAAGTAACACCAAGGCTGTCCTCGTTGTTACAGTTTATTGCGTAAATGATGCCTTTAAAAGTAAAATTATCGCCGATGGTTATGGTTACTTCTTTAGCCAGGTGATCTCTATAAAAAGAAATATGCGCTGACAAGGAGGCTTCTCCTTCGGGTTGGCGCCAGGTAAAATTAAATGAATTTACATCGGCCATCTGCTGATTGATCATGAGGTTGGAGAAAATGATATCAGCATCATTCCCTTCAACCCGAATGGTTGTATGTATAAGTTGAAAGGCCATAGTTTATGAAATTAAATTATGATTGGCTATATATAGATTACCTATACACAACCAAAAAAATTGATTGTGCATAGATTAACCTTATAGTTTAATACAATACTATGATGTATTGCCTGCATTCAATTTTAAACCCATTCGTTTATATGGGTACCGCTTCCCATAGTTATTTCCCTGGCCGAAATGGTAAAACTAACAGAAAGCGGATCTTTTCCAACCGAACTAAAACTTTCATTAAAAGCGATCATATACGCTTCTTTAAATTTCAACTCTTTAAGTGTAGCATCAGAGTCACGCTTAATAAAAATAACACTGCCATCCTTCCGCTCAAAACTGTTACACATCCATTCAAACAGTTCAGTACCATTATTACCCTCAACAGTAATGCTAATTGTACCGCCCCGGGAAACAGATGAAGCCCGGCCAGTTGCATCCACATCCTGTGATAGTGAATAAGAAACCTCTAATACATTTAATTCAATTGCTCCTGCTTTAAATTTTGCTTTGAAACTCATAACATTAAATTTTATAGTTTTTAAAAATGTTGAATGATCAAAATAGGTTCTTCAGGATGGTAAAATCATTTTTCGTTTTGAAAAAGATTAAATTGCTTGGCTAACAGGTAATTTAATAAAAGGGGATATTGTTTATAGTATTCCGGAAAAGAGGATTATGAAATCCTATAGCAATTTTACAACAAAAAAAGAAAGAAACAAATATTTTTTTAATTAATGATGTATAATGAAACTGAATTTCAGGTATTCCCGGATTCTGAGTTTTATTAACCAATCCCGGAAAGAATTTCATTTTTAAGTTATTTATAATTAATTTCGAAGCACTGAACACTATTCAGGAAAAGCCTGCTGACCTTAAATCTTCACGGGTAACAGCCAAATTTTAATACCGGTAATGCAACATAAAAAAGAATACAATTCTACGGCACATACATTTCTGAGGGCAGAAACATTTTGTGCAGAAATGATGGCTAACGGCCTGTCTTTTAATGATATCAGGTTAATATCCAACAGTAATTTCAAAAAGAGCTTCAGGAATGAAATTGATGATATCCGTTTTGATGTGCAGGCAGAAACAAATGAACGGCTTATGGAACTGGTGATCAACAGGGATGGAATTTATGATCGTTTACCCGAAGGCCTGTTTCATCAGTCAAGAGGTAACAGCAGGACATCTACCACCGCACAAATGTCTGAAGAGTACCGTCGGTTCAGGGAAGAAGAAAAAATGGCAAGAAAGTTTTTCCGGCCTGTGGAACAGGAATTTTTCCGGTATTCAACCCTGGTGGAACAGGAAGAGGTAAATCTTGCTTTTGGGATTTTAAATGGTGACCTCAAAAGTGAATTATTCGATTTTTGGAATATCCCGGCCGGATTGCCTGATGAACCGGCAAAAAAACTGGTACAGATCATGCCCTGGGTAAAAATGATCAAAGGAGATATTGAACAAACAGCAAAAGCATTGGAACTTATTCTTGATAAACCCATACTGTTTGCACAGGAAGAAATTTATGAACACAGGGTTCCCGGGTCGGAAATGAGTAACGAATTGACCGAGTTAGGAATTAATATGGTCATTGGCAATAATTTTTGGGAACCTTCCTTAACCTGGAAATTTAAGATAGAAAATATAACAAAGAAAGAAATAGAAGCATACCGGCAAAACGGTGCTTATGGTAAATTATTAAAACAATTTGAGGAAATATTTATTCCTTTACAAATTGATATTATATTTGAGTATACAGTTCTGCCGGCCGTAGATGTTGAAACTGAAGATATCCTGGGCTTCAGTCTAACCCTTTAGGATGGTAATTTAAAAGCTAAAAAATATGCTGATCAAATTTTTCTGGATGTATATAGGCAGTTTTTTTGCATGTGCAATGGCCATGATCTTTATGGTAAAGAATTTCGCCGACAGCTTTGCTTCCAAATCTAAAAAGCCGATCCTTTGGGGCGGACTTTCATCCGTTGGAATATCCGGTGGCGCCTACCTGGCAACTTTTATTACAGACCACCTGTTTACCATTTATTGGGTCCTTGCCTTTATCTATTTATTTTTTGGATTTATTCACGTACTGTTTTTTCATAAACAGTATTTTGCATCAAATAAAAACAACAGGAACAAGGTGATCATCGGTGAAATATTATTTGGATTTTCTTTGATATTTTTTACCATA
Source organism: Chitinophagaceae bacterium (assembly GCA_043747955.1). Taxonomy (GTDB): domain Bacteria; phylum Bacteroidota; class Bacteroidia; order Chitinophagales; family Chitinophagaceae; genus Ferruginibacter. The sequence goes on from JAYTOF010000274.1 coordinate 8,197, forward strand.
GTCATTTTTTCATCGCTGCAGTATTTTCTTAAAGACAAGGATTTTTTATTTTTTCCGATGTTGATGACCACCCTTTGTTTTTTTGTACCGATCGTGCTGCTGTATACCTTTGAGGCTGCCTATAAAATACCCTTACCTGTTTTTGCAACCTGGTATTACCCGATTAATGCCCCTATTGAATTACCCGACGAAAAAGTAAATGAAAAAATACTGGTCATTGCTTTTGAAATAGCTAAAAAACCGAATGAAAATTTAAAAACTAATTTTCGGGCAAAAGGGCCCGAAGCCATGTTATTGGGAGAATTGTACTACCATTTTCTGAACGATTATAATGAAGTTCAAAGTGAAACACCTATTGAGTTTACCGATAGCCATAATAATCCGGAAGAATGGTGGTTCAGGATAAAACCAAAATGGTATCAACGCCAGCGGATCCTCGATCCGGAATTAACCATCAGGGAAAACCAGGTAACAGAAAACAGCATTATTATTTGTGAACGTATTATTCAAGATCAAGAAGCCTAACATGAGAGATAAACAAAAACACTTTCCGGTTAACTGGATTGACGGAATGAAGATCAATAA
>JAYTOF010000275.1:0-8341 GCA_043747955.1 Chitinophagaceae bacterium
AACTGATGGAAATATTTGAAAAATTCGGAACAGTTGCTACGGCAAGAGTAGCTATGGACCGGGAAACGGGAAAAAGCAAGGGATTTGCTTTTGTTGATATGCCAAACCGTGAAGAAGCTAAAGATGCTATAGATAACCTGAAAGATATTTCACTGGGTAAAAAGCCTTTAATTGTTAAAGAAGCAGAAGAGAAGCCTGGCCCTTCGGGAGGAGGTGGATTTAAACCGGGTGGCCAGAACAGGGGTGGATTTAATAATAATAACCGAAGGGGTTATTAAAATATTTTAACAGCGGTGATAAACTGAAATTTTTACTTAAAAACAGCAGAAATATTCTGCTGTTTTTATTTTAAGTCATGTATATCAGTTGTTCAATGATTAATACTTATTTCAACTATTTCAAATTAAAATAAATGAGAGTTGCATTAACCGGTGCAGCAGGTCATTTAGGCGCTGCTCTGTTACAGGAACTTTCCAAAAGAAAAATTCCGGCTAATATATTAGTAAGAGATAATGACCTCCGCGCAATTGATAATGTACAGGTTGATATTGTGAAAGGAGATATGCTGCAGGCGGGCATTTTAAAAACATTGATGCAGGATTGTGATACGGTAATTCATTGTGCTGCATTAATATCTGTAAACGGCGACCCCAAAGGTCTTGTTCACCGAACCAATGTGGAAGGCACCCAATCAGCAATTGATCAGGCACTACAGTCTGGAATAAAAAGATTTATTCATATCAGTTCTATTCATGCTTATCAGCAAATACCCTCTTTTGAAATACTGGATGAACAGCGGGAACCTGTTACAGATAAAGCTTTTGCTTACGACCGCTCTAAACAGGCAGGAAAAAAAATTGCCCTGGCTGCCAATAACCGGGGAATGGAAGTTTTAGTTATTCACCCTACATCTATCATTGGTCCCTACGATTATAAGCCCTCCCTTATGGGCAAGGTAATTATTGATATGTACAATGGCCGCTTACCCTTTATTTTTAACGGAGGCTTTGATTTTTGCGATTGCCGGGATGTTTCCAATGCAATAATAAATGCCACAACCATGGGCAGGCCCGGTGAAGCTTACCTGCTTGGCGGAAAATGGCATAGCCTTCAGCAACTTGCTCAATTTCTATCTACGACGTCTTCAAAAAAAATAAAACCGGTGGCATTATCTCTTTTTGCCGCAAAACTCGGATTGCCTGTTGTTAAATTATTTGCCGCCCTTACAAAGAAAGAACCACTCTATACAGTTGAAGCATTGGGAGCATTGTTTACTGGTAACCGGTGTATCAGCAGTGTTAAAGCCAAAACAGAATTAAATTATACAATACGGCCATTTGAAGAAACAATACATGATACTTTCCATTGGTTTAAGAATAAAGGTTATCTTGATTAAAATTACCAAACCTGCTATTCTGCTTTCCGGATATGCTTATTCCTTTTTCTACTTATCAGATAATATTTTATACATGGATAAGCATTGCTGTTTTAATATTTTTTTTATTACTTAAAATTGCTGCCCCTTATGGCCGCCATGCTTCTGCCAAATGGGGCCCCCAGGTTGATAATCATTATGGCTGGCTGATGATGGAATTACCGGCACTGGCAGTAATGATCGTTTTTTTTATACAAAATTTTTCAGGGGAAAATGTAGCTGCTGAACTGATGATAGGTTTATTCTGCCTTCATTATTTTAACCGCACATTTATCTTCCCTTTCAGATTACATACCCGTGGAAAAAAAATGCCTTTGCTGATCCTGGTTTCCGGAATTTTCTTTAACCTCGCCAATACCTTTTTGCTTGGCTATTATTTTACCAATTTTGCCAGCTATTCATTGAGTTGGCTGACTGATATCAGGTTTATAGCAGGTGCCATTCTATTTTTTTTAGGGCTATGGATAAACTGGAGATCGGATACTATTTTAATTCATTTACGTAATCCCGATGAAACAGATTATAAAATACCAAGGGGCTGGCTATTTACTTTTATCAGTTGCCCGAATATGCTGGGAGAATTAATTGAATGGGCAGGTTTTGCCATCCTTTGCTGGAACATGCCGGCAGTAGCTTTTTTTATATGGTCTGCAGCAAACCTCATACCCAGGGCGATAGCGCATCACCGGTGGTACAAAAATAAATTTGAAAATTACCCGTCAGAAAGAAAAGCAATACTGCCTTATGTATTTTAAGGATTCAGGGTCTTCCACTCTGTTTCCAAAACCCCCATTTCAATCATGCTTAAAAAAGTTTCCTTATACCAAAAGATATCCCGGGAAACGCCTTCTATACTAAAGCCGGATTTAAGATAACAATTCAATGCTGCTTTATTATTTTCGTAAACACCCAGGCTGATGCGGTGCAGGCCCAATTCTTCAAATCCGATCTTTAATGCGGCTCTTGTCATTTGCTGGCATATTCCTTTCCGATGATCAGCTGTATCGCCAACCAATACCCTGGTAATTCGTGCGGATCTGTTTTTCCAGCTAATTCCACCTAATGAAATATGACCCACAACATTTCCCGTTTCTGATTCAATCGCCTTATAAACAAACGCATCTGAACTATTCAGCACATTGGTATCCTCAATATACCATTCCAGGCTTTCTGGGGTTAAGGGAAATGAAAATAAAGAACCGGCCCAATTTGTCAACAGCTCATCTGAATCTATCCAGTTAATTAATTGATGAAAATCATTTCGGGTAAAAAGTTCAAGTATTATCATCAGCAGCTTTGCTTACTTTTTTTTGTAAAAGCGAAAGTAAGGTTTAATGAAGCAGTATACTATTTTAAATATTTATTAAACCAATCTACAAAGTTCTTTTCTTCTTCATCCCGGTTACGCCATCCATGACCACCCCCGGCTTTAATGATCAGTTCGCAGGTAACTTTTTCTTCTTTAAACCGGGCGATTATAGATTCTGCCTGTTGTTTGGGAACCAACACATCTTTATCGCCATGAATAATGATGACCGGCGGATCATCTGCACTTACAGCATTTATTGGGGAGATCTCTTTTGCAATTGCCAGTCTTTTTTTGGTATCCGTTATAGTAACAAAAGTTCTGGTAGTATCATTCCAGAATTTAAAATCAAATGCTGCAGCAACTCCTGTCAATACCAACCCGGCCTGGTTAATTGTACCTGCTGTATTTTCCCCGCCAAAATTTATAAAATCAGTAGGCGGATAAAACACAGCGGCAGCCTGTACCCTGCTGGATACTTTATCAACCGGGTCATTTGATTTAGGATCACTAATATCATCTGCTGTTGCAATCATTAAAGATAAATGGCCACCCGATGATGACCCGGTGATTCCGATCTTATTTGCATCAATTCCATATTCCCGGGCATTATACCGTATAAAACGTACAGCTCTTTTTAAATCAATGATCTCATCAGGAATCGTGAATTTTGGCTGTGAACTAACCATTACCCCAAATAGTGTATACCCGCTTTCCAGATACTGGTTCGACCTGACCAAAAAAGCATCAATCATTCGCTGAGATGAGATCCAGTTGCCGTTAAGTACACTGATGATCGCTTTACCATTTACCTTTTGAGATGGCTTTAACATCATCATGGTCAGCGCCATCCCATCTTTACGGCCATATATAATTTCAGTTTTACTGAAACTTAAGCTGTCAGATGCCACAACACTAAAAGACCCAATGATAAAAATTAAGATTAAACAGTACCGCATATTAAACTTTTATATTTTGCTTACTATTCAAACAACTCAGCCTGTAGATTGTTCGAAAGCTTTGGCACCCATTGCATTTCAATGGATTTGTTATAGTCTGCCAGCTTATTCCCCAATGCTTTCCAGCCCATTACTTCCACCACCTTGATTATTTTAATTTTTGCTTTGCGCACCTGTGCTCCCCTTCCGCTTTGCATGGCAAGTATTGGCTCATCATCTGTGGTAACTGCTTCCAGGTAATTGCCATCTCCTTCTTTTATAAAGAAAAATTTATTGTGCAAAGTTGATGTTTCTATTTTAAACCGCTTCACACTGTATTGAATTTTCTCTTTATCAAAATAAACGGCAGTTATTATTTTATCCGCATTGAATTTCTCAATCAGTAACACTTTTTCAGTCTCAAACCGTTGTTTTAATTCCTGGTCGGTTATTTCGTAGTTACCATCATTATAAATAACCAGCAGCCTGTCTTCTGCTTCAAACTTACCCAGGTAATCTCCTTTTTCATCGGTATTAAGCCTGCCGAATTTATTATCGAACCAAAGTTTTTTTGCATCCAGCGTAGAGTTTCCGGCCTCTTTAAATTTAACCGATTTGACCGGGTATTTAGTAACCTGGTTACCAATACTCCCCCTTGATTTAATATCCAGTTCTTCAAAATAAAAATCAAATTCTTTATTCCGGGCACTGCAATTAGGACTTAAGATTATTTTAACAACTTCCGCTTCGCCATTGGCATTGGCTGTAAAATAATGTACCCGGCTTTTATCTGTGCCCTTCGTAAGATCATATTCTTTATCCCTGGTTACCGCTGTTACATTAAAACGTTTTGCAAAACTCATACCCGTTTTCCCGTCAACATAGATCATATTATAGGTTGTCCGTTCATCTGTCTTCATAAAAACAGACACGTGCAAAATATCTTTACCGATAAATACTTTATCAGAAACCTTTACCACTTTCATGATACCGCCTTTGGTAAAAGCGATGATATCGTCCAGGTCAGAAACTTCAGCAACCAGTTCATCCTTCTTTAACCCGGTTCCAATAAATCCATCTGCAAAATTTGCATAAAGCTTAATATTGGCAATGGCTACTGTTTTAGCCTGAATGATATCAAAATGCCTGATATCCGTTTTACGCTCCCTGCCCTTTCCGAATTTCTTTAACAGGTTTTCGTAATAGGCAACTGCATAATCTGTAAGATTTGCCAGGTCATGTTTAACCTGTTTGATATCAGCTTCCAATCCCTTTATCTGGTCGTTCAGTTCTTCAATATCCAGTTTATAAATTCGACGCACCGGTTTTTCGGTCAGTTTGATTATGTCCTCACGGGTAATTTCTCTTTTGAGCAGCTTCTTAAAGGGTGTAAATGCTTTATCTATAGCCTGCAGTACTTTATCCCAGGTTTCATGCTTCTTTTCCAGCTCCTTGTAGATCTTTTCTTCAAAGAAAATTTTCTCCAAAGAAGTATAGTGCCATTTTTCATGTAACTCGGCCAGTTTGATTTCGAGTTCTTTTTTTAACAGGTCCCTTGTATTATCTGTTGCTGTTTTTAACAGCTCACTTACTTTTAAAAACTGTGGTTTATTTTTTACGATGACACAGGCATTAGGCGAAATACTCACTTCGCAATCGGTAAATGCATACAATGCATCGATAGTGATATCGGGAGAAATACCTTGGGCCAGTTCAATAATAACTTCCACATCAGCAGCGGTATGATCAGTTACTTTTTTTACTTTTATTTTTCCCTGGTCATTGGCTTTTACAATACTCTCCATCAACTGGGTGGTAGTAACGCCATATGGAACACTTTTTATGACCAGTGTCTTTTTATCCTGCTCTTCAATAATGGCCCTCACCCTGATCTTACCTCCACGAACACCATCATTGTAATTACTGGCATCAATAGTACCCCCGGTTTGAAAATCCGGTAACAGTTCAAATCTTTTGCCACGTAAATATTTTATAGAAGCTTCAATGAGTTCACAAAAATTATGCGGTAAAATTTTAGTTGCCAGTCCAACAGCGATACCTTCGGCTCCCTGTGCCAGCAGTAAAGGGAATTTCATGGGCAGGGTTACCGGTTCGTTCTTACGGCCATCATAACTTAAGGCCCATTCGGTAGTTTTTGCATTAAAAGCAACTTCCAAAGCAAATTTGCTCAGTCTTGCTTCAATATATCTTGCAGCAGCGGCATCGTCGCCGGTACGCACATCACCCCAGTTTCCCTGGGTTTCTACCAGCAGGTCTTTTTGCCCCATGTTAACCAATGCATCGCCAATAGATGCATCGCCATGCGGATGATACTGCATACTCTGCCCGATGATATTGGCAACTTTATTAAAACGGCCATCATCCATTTCCTTCATGGCATGCAGTATCCTGCGCTGAACAGGCTTTAACCCATCTTCAATTGCAGGCACGGCCCTTTCCAGTATCACGTAACTGGCATAATCCAGGAACCAGGTTTTATACTGGCCGCCAATACCGGCATCAGTGTGTTCGTATTCTTCTTTTGTTTTTTTACTGTTCGCCATTTTACCTCACCCCAGCCCTCTCCTTAATGAGAGGGAGGATGTTTACGTTTTTGATTTATAAAATTCGTTTATTTATTCGTTTTCATTCTCAATACATTTCAATTTTCAATGCTCCTTTTTTCCAATTGTACCCAGGTGGGTAAATTTTAATCCTTCTTCATATTTTAATCCATACCCAAACATCCTGTCCATGGAGGAATGTCCGAATAAAATAACTCCTGCAACTACAAAAATATCAGAAACAACATAAAGACCCGCAAGGAAGATCAGCACAGCCAGTCTCTTATGATGAAAAAGATTATAACAAAAAGCCACTGCTTTGTTATTGATAAGATAAACCAGCATACTGATATCAGGTCCCAATATCATTAACAGATAACACCACCAGGGAGTTTTCCAATACCACAGTAAGGCAATACTGAGAATAAGCATAGCCATTCCCTCAAGTTTGATAATGTTTTTCAAGATGCAAGATTTAATTGTATTATTCCCACGAGCTATTGTCCGAAATGTTTTTCGATATTATGAAACTGCTTCTGTTATCTTCGATTTCAACTTGATCTCAAACTCTTTCATCTTGCCAATGGTACCCTGCACATCAAACATATCCTGTTCAATCATCAATTTTAAACGCCATAATAAATATGCATCGCCGGTTGTGTTTTTTACTTTGGTAAGATGAGTATGAATAATTTTTGATGCTTTCTGCCAATCGCCGGTTACTAATTTTTTTATGTCTGCATCATAAAAATCATAATCTTCCTGCACTAATTTCTTTCCGCCTTCGAGCAAACGAACGCCCTTATTTTCATTGCAGAGTTTAGTCCATTCATCTGGGTCAACTTCAAATTCACTCGGTGTTATTTGCCTGGCCAGTTTTTTTGCTTTCAAAAATTCTTTGGCGGGGATCTCAAATAAATTTTCGGGATAAAACAGGTTTCCTTTTTCATTTAAAAAAGGGAGATTGTTGAGGTACAAAATATGTATCCTGCCCTGGTAATCCTTTACTTGGCTCATCAGCCAATAATAACCGCTAACATCATGTTTGTTTTGTGCAGCCCAAATCCATACAAATTCTTCTGCATCAATATTGAGTCGCTCTTTTAATTCTTCAACCGCTTTAGTGTCATCAACTTTACCGCTATCAACGTGTCCATCATAATCGCCACCGGCTAAAACATCACGCCACCATTCTTTACGGGCTTCAATGCCTTCTCCGGAATATAGATCAGTTATGGGGCCAACCGCATAGTCATCTTTTATCTGAATAATATCGGCCCTCAATGTTCCGTCCAGTTCAAAACTTTTTTCTAATGCAGCTATATCTGCTTCCTGAAATACGATATGAATCATTTTTAATTTTTAATTGTGTCATCCACCAGATCCATTTCAAATTTCAGGTTTTCAATGATAAAATCCTGGCGGCCCGGCGTATTCTTCCCCATATAATATTCAAGTAATTGCTGAATATGCGTTTCGGGTAAAAGCATCACCGGCTGCAACTTCATATCTTCTCCAATAAACCGGGCAAACTCATCCGGACTTATCTCTCCCAAACCTTTAAAACGGGTTGTTTCGGGTTTGTTACCCAGTTTTTTGGTAGCTTCTTGTTTTTCGGTTTCGTTATAACAGTAAATGGTTTCCTGTTTATTTCTAACCCGGAACAAAGGTGTTTCTAAAATATAAACATGCCCGTTTTTTACCAGATCGGGAAAAAACTGGAGAAAAAAAAGTCATCAGCAATAAACGGATGTGCAAGCCATCCACATCGGCATCGGTAGCAAACACAATATTGTTATACCGCAGGCCTTCGTAACCTTCTTCAATATTTAAAGCATGTTGTAAAAGGTTGAACTCTTCATTTTCGTAAACTACTTTTTTGGTAAGGCCATAACAGTTTAATGGTTTACCACGTAAACTAAACACCGCCTGTGTATCCACACTTCGGGCTTTGGTAATACTACCGCTGGCACTGTCACCTTCGGTTATAAAAATAGTACTCTCTTTTTGTTTTTCTGCAATACGGTCTTTGTCTTTACCACTGGCTTCATCGTTGTAATGAAATTTGCAATCCCGTAATTTTTTATTGTGCAAATTT